>NZ_CP095481.1:2516250-2830781 GCF_023023025.1 Amycolatopsis sp. WQ 127309
ACTGCAGCGCGTCGTTGGTGATCACGCTGCGGAGCACGATGAACGCGATGAACAGGATGATCACGCCGGCCACCCAGCGCCCGTAGTGGCGCACCGGGACGGCCTTGATGGGCTCGGCGTCGATCGGCGCCCCGGTCGGGGGCGCCTCGGAGGAACTGGACACGCGAACTAAGTCCTATCTCAGCTGGCCGGGTTGATCTCCGACTTGGTGACCGCACCGGCGGCGTTCAGGCCCCACTTGTCCATGATCTTCTTGTAGGCGCCGCTGTCGATCAGCTTCTGGATCGCGCCCTGGACGGCCTTGCCGTAGTCGCCGCTGTTCTTCGGCAGCACGATGCCGTAGGGCACGGTGTCGTACGGCGTGCCGACCGACTCGAGCTGACCGTTGGTCTGCTTGACCGCGTAGTCGATGACCGGGGAGTCGGCCAGCTCGCCCTGCACGCGCTTGGCGGTGAGGGCCAGGTTGACGTCGGTCTGGGCCTGCAGCTGCGTGACCTCGATGGCGGGCTTGCCGCCGCCGGTGCAGGCGGCGTTCTTCTTGTCGAGGTCCTCGACCTGCGTGGTGCCCTTCTGCACGGCGATCTTCTTGCCGCAGAGGTCGTCGACCTTCAGGCCGTCCGGGTTGCCCTTCAGCACGGCCAGCGAGGTGCCGGCGCTGAAGTAGGAGATCATGTCGACCGACTGCAGCCGGTCGGCGTTGATGCTGAACGACGAGATGCCCATCTCGTACTTCTTGGCGCCGAGGCCGGGGATGATGCCGTCGAACGAGGAGTTCTGGAACTCCATCTGCACGCCGAGCACCTGGCCGATGGCGGTGCCGAGGTCGACGTCGAAGCCGGTGGCCTTGCCGTTGTCCTGGAACTCGTTCGGCGGGTAGCTCTGGTCCTGCCCGACGAGGATCTTGCCGTCGGTTTTGACGTCGGCGGGCACCAGCGCGGCGAGCGCGTCGTCCTTCGCGACCGTGCCTGCGTCACCCGATCCAGTACCCGCCGGAGCGGCACTGCTCGAGCCGACGTCGCCGGCACCGCTACCACCCGCGCCGCAGGCCATGGTCAGTCCGACCAGGGCGAATGCCGGCAACAGGGCGAGCGCCTTGAGCTGGGGTCCTCGGGCCACGTCGTCACTCCTCGTAGTTCTCAGTTCGTGAGAGCACGCATATTGCCACTCATCCATACCAAAGCACAGCACTGTCGAGTTACAGCGAAGTTTCGCAACGCTTCAACCAGCGTGGGAGTGTCGCGCGTTGGTGGGCACGTAGGTGAGGATGTCGTTCATGAACGCGATCCCGCCCCGGCTGCCCCCCTCCGGTCGACGCGCGCGGAAGGCGACGACCCGCCGGATCACCCGGCCGGGTGCCCGGTTCGACGGCTACCTCTCCCCGGAACGTCCGCACGCGGACGCCTACGACGAGATGTTCGCCGACGACGGCACGGTCCGCGGCCCGTACCGGGCGCTGTACGAGTCGATCGCGGCGCTCGACGCGCACGACCTCAACTCCCGGTCGCTCGCGCTGGACCGGGCGATGGTCGACCAGGGCATCACGTTCTCGCTGTCCGGTCAGGAGCGGCCGTTCCCGCTGGACCTGGTGCCGCGGGTGATCCAGGCAGCCGAGTGGTCGAAGCTCGAACGCGGGGTGGCGCAGCGGGTCCGCGCGCTCGAGGCGTTCCTCGCCGACATCTACGGCGACCGGCAGATCCTGCGTGACGGCGTCTTCCCGCGCCGGCTGATCACGTCGTGTGAGCACTTCCAGCGCGAGGCGTACGGCATCAACCCGCCCAACGGCGTGCGCATCCACGTGTCCGGTGTGGACCTGGTGCGCGACGAGGAGGGCACCTTCCGGGTGCTGGAGGACAACCTCCGCAACCCGTCCGGGGTGTCATACGTGATGGAGAACCGGCGGACGATGGCGCGGGTCTTCCCGGACCTGTTCGCCCAGCACCGGGTGCGGCCGGTCGGCGACTACGCGTCGCACCTGCTGCGGGCCCTGCGCGCGGCGGCCGCGGCGAACGTCGCCGACCCGATGGTCGTGGTGCTCACCCCCGGCGTCCACAACTCGGCGTACTTCGAGCACTCGCTGCTGGCCCGGCTGATGGGCGTCGAACTGGTCGAAGGCCGCGACATGTTCTGCCGTGACAACGTCGTCTACCTGCGGACCACCGAGGGCGAGCGCCAGGTCGACGTCATCTACCGGCGGATCGACGACGAGTTCCTCGACCCGGTGCACTACCGGCCGGACTCGGTGCTCGGCATCGCCGGCGTGCTCAACGCGGCGCGCGCGGGCAACGTCGTCGTCGCGAACGCCATCGGCAACGGCGTCGGGGACGACAAGCTCGTCTACACCTACGTGCCGGAGATGGTGCGGTACTACCTCGGCGAGAAGCCGCTGCTGCCCAATGTGGACACCTACCGCTGCTGGCTGCCGGACGAGTTCGACTACGTGATGTCGCACCTCGACGAGCTGGTCGTCAAGCCGGTCGAAGGCTCCGGCGGGTACGGCATCGTCTTCGGGCCGGAGGCGACGCCGGCGGAGCTGACGGCGTTGCGGCGGAAGGTGCGGGCGAACCGGCGCGGCTGGATCGCGCAGCCGGTGGTGCAGCTGTCGACCGTGCCGTCGAAGGTGGAGGACCGGCTGGCGCCGCGGCACGTCGACCTGCGCCCGTTCGCGGTCAACGACGGCAAGGACATCTTCGTGCTGCCCGGCGGGCTGACCCGGGTGGCGCTGCCGGAGGGCAGCCTGGTCGTCAACTCGTCGCAGGGCGGCGGCTCGAAGGACACGTGGGTGCTGGCCTCCCGGACGTCCACCGCCGAGCGCGAGCTGGAACAACCGGCGCTGGGCGCGGTGTCCACTGTGGACGGAATGGTCGCGGAGCAGGGTCCCGAGCTGTCTCTGTCCCAGCAGCAACAGCAGCAGCAACAGCAGAGCTAGGGGGTTCGAAATGCTGGCACGCAACGCGGAGTCGCTGTACTGGATCGGCCGGTACGTCGAACGCGCCGACGACACCTCGCGGATCCTCAACGTCTCGGTCCACCAGCTGCTGGAGGACGCGAGCGTCGACTCGGACCACGCGAGCCGTCAGCTGCTCGCCGTCCTGGGCATCGAGTCGGAGGGCACCGAGTCCCTCGACGTCTGGAAGCTGACCGAGCTGGTGGCGTACGCGAAGGACAACCCGGCGTCGATCGTCGGGTCGATCAACTCGGCCCGCGAGAACACGCGCGGCGCCCGCGAGGTCGTCTCGACCGAGCTGTGGGAATGCCTGAACGCGACGTGGAACGCGGTGCCGGACCGCCAGCGCTACGCCCGGCGCGCGGGACCGCACGCGTTCCTGTCGTTCGTCGAGGAGCGCGCGGCGATGTTCGCCGGCCTCGCCGACTCGACGATGAGCCGCGACGACGGCTGGCTGTTCATGGTGCTCGGCCGGTCGATCGAACGCGCCGACATGGTCGTGCGGCTGCTGCTGTCCCGGGTTTCGGACCGCGCGTCGTCGCCCGGCTGGATCACGGTGCTCCGCTCGGCCGGCGCGCAGGACACCTACCTGCGCACCTACCGCGGCGCGCTCGACGCGGGCCGCGTCGTGCAGTTCCTGTTGCGGGACACGCTGTTCCCGCGGTCGGTGTTCCACGCGCTGCGGCAGGCGGAGGAGTGCCTGCAGCGGCTCGACACCGGTGGCGCGTCACGCAACAACGAGAAGACCGAGGCGCTGCGCGAACTCGGCCGGGCCCGCAGCGAACTGGAGTTCCTGCGCCCGTCGGACCTGCTGACCGACCTGCCGCGGCGGCTCGGGACGCTGCAGACGTCGATCAAGGAGATCGGCGAGGCCGTGTCCATGCAGTACTTCAGCACGTCGCCGTGGGTGGCGTGGAGCGGTGCGGAGGTTTCGCTGTGACCTGGCAGCTTCGGGTGGCCCACCGGACGGGGTACCGGTACGCGACGCCGGCCACGCAGTCGTACAACGAGGCGCGGCTGACCCCGCGCTCTGACCGCCGTCAGACGACGGTGGCGACGCGCATCGAGACGACGCCCGCGACCCGCGCGTACCGGTACACCGACTACTGGGGCACGGTCGTGACGTCGTTCGACCTCCACGCGCCGCACACGGAGTTCACCGTGCTGGCGACGTCGGTGGTCGAGACGGCCGACGAGGCCGAGCCGATCCGCGTGGCGTCGTGGAAGGACCTGCGCAGCGACACGGTCGTCGACCACCGCACGGAGTACCTGACGCCGACCGACTACACCCCGCGTGACCTCGCGCTGGCCCGCGAGGCCCGAGCGCTGCGCACCGGCCTCGACCCGGCGGAGGCGGTGCTGGCGGTGTGCGAATGGGTGCACAAGCAGCTGAAGTACCAGCCGGGCACGACCGGCGTGCACTCCACGGCGACGGACGCGTGGAACGCGCGCGAAGGCGTCTGCCAGGACTTCGCGCACGTGACGCTGGTGATGCTGCGCGCGATCGGCATCCCGGCGCGGTACGTCTCGGGCTACCTGCACACGAGGCGGGAAGCGAAGCTCGGCGAAGTGGTGGAGGGCGAGTCACACGCCTGGGTCGACGTCTGGACCGGCGGCTGGTGGGCGTACGACCCGACGAACGCGATCCCGGTGGGGCCGCGGCACGTGTGGGTGGCGATGGGCCGGGACTACGCGGACGTGGCGCCGCTGAAGGGCATCTTCACCGGGGGCGGGCAGTCCACTTTGGACGTCTCGGTCCACCTGACCCGCCTTGCGTAACTCTCCGTATACCGCACTTTCGCTATGAAAGTGTTGTGGAGGGGTGTCCTCCGGCTCACTTTCACAGCGAAAGTGCGGCTTGGGTCAGCCGCGGGCGTGGGCGTCCAGGATGTGTGCGACGGCCTCCGTGACCTGCTGTGCGTACTCCAGGTGCAGCCACTCGTCCGGCACGTGGATGTTCGAGTCCGAGCCGCACGCTCCCGTGACCAGGAACTGCGCCGCCGGGTACTTGCGCGACAGCAGGCCCATGAACGGGATCGAACCGCCCATGCCCGTCGCGCGGTGCGGCTGGCCGAAGACGTCGTCGCTGATGCGGCGCAGGGCCGCCGTCAGCCAGGGGGACTCGGCCGGCGCGTTCCAGCCGTCCTCCGACTGCGGGTTGTCGCCGAAGGTCACCTTCGCGCCGTACGGGACGTCCGTTGTCAGGGTCCGCTTCACGGCTTCGAGCGCCTTCGCGGCGTCGGCCGTCGGCGGGAGGCGGAAGCTCAGCGTCAACGTCGTGCTCTCGCGCAGGACGTTGCCCGCGTCGGCCGGCTTCGGGAAGCCGTCGGCGCCGATGATCGACAGCGTCGGCCGCCACGCGTTGTTGAGCATCAGCTCCAGCGCGTCCTCGGTGATCACGCGACCGCCCTCGACCAGCGGGAACGCCTTCGACAGCGCCTCCGGGAAGTCCTTCGAGACGGCCTCCAGCTCGGCCAGCCGGTCCGCCGGGACGTCGACCTTCAGCTCGTCGAGCAGCAGCTCACCGGTGGCACTGTCCTCGAGGCGCTCGATCAGGCTTCGCAGAATGCGGAACGAGCTCGCGACGACGCCCGAAGCGACGCCGGAGTGCTGCGCCGAGCCCAGCAGCTGGACGTTGACGTCCAGGTGCAACATCCCGCGCAGGCTCGTGACCAGCCACAACCGCTCGTAGTCGCTGCCACCGGCGTCGAGGCAGACGACCAGCGAGACCTCGCCGATCCGGTCGGCCAGGTGCTCGACGTAGGCGGGCAGGTCGGGGCTGCCGGACTCCTCGCCGGTCTCCAGCAGCACGACGATCCGGGCGTGCTCGCCGCCGGCGGCGTGCACGGCTTCGATCGACGTCGTCGCCGCGTAGCCGGAGTAGCCGTCGTCGACGGAGCCGCGGCCGTACAGCCGGCCGTCGCGGATCACCGGCGTCCACGGGTCGAGACCCTCGGACCAGCCGCCCACCGGGGGCTGCTTGTCCAGGTGGCCGTACATCAGGACGGTGCCCTCGGCCGCCGCGCCCGGGGTCGCCGGGACGTCGACGAGCAGCAACGGGGTCCGGTCCGGCAGCTCGACGACGTCGATCGTCGCGCCCGGCAGGTCGCGCGCGGCAATCCACGCGCGGACGTGCTCGACGGCGGCGGCCAGGTGCCCGGTCTTCGCCCAGTCGGCGTCGAACGCCGGGGACAGGGCGGGGATGGCCACCAGCCCGGACAGGCTCGGGATGACGTCGTCGGTCCAGCCGGACACGACGGATTCACGCACGGTTTTCGGTTCCACGACGTCCATCGTGCCACGGAGATCCCGCCGTGCGGCACATCACAAGGTCGACTCCGCAGGGCACAAAGACGCACACGCACAGGCACGTACGCACGCGGCCACGCCTGGTGAACGCGCGGACCGACGCCCTACTCTCGTAGGTCCAATGCTCGGGCTTCCTAGCGTTTTGCCTGTTCAGAGCCCGTTTCTCAGCAACAAATCAGCAACCGCGTCTGACCAAGACGTGGACCTTCGTGCCAGGATGTCGGCGTGAACCGTCAACGCCGACGGTGACCGAGCGCTTCGGAGACCCGAAACGCTGGTCCCCGCCGGTGCAGTCGCTGTGGTCGCCACAAGCGGCCGCCAGAGGCACCGACACCGAGGAGCAACGCCCATGCCGTCCGAACAGTGGACGCACCCGGAGCCTGGAGATGGACCGGCCGCCGTCGCGGCCCAGCCTTCCCCCGAGCAGGTGATCGCCGGATTGCGAGCGACCAGCGAAGGTGGCGCTGAGCTGACTCAGCTGCTCACCCCCGAAGGCGAGCGGGTCCCGTCGCCGCAGTTCGACAAGTACGTCGACGACATCGACGACGAAGCCCTGCGCGGCCTGTACCGCGACATGGTGCTCGTCCGCCGCGCGGACCGCGAGGCCAACGCGATGCAGCGCCAGGGCCAGCTCGGCATCTGGGTCCCGCTGCTCGGCCAGGAGGCCGCGCAGATCGGCTCCGGCCGCGCGCTGAAGCAGAACGACATGGCGTTCCCCAGCTACCGCGAGCACGGCGTCGCGTACGCGCGCGGGGTCGACATGAAGGACCTGCTGGGCATCTTCCGCTGCACCGACCACAGCGGCTGGGACTACAAGGCCCACGGCTTCCACCCGTACTGCATCGTCATCGGCAACCAGGTGCTCAACGCCGCGGGGTACGCGATGGGGCAGCGGTTCGAGGGCAAGGTCGGCGACGACGACGGCGAAGCCACGATCTGCTACTTCGGTGACGGCGCGACCTCGCAGGGCGACGTCCACGAGGGCTTCGTCTGGGCCGCGGTCTACGACGCGCCGCTCGTGTTCTTTTGCCAGAACAACCAGTGGGCGATCTCCGAGCCGACCGAACGCCAGTCGCGCCTGCCGCTCTACCAGCGCGCCCGCGGTTACGGCTTCCCCGGCATCCGCGTCGACGGCAACGACGTCCTGGCCTGCCTCGCGGTGTCCCGCTGGGCGCTCGACGAGTGCCGCCACGGCAACGGCCCGGTGCTGATCGAGGCGTTCACCTACCGGATGGACGCGCACACGACGACCGACGACCCGTCGCGCTACCGGCTCTCCGACGAGCTCGAAGAGTGGAAGCTCAAGGACCCGATCGAGCGCGTCCGGGCGTTCCTGGCCCGCAAGGGCGGCGCCGACCACGACTTCTTCGACCAGGTCCAGGCCGAGGCCGACGCCTTCGCAGCGGACCTGCGCGAGTACACGTTCAACATGCCGGAGCCGCCGCCGGAGCGGATCTTCAGCAACGTCTACGCCGAGGGCAACCCGGTGCTGGACGCGCAGCGCGAAGAGTTCCTGTCCTACCTCGACGGCTTCGCAGCGGCGGGTGAGCACTGATGACCGACCTCCAGAAACTCACCATCGGCAAGGCGCTCAACCTCGGCCTGCGCCGGGCGATGGAAGAGAACCCCAAGGTCCTGATCATGGGCGAGGACGTCGGCAAGCTCGGCGGCGTCTTCCGGATCACCGACGGCCTGCAGAAGGACTTCGGCGAGCAGCGCGTGCTGGACACGCCGCTGTCCGAGTCGGGCATCATCGGCACCGCGGTCGGCCTGGCCGTGCGCGGGTTCCGGCCGGTGTGCGAGATCCAGTTCGAGGGCTTCATCTTCCCCGGGTTCGACCAGATCTCGTCCCAGCTGGCGAAGCTGCACTACCGGACGCAGGGCAAGATCAAGATGCCTGTCGTGATCCGGGTGCCGTTCGGCGGCGGGATCGGCGCGGTCGAGCACCACTCCGAGTCCCCGGAGTCGCTGTTCGCGCACATCCCGGGCCTGAAGGTCGTCTCGATCTCGAACGCCGTCGACGCCTACTGGGGCATCCAGGAAGCGATCAAGTCGGACGACCCGGTCCTGTTCTTCGAGCCCAAGCGGCTCTACCACTCGGGCGCGTTGCGCGCGGAGATCGACGTCGCCGGCACGCCGGCGCCGGTGTTCTCCTCGCAGGTCGTCCGCGAGGGCACGACGGCGACGGTCGTCGCGTACGGCCCGACGGTGAAGGTCGCCCTCGACGCGGCCGCCGCGGCCGCGGACGAGGGCAAGTCCCTCGAGGTCATCGACCTGCGCACGCTCTCGCCGCTGGACCTCGGCCCGGTGTTCGAGTCGGTGCGCAAGACCGGCCGGCTGATCGCGCTGTCGGAGGCGCCGTCGGAGTCGTCGCTGACGTCGGAGATCGCCGCGCGCGTCCAGCAGGAGTGCTTCTACTCGCTGGAGGCGCCCGTCCTCCGGGTGACCGGGTTCGACACGCCGTACCCGCCGGCCAAGCTCGAGGAGCACTACCTCCCCGACCTGGACCGGGTGCTGCACACCATCGACCGCTCGCTCGCCTGGTAAGGGGGATTCCGCGTCATGCCAACGTTCAAGCAGTTCCCCCTGGCCGACACGGCCGAGGGGCTGACCGAAGCCGACATCCTTTCGTGGCACGTCAAGCCGGGCGACACGGTGACGGTCAACCAGATCGTGGTCGAGATCGAGACCGCGAAGGCCGCCGTCGAGCTGCCGATCCCGTGGGCCGGTGTGGTCACGGAGCTGCACGTCGAGCCGGGCCAGACGGTGGAGGTCGGCACGCCGATCCTCACCATCGACGTCGACCCTGGCGGCGCGGCGACTCCGGCTCCGGCCGCTTCTCCGGCCGCCGCTTCGGCTCCGGCCGAGGAAGAGGAGATGAAACCGCTGGTCGGCTACGGCTCCAAGGCCGTCGTCACGCAGCGGCGGGCCCGGAAGGGCGCGGCTCCCGCGGCCGCCGTCGCTGCTCCTGCACCCGCTCCCGTCGCGCCCGCTGCTCCTGCACCTCGGGGCGGTTACGTGCCGCTGGCCAAGCCGCCGGTGCGGAAGCTGGCCAAGGAGCTGGGTGTCGACCTGCACGCGCTGACCGGCACCGCCGACGGCGGCGTCATCACGCGGGACGACGTCCACAAGGCGGCCAACGGCTCCGCCCCGGCCGCCGCGGCTGTGTCCACTGTGGACTCGGGCTACGACCCGGCCACCCGCGAGCGGCGCGTTCCCATCAAGGGCGTCCGCAAGATGACCGCGGCCGCGATGGTGCAGAGCGCGTACACCGCCCCGCACGTCACGGAGTTCCTGACCATCGACGTCACGCCGATGATGGAGTTCCGGGAGAAGCTGAAGAAGTCGCGGGAATTCGCCGGCGTGAAGGTCACGCCGCTGACGTTCGCGGCGAAGGCCGTGTGCCTGGCGGCGAAGCGCACGCCGGACATCAACGCGGTGTGGGACGAGGCGGCGCAGGAGATCGTCTACAAGGACTACGTGCACCTCGGGATCGCGGCGGCCACGCCCCGCGGCCTGATCGTGCCGAAGGTCCGCGACGCCGACTCGCTGTCGCTGAAGGAACTCGCGGGCGCGCTGACCGCCTTGACGGAGGTCGCCCGCCAGGGCAAGACGTCCCCGGCGGACATGGCGAACGGCACGATCACGATCACCAACGTCGGCGTGTTCGGCGTCGACACCGGCACGCCGATCATCAACCCGGGCGAGTCCGCGATCCTGTGCCTCGGCGCCATCAAGGACCAGCCGTGGGTCGTGGACGGCGAGATCAAGGTCCGCAAGGTGCTGCAGCTGTCGCTGAGCTTCGACCACCGCGTGGTCGACGGCCAGCAGGGCTCGGAGTTCCTGGCCGACGTCGGCGCCCTCTTGTCCGACCCAGCCATGGCGATGACCTACTGACGTCCTGAAGGTCCGTGAAGGCCTCCTTACCGGCTCTTACGGCCGGTAAGGAGGCCTTCACGGCTTTCGCCGTCGGCATACTCGCTTGACGGAGTGAGCACTCACTCCGCACACTGGTGGCATGACACCAGCACCCGAAACCCGGCGTAGAGCGCCGGGCATGAGCGCCGAAGCCCGGCGCAGCATGATCGTGCACGCGGTGCTGCCCCTGCTGATGGAGCACGGGGCCACCGTCACCACGAGCCAGATCGCCCGCGCCGCCGGCATCGGCGAGGGCACCATCTTCCGCGCGTTCAAGGACAAGGACGAGCTGTTCGACGCCTGCACGGCCGAAGCCCTGCGTCCCGACCACGTCCTCGACGCCATCGCCGAGATCCCCGTCGACCAGCCGCTCGAAGACCGGCTCGTCGAAGCCGCCGAAGCGCTCGGCGCCCACCTCGAGCGGATGGGCGCGCTGATGGGCGCCCTCCACGCGTCCGGCCGGATCAAGCACCGCGACCCCGAGCAGCGCCTGCGCGGCAGCTGGAAGGGCGGCCGCCGGGAGTCGATGGCCGCCATGCGCGGCGCGATGACCGAGCTGTTCGAGCCCGAGAAGGACCGGCTGCGGCTGTCGCCCGAGCACCTGGCCGCGCTGTTCCTCACCATGCTGTTCGGCGGCCGCCGGATGGCCCCGGACGACGACGCGCCCACCACGCGCCAGGTGGTCGATCTGTTCCTGCACGGCGCGTTGGAGGCTGAATGATCCCGGGTGGTGGGGGCGGGATGGAGTTCGCGATCGCCCGGCGCGGCCGGCGGCGAGCCATCTCGACGGTCCCGGACAGCGGGCTGACCGGCCCGGTCGACATCCCGGAGCCGAAGCAGGACGACCAGCCGAAGGACTGGCGTTCCCGGCTGAAACGCGCGAAGACGTCGGTCTCGGGCACGGTCCGCGGCCTGCCGAAGGTCGTGAAGCTGACCTGGCAGGCGAGCCCGATCCTAACCATCCTGCTGGCGCTGATCACGCTGCTGTCGGGCCTGCTGCCGACGGTGACCGCGTACATCGCGAAGCTGCTGCTCGACTCGGTCGTCGCGGCGATCCAGCACCGCGGCACGACGATGGACATCGTCAACGTCGCGTTGTTCCAGTTCGGCGTGCTCGTCGCGACCGCGGTCAGCAGCGCGGTGACGTCGATCGCGCAGACGTTGCTGCAGGAACGCATGACCCTGACCATCCGCCACCAGGTGATGGCGCACGCCAGCGAGCTGCACCTGGCCTACTTCGAGGGCTCGGCGTCCTACGACATGCTGCGCCAGGCCGCGCAGGAAGCGCCGACGCGCCCGCTGTCGATGATGAACTCCGCGCTGGGGCTCGTGCGGACGCTGATCACGTTCGGCAGCATGATCGCGCTGCTGGTGGCCGTCAGCCCGCTGCTGGCACTGGTCGCGTTGCTCGCGCCGATCCCGGCGTTCATCTCGCAGTCGAAGTACGGCTCGCGCGCGTTCTGGCTCACCTTCCTGATGTCGCCGATCAAGCGCCGGATGGACTACCTGTCTTCGCTGGTCACGACGGACACCTACGCCAAGGAGACGAAGCTGTTCGGGCTCGGCCCGTACTTCGTCGACCGGTTCCGCCGGCTCGGTGTCGTCTCCTACGAGCGGCAGCGGAAGCTGACGATCAACCGCAACATCAGCTCGACGTCCTGGGGCCTGCTGAGCACGTTCGTGGGATCGGCGATCGCGTTGTACATCGCGCTGGAAGCGGTCGGCGGACGGCTCACGCTCGGCGACCTGGCGCTGTACACGGCCGCGGCGACGTCCGTGCAGACGTCGGTGTCCGGGCTGTTCACGGCGTTTTCCGGGATGTACGAGAACAACCTCTACCTCGACACGCTCTACCGCTTCCTGGGCACGAAACCGGAGATCACGGCGCCCGCGGAGCCACGGCCCATACCGTCCACAGTGGAGGGTCACATCGAGTTCGACTCGGTGACCTTCGCCTACCCGGGCGCGGAGGAGCCGGCGCTCGACGGCGTCAGCTTCGAGATCCGCCCGGGCGAAACAGTCGCTGTGGTGGGCCGCAACGGCGCGGGCAAGTCGACGCTGTTCAAGCTGCTCTGCCGGCTCTACGACCCGACCGGCGGCCGGATCCTCCTCGACGGCGTCGACATCCGCGAGTACGACCCGGACGAGCTGCGGACGCGGATCAGCGCGATGTTCCAGGACTACGTGACCTACCAGGGCACGGCGGCGGAGAACATCGGCCTCGGCGACCAGAGCCGGCTCGAGGACCGGCCCCACATCGAGGACTCGGCCCGCCGAGCCGGGGCCGACGAGCGCATCGAGCGGCTGCCGAACGGCTACGAAACGCCGTTGGGGCGCTGGTTCGACCAGGGCGTCAGCCTGTCCGGTGGCGAGTGGCAGAAGATCGCGCTGGCCAGGGCGTTCCAGCGCGAGGCGCCGATCCTGATCCTCGACGAGCCGACGTCGGCCCTGGACGCGCAGGCGGAGCACGACCTGTTCGCACGCCTGCGCGAACTGTCCGAGGGCCGCACGACGCTGTACATCTCGCACCGGTTCTCGACCGTGCGCCAAGCGGAGCGGATCCTGTTGCTGGAGCACGGAAAGGTCGCCGAGTACGGCACGCACGAGCAGCTGATGGCGGCGAAGGCGGGCTACGCGGACCTGTTCACGCTCCAGGCGCAGGCGTACCTGGACGAGATTCCGAGCTAGGGCACGAGAAGGACCTTGCCGACGCCTTCGCGGCTCTCGACGCGGGCGTGCGCCTCGACGACGTCGTCGAGCGCGTACGTCCGGTCGATCACGGGTGTCAGCGTGCCGTCACCGACGAGGCCCAGCGCCTCGCCGGTGGCGGCGCCGGCGTCCTTGCCGTAGGCGTCCGGCCCGCCGAAGCCGATCAGCGTGAGCCCACGCGGGATGAGGTCGGCGACCGTGATCACCGGAAACTCGCCGCTGAGCAGGCCGTACGCGAGAACCCGCCCACGCGGCACGACCTTCGGCAGGACTTCGGCCGCCCGCGGCCCGCCGATCGACTCGAAGACGACGTCGATCCCGTCGGGGACCTGGGTTCGCCAGTCCGGATCGTCGTGGTCGAGCACGACGTCGGCGCGGGGAACGGCCTTCCCGCCACCGGCGGTCGCGATGACCCGCGCGCCCGCGTCCTTCGCCAGCCGCGTCAGGTAACCGCCGATCGCCCCGGACGCGGCTTCGACCAGCACGGTCTCGCCATCGCCGACGTTCGCGGTCCTCAGCAGCACCACGGCCACCGACGCGGGCACGGCGGCGGCGACCGCGCTTTCCGCGGAGACGTGCTCGGGAACCACGGTGTACCTGCTAGAGGCGACGACTTCGGCGTAGGCGCCGCCGACGTAGGACATGCTGACAACGCGTTTGCCTTTCAACGCGGGATCGTCAGCCTCGATGACAACGCCCGCGGCCTCGTGCCCGAACACCGCGGGCTCCCCACCGGGCAGCATCCCGGCCCGCAGCTGGGTTTCGTAGAACGGCACCGAGATCGCCCCGACACGGATCAGCACCTCGCCTTCACGGCGCGCGGGCTCAGGTCGTTCCTCGACCTTCAGCACGCCGGGACCACCAGTGCCGTGCTGCACCACTGCTCGCATGTTGTTTCTCCCCAGCAACTGGACCATCGGTCAACTTACGGTCGCCTACTATATGGACCGCCAGTCAACTTGTCGAGGAGCCTGCATGGAACGCGCCGACGCGGCCCGCAACCGCCGCGCGATCCTGCGCGCAACCGAGGAACTGCTGGCCACCCAAGGCATGGAGCACGTCTCGATGGACCGCGTCGCACAGGCGGCCGGCGTCGGCAAGGGCACGGTGTTCCACCGCTTCGGCAACCGCGAAGGCCTGATGCGCGCACTGGTGGAGGAGCGAGTCCGAGCGCTGTCCACGGCCCTTTCCGACGGCCCACCCCCGCTCGGCCCGGGCGCCCCACCGGCGTCCCGGCTGGCGGCGTTCTTCGACGCGGTGGTCGACTTGGCGACGAAGAACGTCACGGTGATGGCGGCGTTCGAGCAGGCCTCGACGGACCGCCTGAACAGCCCGATCTACTTGTCGTGGCACGCACACGTGGCAGGCTTGCTCACCGCGGCGGCCCCGGCACTGGACGCGGACCTGATCGCACACCTGCTGCTGGGTTCGTTGCACAGCGACCTGATGCTCCACCTGCTGCGCACCGGGGAATCCCACCGCTTGGCGCTGGGGTTGCGATCAATGATCGAGACGCTGCTGCGCTGACCGCCGCAGGTATCGCTCGGGCACGACGGTGCCACCTCGGAGTTCGACGTCACGGAAGTTCAACCACGGCTCCGCGGCGGTCAGCCAGGGCTTGAGCTCTTCGAGCTCGTCGACCGCCACCGTCACCGTGTCCAGCACGCTGTTGACGAACCAGACCATCCGCTCGTGAGACGAATGTGTTTCCAGGTCGAGCCTGCATCGAAGGAACCGCACGTCTTCGAAGGTCAGCCGGGCGAGGCCACCGTCGCCGACCCAGTTGCTCACCACGTTCCGCAGATCCAGCTCGATGTCGACGAAGTCGAGCTTCCCGAACCGCACCACGCCGGCCTGGAGGCCGAGCGACGAGAAGTCCAGCCGCTCGGCGAGAAACCGGCATCGGTAGAAGTCGACCGGCCCCCCGGCGACCTCCCAGCCACGGAAGCTCAGTTCCCGACCGGCGAACTCGGCGCCGACGAACTCGGCCTTCCCCGTGAACCACGCGCGCGCGAAGGTCGTGTGATGGGCGGCGAACCGCGTTCCGTGACAGCTGAGGCCACCCACGAACACCGAACCGGCGAAGGATGTCAGGTCACGGAGGAACTCCGCTCGGTCGAACACGACCGAGCCGGCGAACCGGAGCTCGGAGAAGTCCGCGTTGTCGAAGGTCACTCCGGTGAAGTCGAAATCGACGGGCGACCGACGCCACCCGCCACTGGGGCCGAGCCGGTCGCGGAACATCCGCAGGATCGCCTGCCGCACCTCGGCCTCACCGGGCGACACCACCTCCGGCGCGATGCGCAGGTAGCCGCAGAGGACGTCGACGCAGACCTGGCGCTTGTCGTCCCAGTCGTCGGCGAGGCCGGCAAGCGCGTAGACACCGGTCAGGCGCACCGCGGGGCTATCGTGAGCAAGCTGTTCGGCGGCGGTGCCGAGGCGTTCGTTGAAGCCCTGGACGGTCTCACGCTTGGCCTTCTCGACGGCGAGAGCGTGCTCGTTCTCGGTGACCCGCTGCTTGCGGTAGTTGACGGCGAGCAGCACAACCCCACCGAACCCGGCGACCACCGAGAGGGCGATCTTCAACAGGTCGAGCACCTGGGTGACGTCGAAGACAGCGGCATTCGGCAGGTGCGGCCAGCCAAGGAACCACAGCAACCCACCGGCGGTGCCACCCGCGACGACGATCGCGATGAACAGCCACGCGAGAACGGACATTGCAATGCCGCGACGCACCCTGACCTGCGGAAACGTGAGCCGAGGCCGCCGCCGTCCCAAGCTGATCGCGACCGCGGCAAGCACGGCGAGCGCGATCAGGAACCAGCGGAGCCAGTCGGACACGATGGGTGAGACTAGCCGGTGGCCCCCGGAGCCGGGAGCAAATCGGACAGCTCGTTCGTTGTCCCGGTATGGCTGTCGCGTTCCTGCTCTACGTCTTCGCCGAGATCGCCGCGATCTGGGCGGTCGGCTCAGCCGTCGGCGTGCTCGGCACGCTGGGCCTCCTCCTGGCCGGCGCCTTCATCGGCTCCTGGCTGGCCCGCCGCGAGGGCGCAAAGGCGATGCGCGCGTTCATCGAGACATCCCGCGCGGGGCGGTCGGCGGAGAAGGAACTGACCGACGGCATGCTCGTCGGCCTGGGCGGGGTGTTGATCCTGGTCCCGGGGTTCATCAGCGACGTCCTGGGGTTGCTGTTGATGCTGCCACCGTCACGCGCGGTGGCCCGTCGACTGTGGCTGAAGCGGATGGAGAAGCGAGCGCTGAAGTTCGCCAACCAACGCCGCGGGCCGGTGATGGTGGTGGACAGCGAGGTGGTGCCGCCTTCGTCGTCGTCCTCGGAGGAGAAGCCGCATCCGGTGATCGAAGGCCGCGTCATCGAAGGCTGACAACCCGTACGACCGACACGCCATGCAAGCATTGCTGGGCGTTGCCAGAGGTCAGCGTTAGGATCGAACGCGTGTTCGCCCTACGTGATCGCGTTCTCGACAGCCGTGACGGCGTCTGGCAGCGGCACGTGCTCCCAAATCCGCACCACTTGCCAGCCAGCCTCCTCGAGCGCGCCGGTGACCAGCTTGTCGCGGTCGACGTTACGCCGGAGCTTCGGCGTCCAATACCACTCGTTGCTCGTCGGTTGCCTGCCGTGCTGGGGGCAGACGTGCCAGAAACAGCCATCAACGAAGATGGCGACTTTGCGGCTGGTGAAGACGATGTCAGGGCGGACTCGTACGGCATCGAGCACGATCGGCAAGTCCTTGCGATACCGGTAACCGAGCCGATGCAGCGCTTTACGAAGAGTCACCTCGGGCTTCGTGTCGGTTCGCCGGTTGGCTTTCATGTTGCGAGATCGGCCCTCGTTCGCGGCAGCAGGGTAGGGCTTCGGCTTCGCCTCGTTCTCAGCTGCCGGGGGCGTTACACGGCGCGGCATGCGCCAGATAGTCTCAGGCGCCACATCGCTACGCCACCCCCGGAAGGACTCCGATGACCCGCGCATCCGACGACAGCTCCTTCGAAGTCGTCGAGCTGTGTGCAGGCGCAGGTGGCCAGGCCCTGGGCCTCGACCGAGCGGGGTTCAAGCACCGCCTGGCCGTCGAGCTCGACGCCAACGCCTTCCAGACCCTGCGGACGAACATCCGGGGGCAAATCGAGATCAACGAGGAAAAGCGCGACATCGTCCAGCAGGGCGACGTCGCCGACCCCGCTGTCTTCGACCCCGAAGAGCACCACGAGGTCGCATTGCTGGCCGGCGGAGTTCCCTGTCCCCCGTTCACGATCGCCGGAAAGCAGCTGGGCGCGAGCGACGAACGTGACCTCTTTGCCTGGGCCGTCGAGCAGGTCGACAAGGTCCGGCCGCGCGCCCTGATGCTCGAAAACGTACGCGGGCTCAGCTTGCCCCGCTTCTCGGGTTACCGGCAGTACGTCCTGGATCGCCTCGCCGAGTTCAAGTACGTCGCCGAGTGGCGGCTGCTCAACGCGTGCGACTACGGAGTCCCCCAGCTGCGCCCCCGGTTCGTCCTCGTCGCCATGCAGGAAGAGGACGCCAAGTACTTCAAGTGGCCAGAGCCGGTCGCCGAGCAGCTCACTGTCAGCGCCGCCATCGCTGACCTCATGGGCGCGGACGGCTGGGAAGGGCTCGAACAGTGGATAAAGGACGCTGACAAGATCGGCCCCACCATCGTCGGTGGTTCCAAAAAACATGGCGGCGCCGATCTGGGTCCGACCAGAGCCAAGCGTGCCTGGGCCGAGCTCAGCGTCGATGCGATGGGCCTCGCCGACGCCCCGCCGGCATCAGACGCCCGGTTCAGGACCGAAAAAAACCAAGCTCCTGGCCCGAAGCTGACGAACGAAATGGTAGCCCGCATCCAGGGCTGGCTTCCCGGATACGAGTGGACGTTCACCGGGCGGAAGACGACTCGCTACCGGCAGATCGGCAATGCCTTCCCTCCTCCGGTCGCCGAAGCCGTGGGAACGGCGATCATGAAGGCTCTCAAACACGAGGGCAAGACCGTTTCGCGCGAGACTTCGAGCCACGACCCCGTGTACAAGGTTCTGCAGGAGCTGGGGGGATACGTCCCCGCCGAGGTGATCATCAAGCGGGCCAAGCTTCGCAACGGGGTCGCCGAGCTGGAGGAACGTATTGCTCAGCTGCGCCGTGACTTCCACGTTCCCTACGAGCGGGCATCCGACTCGACCTTGACCTACCGGCTAGGTGAATTCAAGGCGTTCATCGGGCAGGAAGACCACGACCGTCACGAGAAGTTCAGCCAGAACCGGGCCAAGATCAGCTAGCGTCCGGCTTCCGGACGTGGGTGAGCAGCGCATTGACGTCCGCAGAGTCCATGCCCGCGACAACGGACGGCTCCTCGAACGGGTCGCCGAGCTGCTGGACAGCAGCGTCGTCGAGAAGCTTGCCCATGAACTCGAGCTTCTCCCCGAGCCTCATCGCCACGATCTCGTCGACGGTTCCGCGCGTCGCCAGAACGGTTATCCGGGTTTCCGTGTCAGGCGCCAAACCTAGCCGGTGGATACGATCCAAGCTCTGCAGGAACCGGCCGGCCTGGAAGTCGCGGTCGACGTAGACAGCGTCGTGGCAGACCTGGTGCAGGCTGATGCCTTCACCCAGAGTTGCTGGGTTGGAAATGAGCACCGCACAGTCTGGGTCGTTGCGGAAAGCTTCGATCTGTTCCTCACGATCGACGGTGCCTCCGTGCACGACAGCCGGTTGGAAGTCGGCTAGAAGAACTTCGAGGGTGCTGATGGAGCGGATAAAGCTGGCCCACACCAGTGTTTTCCGCTTCCGCTCGGCGTTTTCCTTCACGATTGCCAGCACCTCTTGATACTTCGGCGGCATCTCGTACTCGGAAAGTGATCCGAGCAGCAGGTGCAGCGGATCGTTGGGCGGGACCTCCAGCGGCGGAACCTGAAGTGACAGCGGTTCGTACTTGGAAGCCCCCTCGGCCAGGAGCGCCGGGCTCGTCGCAGCCATGATCAACCTCAGCACAGTCCGGCCGAGCGCATCAAAACCGGACCTGCTCCGCTCAGCCCTGGCAGAGAACCGCCCGACGATGGCGTCGTAGATCTCCCGGTGCAGCGGAGGGAGGTCGACCATGCGCATGCTCAACGACACCGGCGGCAGACCGAGTTCTTTCTTGGTGGTCCTGGTGTACAGAGGTTTGAGCACACGGCTGGCATGGATCAGATTGCCGCCGTCGATCGCGTTGGTGACCACGCGCCTCCCGCGGCCAGGCCACACGAAAGCCATCAAGCTTTCGAGATCTCGGGGACCGTTCGGGGCGGGCGTACCGGTAAGGATCATCCTGATCATGCTGAGTGGGCCCAAGGCCATGCACGCGGCTCCGTATACGCCGGCGCTCCCGAGCTTCATGCGGTGCGCTTCGTCCAGGATCATCATCGTCGGCGCCTCCTGCAGCCAGCCGGTGATGATCCCTTGCGATCGATCCAGGCGCTCGTAGTTCACCAGCAGCACGTCCGCGGACAACGACGACCTGCCGTCGTAGACCTGGACATCGAGCGTGTCGGCGAAGCACTTCTCGCCCTCTTCCTGCCACGCCTCGTACGCCGATTTCGGGCAGACGACGAGCAGACGCCGTACGCGGCGGCGCCGGCGAAAAGCAGAAAACGCCGCCAGAGCCACGCGGGTCTTACCCGCGCCGGGAACGCTGAAGTTCGCACCATGGCCGAGCGAAACGAGCTTTGCCACGTCTCGCCGCTGGAACGGCGTGAGGTCGCCAGACCAGCCTGGCTCGAGCTGGTCGACGACCTCGTCTTCGCGGACGACGAGGTCGTCTTCCTCACCGTCGAGGAGACGTTCCGACCGTTCCGCGTCACTGATCATCTCCATGACCAGATTCCGGAACGAATCCTCCCAGACGACCGACTCCGGCGCTGGCCACTCGGCCAGCGCCTCGACACTTCCGATGAACTCGTCGATCGGGATCAGCGCAACAAGACGCTCTGTCATCTGGCCGTTTGGGAAAGCAGCAAGAAGGCCAGCGAGGTTCTCCCGGAACTGGCCTACGGTCTGCAGCTTCGCCTGTGTCCGGGTCAGGTCGAACCCGATGACCAGGCTAGAACCGGTTTCTTCCACTCAGGACTCCAGTTCGAGGATCTGGCGCAGCCACGCAACCCCTTCGTTCTGCTCCTCGACCGTCCGGGACGTCTCGACAGCGAGGCCGCGCAGGCTTCGGCGGAAGCTCAGAAGCGCATCATTGAACGCTTCCTCGTCGAGTGCCCGGGACGCGCGCGACATAACCAGCTCCGTGATGCATTGATCAATCTCCGCCGTTGCGGAATTCAGCCGGTCCGGCGCAGCCTGCTTGCGCTTTCGGAGCTGTATCTGGCGTCCGGCCCGCTCGATGGCCTGGTCCATCGCTTCCTTGAGCTCCGCAGCTTCCTCGACCGGCTCACCCGCGTATCCGCTGGTGTGCGTGATCTCGACTGTGCGCGCCTTGAGCACGGTGTTCGTCAGTTCACGGGCGGCTGCCACCTCGTCCGATGCGCCCTTCACCGAGACACCCAAACCTGGAATGGCCACCGTCGCCGGCGCCGGCTCGGGCCTGAGTTCCACGGGCAGAGCTTTGTCCAGGTAACGCGACTGGAAGTCCGACTCGATGAAACGGACATCGGTCTTCGAGAAGCCGAGCATGATCGCCGCGAGCCGCGACTCCTTGGTCAGCTCCGCACGCTCACCGTTCGCTGACAGGTCCTTCTGGTAGCGCCTGTGCAGTTCCTTCAGTTTCTCCTGGTGATCTTCGAACGCCACGAGCGGAATGCGGTGCCCGTTCACCTCGCTGCGTTCGATCATCGACTTGATGCAGGCGAAGACCCACTGGTCCTGCTTGCAGGCCGGCACGGTGCTCCGGAAGATCGCGGCGATCTTCCCGATCGGCAGGCCCTGGTTAACCAGCTCGTCGATGGCCAGCAGCCGGTTGATGTAGGAGTAGTCGCGGCGGTGCTCTTTCCTGAGCTGAAGGGACAGCTCGACGTCCCGGATGTCCTCCCAGTCACAGGACTCCGGCAGCACAGCAACCCTGATGGGTTGCTGTGGCCCGCCCATCTTCAGCATTGCGGCCCGGCGCGTGTTGCCGTTCACCAGCACGCCGTCTCGCGTGATCAGGCCTGGTTCGGTCTGATCGTACTCGCGAAGGCTTTCCAGCAGCTCAGTGAAGGTCGGATCGGTCCTGCTGGGATCTGCCGGCAGCGCCTGCAGGAGATACCCGAGGTAGTCCTGGCTCTCACTGCTCCAGGGATCCTCGTCGACCAGCTGGTCGAGCTGCGGATCATGACTTCGCTGTGCGCGAATGCGATGGGTCGCCGGGTTGTAGTAGAGGTCGCCGGCGGGCAGCTGGATGACATCCAGGTGGGCTTGGCCGCCCCGCCAGTCGACAGTCTGCGTCTCACGCGGGCCGCCGGTCTCGGTGACTTCCTTGAGGCGACGCTCGATAAGGGACTGGTTCTCGTCAGACCGGGGCGGCCGACCATAATCCTTGATCATGCTTCTCCTGTACGACCTACGTGCCGCGGCAGCTACAAACCATAACCGGACCCGTGTCACACCCCCTGGTCAGCCCAGAGAAGTGCGCACCACAGCGCGAGCGTCCTCCGGCAGGGCGCGGTACTCGGCCCACGCTCGCTCAGCAGGACTGAAGACTCGCTCGTCGGCGGCGATCCAGCCGGCGAGGAGCTCTCGTTCGTCCGGTGACAGCGCGTTAACGCGATCCACTACTGCAGGAACGTCAGCAACGAGGTTCTTCGCTCCAACCCGGCACCTGTTGCACTCTGTCACCAGCTGCATCTCAGTCTGCTCACCAGACACGATGACATTCCGCCGGGCGATGTCGAGCTGGGCACCTTCGAAGGTGCCGGCATAGAACTGGCCGGGGGTGATCCCGCACGAACGGCACATGTTGCCGTCATTGGAGATGATCTCCCGCCTTTGCACTGCTCCGATAGCCGACGCGGAAGCGACCCTCGAAGCCATTCCCTTCTCCCACACCGGCTGACCGCTGCTCACGAAACGCTGCTGTGCAGCCGTGAGGGTCGGGTCTTCCCGGTTCGTGTCGATCCGCCAGCCAAAGCTGCGCAGGTCACGCATGCGGCGATCGATTTGCGAAACACCGGGAAAGACTGAACGCATCTGCTCTTTGGTGAACTCGTTCCCTTCGCCAACCTCGGCCAGCAGCCATAAGGCAACACGCTTCATCGTCCCCAGGTTAGGGTCTTTCCACGAAGGCAGCATCATCCACCATCACTTTCTGTTCACGTTCCAGTCACATATCGGAGACTCGCGGACCGGAAGACTCCG
This sequence comes from Amycolatopsis sp. WQ 127309, assembly GCF_023023025.1. Classification (NCBI taxonomy): domain Bacteria; kingdom Bacillati; phylum Actinomycetota; class Actinomycetes; order Pseudonocardiales; family Pseudonocardiaceae; genus Amycolatopsis; species Amycolatopsis sp. WQ 127309. Next base: position 2,538,450 of record NZ_CP095481.1, read on the forward strand.
GCGCTCTTCCTTTGTAGCACGGGAGAGCCACCTCTTCGAGTGTTTACAAATTTTGTAAACACTCGAAGACTCACCTTTCGACTCAAGATCATTTCGACAGCGAGGCGCGGCAGCGAGCACTTCAACAGTGACCGCCCTTGACCTCAGCAAACAGGTCCGGACAGTCACGCCCTCGCCGGGGAAGCAGTTCAGCCCTCGTCAGTGATGCCGACTCCGGCCCTCTTGAGAACTTCGTGACATCAGAGGCGCTTCGCGCCCTGAAGCGCGCGAAGTAGGCTAGGCTTCAACCCGTACGGGTTGTCACCCATCCGAGCAGGGCCCACAACATCCTGCAGGTAGGAGAGGTCGAAGCTGGACTGTCCGCACGCCGAAACACGCTGATCTACAACAGACCGATCCACCAACGCCGACTCGCCAAGCGGACACATCTCCCATGGCACCCTGCCCGCAACAGGAGCCGGGACCACCACCTCTGTTAAGCGCGCCCAAATTCGAGAGGAAGCAGATGAGGTTAGGCAAAACTGGGGGAAACTACCCATTAAATTCAACCCCCGAGCAGCGCGAGCTCGCGGATCTCATCGTGAAACTGTGCGGTTGCATGAAGCAGCCGACGCAGGCCGCTCGAGCGGGACAGCTGTGGGTTTCCCCCGCGTTGCTGTCGCGCTTCGCGAATGCACACAGGGTTCCCGACGTTGAAACCTTGAGGAAGCTGCACTCACTCGCACAGGAGGGCGGCCGCACTCAGGCCCCCTGCGCCTTGCCCGAGCTTCTCAAGCTGCGCGAACTCGTCAAGTATCAGCTGAGCATGGCCAAGTTCCGGCGACCGTGCCCGACGGCTTGATGCATGCTGGATCAAGCCGCGAAGATCAACAAAAAGAGACCGGCGCAACAGGGATTGCCCCCAAGTCGACCGGCGCAACGGGGATTGCCATCACCTGCCGACAACGAAGAGAAAGAAGCGAAACCTCTACCAACGCTATCGAACTGCAGGTCATACTACTTACAATCACCGCTACCGGCGTCGCGCCCGTAACGGCATCGTCGCCACATCAAGCCGGGACACGCAGGCGTCCGAGCACTAGAAGCCCAAGCCACAAGCCCGAGCCACGATCCCAGAACAACTTTGTGACGGGCGACACGTTTTGCACGCAGCGACAGTTGCATGCAGTGACGGTCACATGCGGTGACAACGCGTGAAGCGACAGCAAGGGGACAGCATGTGAGAACTTCTCATCGAACACATAACGTCACCGCTCGGTCGCGTGCACGCCCCCGCGCCAGATGTCTCGACGAGACATCTGGGTCAATCAATGTAGTCGGGGAAAGCCAGCCGGTCTGCCTGGAAGCGATCACCGGCGGGCCTTCCCCTTCAGAACCCCTCACCTGGGCAAACAAGTCAGGAGCTCCATGAGCAAGTCTAAGCGCTCGGCCAGCAGTTCGCGTCCCCGTGCGACCGCCGGCTCGCGCCCCAGTGAGCCGGCTCGCGCCGGCGGAGAGCCCAGCTGGCCGTCCACCTTCGCGCGCGGCGCGATCTACGCGCTGGGCAAGGCCGTCGTTGAGTGGATGATCGACATCGCGACGTCCAACGACAGCTAAATCACGAACGGCGGTGCATAGGGGTTCGCCGGCGCGTTGACGAGCCCCTATGCACCGCCTGGCTTCGGGATGTCGAAGTAGCTTGAGAACCTCACCGCCGGGGCGTACTCGCCCTTCACCTTCACTCGGCCCGTCACGAACATCGCTGCTACCGCTGCGTTGCCCGTGGCCATGCGGATGAAGTCGTCCACCGAGAGGGTGATCGTGGTGTCCGGACTGCGGGACAGGTCTGTGCTGGAAACGCACACTCCGTCCTCGATCACCGTCTGGAAGCGGTCGTAGCCGTCCTCGCCTTGGCCGTCGGAAAAGCGCCAGGAAACCACGAAGTCCACGTGACGAGCGCGGGATGGGAGAAAGTGTTCCGACATTCTGCGGAATATCTCGTCCAGGAAGACCGAGCGTAGTTCCGGGTGGTCGGCGATGGCCTTCAGCTGGTCGCGGGATGCTCGGCGGACGACGTCGACCAGGACGTCTGTCGACAGTGAACTCAGCTCGATGCCCGCGCCCGCGTTTCCCAGCATGTGCAGGGTTTCCAGGACCTGGATGAACTGGCCGGCCGTCAGGTTGCCGATCACCAGCTTCTCGGCGAAGCCGTTGATCGCGTGGCTCGCCCGGATGCGGGCCGGGCGGCGGGAAGTGCGCAGGCGGGATCGCCACGGGCGGTCGTCCGCATTTCGGGGCACGGCGACGAACTATACGGGTTTCGGGAGGTCGAAGAAACCGATCAGGCCGGCGGCAAAGGCGAGGTCACCTTTGACTTTGATTTTTCCCGTGACGAACAACACTGCGGGTGTCGCCTGGTGGGTGATGAGCCGGAAGAAGTCCACGGGGGCGATCGTGATCGTCACCCGAGGATCGGAGCGCATCTCGCGGCTGACCGTGCACGAACCGTGGGAGATGACCGTCTCGTAGCGGTCGTAGCCGCCGTCGCCGGTTCCGCCCGCCATGCGCCAGTGGACGACCGCGTGCAGGTCGCGGGCGCGGTCGGGGCGGATGTGGGCGCCCATTCGGGCGAAGATCTCGTCCAGTACGCGCTCGCGCAACGGCCGCTCGGCGACGACGCTTTCGAGCTGGGCGCGCGATGCGGCGGCGACCAGCGACGCGAAGCGCGCCGGGTCGACCTTGCTCAGGTCGAACGCGGGGGCGCGCTCGGCCAGGCGCAGCAGGGCGTTCAGGAGCCGGCGGAAGTCGTCCTTGCCGAGATCGCGGGGGTTGACCGCGTCGGCGAGGGTGTTGACGTCGAGGGCGTGCGCCTCGGGGCTGAGCGGGTCGAGCCGTTCCAGGGTGTCGAGCAACGCCGCCCCGCGGAGGCCGACGATCTGATCGGCGCTGGTCATCCCGGCATTGTCGGCCATGGTCACTCCCTCTCCAGTTACCCGAGCGTAAGGCTACCCGTCAGTAGGTAGGCGGGCAAGCGTGCCGAAATCACCCCACCGGGTCAACGCCCGGTACCGTCTCCGGTCAGCAACAGGGAGGTCCAGCGTGTCAGAGGATGATCAGCGTCCGCCCGAACGGGCTCGGCGGCTGCCCCGTGCGGTGCGCGAGCGCCAGATCCTGGACGCCGCCGTCCAGGTCTTCTCGCGCCACGGGTACCACGCGGCGTCGATGGACGAGATCTCCGACGTCGCCGGCGTCTCGAAGCCGATGATCTACACCTACCTCGGCTCGAAGGAGGACCTGTTCGGCGCGTGCATCCGCCGCGAGGCGACGCGGCTGCTTGAGGCCATCCAGGCCGGCGTGAAGCCCGATCTGCCGCCGGACATGCAGCTGTGGCACGGCCTGCGGTCGTTCTACCGGTTCGTCGCGGAGTACCGCGAGTCGTGGACGGTGCTGCACCGCCAGGCCCTGACGGTCGGCGGCGCGTTCGCCGCGGAGGTCACCGACATGCGGGCCCGCGCGATCCAGCTGGTCGCGGCGCTCGTCGTGTCCGCCGGCACCCGCAAGGGCGTCGGCGAGCAGGCCGAGTTCTCCGGCGAAGGCCTGTCTGCGGCCCTGGTCGGGGCGGCCGAGTCGCTGGCCGACTGGGCCCTCGACCACCCCGACATCTCGGACGGCGTCCTGGCGTCTTGGCTGATGAACCTCGTCTGGCTCGGCTTCAACGACCTCATCGAGGGCGAGGTCTGGAAGCCGTCAGAGTGAGGTGATCGTGCCGTCCAGGTGGGGTTTCGACTTGCTCCACAGCTCGAACGCCCAGCCCTCCGGCGTGGCCCACGACGTGAAGCCCGCCTTGGCCGGCAGCAGCACCGGCTGTTTGAAGCGGACGTCCACCGTGAACGCCTCCGGCAGACGGCCTTCGAACGCCGCGAGCGCGTGGGCCTTCGTCCACATGCCGTGGGCGATCGCCTTCGGGAAGCCGAACAGGCGCGCCGTCAGCGGGTGCAGGTGGATCGGATTGCGGTCGCCCGAGACCTCCGCGTAGCGCCTTCCGATGTCGCCCGGGACTCGCCAGATCGCGTCCGGGGTCGGGGGCACGAGCTGGTCGCGGCGAGGGGTAGCGCCAGAAGAGCCGCTGCGGCGCAGGTAGGTGCTGACGTCCGTCCACACCGTCTCGTCGCCGACCTGGGCTTCGCTGATGACGTCGAACTGACGCCCCTTCTCGTGCGGGCGCAGGTTCTCCGCGCGGACGCGCACCGTCAGCGGTTCGCCCAGCCGCAGTGCGCGGTGCTGGGTGATGCGGTTCGCGACGTGGACCATGCCCAGCAGCGGGAACGGGAAGCCCTGCTCGGTCATCAGCGCCATCTGCAGCGGGAACGCCAGCATGTGCGGGTACGTCGCGGGCAGCTCGTCGCTCAGCCGGAAGCCGCACACCGTGTTGTACGCGGCGAGGTGCGCCGGATCGACGACGACGCCGGTGCGCACCAGTTCCGTGTCCGGCAGCGACGAGCCGGCCGGCTTGCGCAGGACGCCGCCGAGCAGCGCCTTCGGGTACAGCGTCGCCAGGCTCGGCGTGCTGTCGAGTTCGCGGATCGCCACGTCAGGCCCCCAGCAGGGCCTGGCCGCAGACGCGGACCACGTTGCCGTTCACCGCGGCCGACGCCGGGTTCGCGTACCAGGCGATCGTCTCGGCGACGTCCACCGGCAGGCCGCCCTGGCCGAGGCTCGACAGCCGGCGGCCGGCCTCGCGGATGAACAGCGGGACCGCCGCCGTCATCTTCGTCTCGATGAAGCCCGGCGCCACGGCGTTGATCGTGCCGCCGTACTCCGCGAGCTGCGGCGCGCCGACGTTCACCATGCCGATGACGCCCGCCTTCGACGTCGCGTAGTTCGTCTGGCCGACGTTGCCGGCGATGCCCGCGATCGACGAGACGCCGATGACGCGGCCGTTCTCGTTCAGCACGCGATCGGCGAGCAGCTTGTCGTTCACCGCGAGCTGCGACGCGAGGTTGACGGCGATCACCGAGTCCCACGCGCTTTCGCTCATGTTGCCCAGCGTCTTGTCGCGCGTGATGCCCGCGTTGTGCACGACGACGTCGACGCCGCCGTGACGCTCCTTCAGGTACTCCGCGAGCTTCGCGGGCGCGCTCGGCGACGTGATGTCGAGCTGCAGCGCCGAGCCGCCGATCTTGTTGGCGACCTTCGACAGGTCGGCACCCTGGGCCGGGATGTCGAGGGCGACGACGTGCGCGCCGTCGCGGGCCAGGACGTCGGCGATCGCCGCGCCGATGCCGCGGGACGCGCCGGTGACCAACGCGACCTTGCCGGTGAGGGGCTTCTCCCAGCTGGCCGGCGCGGTCGCCGTCTTGCCTTCGGCGCCGATCCGGATGACCTGGGCGTCGACGAAGGCCGACTTCGCGGACAGCAGGAAGCGCAGCGTCGACTCCGTCGCGTCTTCGGCGCCTTCGGCGACGTACACGAGCTGAGCGGTCGCGCCGCGCTTCAGCTCCTTACCCACGGAGCGCACGAAGCCCTCGAGAGCGCGCTGCGCGATGCGCTCGCGGCCCTCGACCTGCTCCGGCGGGGTGCCCAGGATGACGACGCGGCCGGACGGGCCGACGCTGCGGATCACCGGGTGGAAGAAGTCGTAGACCTCGCGCAGGCGGCCGGGCTCGGTGACGCCGGTGGCGTCGAAGACGAGCGCCGCGTGCCTGTCACCCGAAGTGGTGACGACGTCGATGCCCGCGTCCGCAAGCTGGTCGCGGACCTTCTTCTCCAGGCGTCCGCCGGGCGCGGCGCCCAGAAGTGCGGGACCCTCGAGGGCGGGTTGCCCGGGCTGGTACCGGCGCAGGGTGGCGGGGCTGGGCAGGCCGAGCTTCGGCACCACGAACTTCCCCAACGGGGTTTTCGTGAACTGCTGGTACCTGTCAGCCATCGGTTGCCTCCCGTGCAGTCTGCGTCACGTCGCAGTCTAACCTACTTGCGAGTAGGTTACAGTGTGAGAGAGCCGACCAGAGAGGTGACGTTCATGCCGCCCAAGAAAGCACCAGCCGTCCGCAAGGTCGCGATCATCGGCGGCAACCGGATCCCCTTCGCGCGATCGAACGGCCCGTACGCGAAGGCGTCGAACCAGGACATGTTCACCGCCGCGCTCGACGGCCTGGTCAGCCGCTTCTCCCTGCAGGACGAGGTGATCGGCGAGGTCGCGGCCGGCGCCGTGCTCAAGCACTCGAAGGACTTCAACCTGGCCCGCGAAAGCGTGCTCGGCAGCAAGCTCTCGCCCGCGACACCCGCGTCCGACGTGCAGATGGCGTGCGGCACCGGCCTGCAGGCCATCGTCAACGTCGCGAACAAGATCGCGCTCGGCGAGATCGACTCGGCCATCGCCGGCGGCGTCGACACCACCAGCGACGCGCCCCTGGCCGTGAACGAGGACCTGCGCCAGATCCTCATCCAGCTCAACGCCGCGAAGACGCTCGGCGACCGGCTGAAGCTCGTCGCGAAGATCCGCCCCGGGCACATCGTCCCGGCGATCCCGCGCAACTCCGAGCCGCGCACCGGGCTGTCGATGGGCGAGCACGCGGCGCTGACCGCGAAGATCTGGGAGGTCACCCGCGAGGCGCAGGACGAGCTGGCCGCCGCCAGCCACCAGCACCTCGCCGCCGCCTACGACCGCGGGTTCTTCGACGACCTCGTGACGCCGTTCCTCAAGCTGGCGCGCGATCAGAACCTGCGCGCGGACTCGACCGCGGAGAAGCTCGCCAAGCTCAAGCCGGCGTTCGGCGGTCCGGGCGGCACGATGACCGCGGGCAACTCGACGCCGCTGACCGACGGCGCGTCGACCGTGCTGCTGGCCACCGAGGAGTGGGCGAAGGCGCACAAGCTGCCGGTGCAGGCGTACCTGACGTTCTCGCAGACCGCGGCCGTCGACTACGTGCACGGCGAGGAGGGCTTGCTGATGGCGCCCGCGTACGCCGTACCGCGGATGCTCGCGCGCGCCGGGCTTTCGCTGCAGGACTTCGACTACTACGAGATCCACGAGGCGTTCGCGTCACAGGTGCTGGCCACGCTCAAGGCGTGGGAGGACCCGGCGTTCGCCAAGGAGAAGCTGGAGCTGGACGAGCCGCTGGGCTCGATCGACCGGGCGAAGCTGAACGTCAACGGCTCGTCGCTGGCGGCCGGGCACCCGTTCGCCGCGACCGGCGGCCGGATCGTCGCGACGCTGGCGAAGCTGCTGCACGAGAAGGGGTCCGGCCGCGGCCTGATCTCCATCTGCGCGGCGGGCGGCCAGGGCGTCACCGCGATCCTGGAGAAGTAAGGCACGCGAAAGGGGCCGTCCCGGGTGGGACGGCCCCTTTCGCGTTTGTCAGTTGGGGAGGGCCTTCTCGGCCTTCTTCGCCAGCTTCTTGGCGCGCTTCTCGGCCTTGCGGCCCAGCTTCTCGACGCCGTGACCGGCGTCCTTCGCCGCGCGACGCGCGCGCCAGCCGACCGACGGCTTGCCCGCGGTGTCGGCGACGGCCAGCATCAGCCCACCGGCCAGGCCGGCGTTCTTCAGGAACTGGATCTGCTGCTTCTTCTTCTCGGCCGGGTCCTGGAGCGTCCAGAAGCTGTGCGCCGCCAGCGTCGTCGGGACCAGGCTGCCGAGCAGCAGCGCGGACGTCAGCCGCGGCGCCTTGCCCGTCGCGAACGCGAGGCCCGCGCCGATCTTCACGGCGGCGTCGATGCGGACGAGCGTGGCCGGGTCGCGCGGCACCTGCTCGGGAATGACGCCTTCGAGCTTGTCGAAGGCGTCCGTGAGGAACGGCTCGGCGGTCTTCGCGTGCGACTGCGTGTTCCGGAGCACGTTGATCCCGCCGTACACGAATGTCGCGGCGATCAGTGGACGAGCCACACGGCGGAGTATCACGGTCGTTGCCTTCCTGGTCCGGGCTTCTTCCTGGTCAAACCTACAGCTGGAATGCCCGCTCGGCCCGGCGCCGAACCCTCCTAGCGATGTCTGGGCAAATATCGTGTCATTCCTAGAGAACACTAGAAAGTGTTAGCGCTTGACCTTGACGCTGCGTCAACTTCTATCGTCGATGTCATGGAGTGGTCGATACAGGACATCGCCCGCTCGGCCGGGACCACGAGCCGGACGCTGCGCCACTACGGCGCGGTCGGCCTGCTCGAGCCCAGCCGGATCGGCGGCAACGGCTACCGCTACTACGACGAGCACGCGCTCGTCCGGCTGCAGCGGATCCTGCTGCTGCGCGATCTCGGCCTCGGGCTCCCGGCCATCGCCGAGGTCCTCGACGGGCAACGCGACCGCGTGGCCGCGCTTGAGACCCACCTGGACCTGCTCGAACAGGAGCAGCGGCGGATCGGGCGGCAGATCGCGTCGGTCCGCACGACGCTGCGGAAACTGAAGGGAGGTGAACGACTGATGGCAGAAGAAGTGTTCGACGGCTTCGACCACACGCAGTACCAGGAAGAGGTCACCCGGCGCTGGGGCGCTTCGGCGTACGCGACGGGGGACCGGTGGTGGAGTTCCCTGTCGGCCGAGGAGAAGAAGGCCCACCAGCAGGAGCAGGTGGACGTCTCCACGGCGTTCGGCGCGGCCCGCGCGGCCGGGCTTTCCCCGGACTCGGCCGAGGTGCAAGAGATCACGGGCCGGCTGCACGCGTGGCTCCGGCCGGCGGTTTCGTCGGTGTCCGCGGGCTACTTCGCGGGCCTGGGGCAGCTGTACGTGGACGACCCGCGCTACGGGTTCGAAGGCGCGACGGCGGAATTCGTCCGCGACGCGATGAAGATCTACGCGGAGCGGAACCTGAGCGACTAGCGCTGCGTCGTAGTGCGCGCTGGGGGTAGAGACGAGCAGGGCTGCAGACCTGTTCGTCTCTATGTACCCGCTGGGCGCAGGAGTGTGCGCCGGGTCGTGTCGAGGTGGCTGACCACCTCGTATTCGGCGCGAGTGCCTACTTCGGGTGGCTCGCCTTGTCCTTCCATCGAGGACCAGCCGCCTTCGTACCGGACTACGTAAGAACCGTCCGAGATGTAGGCCTCGCTCACCTCCGCGGCCAGGCTCGCGCCGACCGGGTAGCGCGCTTTCCGCGCCTGCCACTCGTCTTCGGAGACACCGTTGTCGAACGGCCCTGATCGGAATCGCGGGTCGAGCGGCCACAAGCGGATCTGTTTCGGGCGGCGGGTGAGGACTTCGAAGGTGGTCTTCGTGCCGACGGGCGGCCAGTCCGTCGCTTGCCTCGGCAGGCTCAAGACGTCGACGAATCCTTGCGGCGTACCGCCCAGGTCCACGAACAACCCGATGGCGCCGGGCTTCGGAATGATCGACACGGTGCCGGCCACCACCGCGCCCACGTCCAATTCGGTCACGCCGCCCACGGTGCCACATCGCGGTCTTGCCTCGCGGCTTCCGGTCGTGGTTGTCCACAGGCCGTGGCGATTGTGGACAACTGGGGCGGATTCGCGGCGACGGAGCAGATTCGTCGGTGGGCGGCGATACGCTGGACACGGGGCTGCCCCCCAGGGATGGGTGGGGGACGCCTGTGGGGCGAGGCGAGGTCCGGCTGGTGATCGTTCGGCCATCCGGTCGAACTCCGGCGACACGCGCTAGCCGTCTATGGCCGAATATCGTCCTGGCGCTAGATACGTCGATAGCTTGGCAGAGTGGACCCCATCCGCAACCCCTTCGCGCCGGGCGCCGGGCAACGGCCTCCCGAGCTGGCCGGGCGTGAGCGTGAGCTCAAGGCCTTCGAAGTGGTGCTGGAGCGAGTGGCGCGGGGGCGGCCTGAACGCAGTCTTGTACTGACGGGGCTGCGTGGGGTCGGGAAGACCGTCCTGCTCGGTGAGTTGCGGGCGATGGCCGTGCGGCACAAGTGGGGGGCCGGGAAGATCGAGGCGCGGCCGGACGCCGAACTGCGGCGGCCGCTCTCCGCCGCGCTGCACCGGGCCATCCGGGATCTCGCCGTGCGGCATCGGGCGCCGGATCGGGTCGAAGAGGTGCTCGGGGTGCTCAAGGCGTTCGCGCTGCGGGCCAACAAGGCCGACGCGAAGCTGCGTGACCGGTGGCAGCCGGGCATCGACGTGCCCGCCGCGCAGGGGCGGGCCGACTCCGGGGACATCGAGATCGACCTCGTGGAGCTGTTCACCGACGTCGCCGAGCTGGCCGCGGACGTCGGCACCGGCGTCGCGCTGCTCATCGACGAGATCCAGGACCTGCAGCCCGACGACGTCTCCGCGCTCTGCGCCGCCTGTCACGAGCTCTCGCAGTCCGGGGCGCCGCTCGTCGTCGTCGGCGCCGGGCTGCCGCACGTGCCCGCGGTGCTCTCGGCGTCCAAGTCGTACTCCGAGCGGCTCTTCCGCTACGCGCGCATCGACCGGCTCGACCGCGCGGACGCCGACTTCGCCGTGATGGCGCCGATCGAGCGTGAGGACGCCAGCATCGAGCCGGAGGCGCTCGACGCGCTCTTCGACGCGTCCGGCGGCTACCCGTACTTCATCCAGGCCTACGGCAAGGCGGCCTGGGACGCGGCCCCGGCCGACCCGATCACGCTCAAGGACGTCCAGGTCGCCGCGCCGGAAGCGGAGTCCGAGCTGGCCGTCGGATTCTTCGGCTCGCGCTACGAGCGCGCGACGCCGGCCGAGCGCGAGTACCTGCTCGCGATGGCCGAGCTGACCCAGGGCCGCGACGAGGCCGCCGGCACCGCCGACGTCGCCGTCTTCCTGGGGCGGAAGCCGTCGTCGCTGTCGCCGGCGCGCGACAGCCTGATGAAGAAGGGCCTCGTGTTCTCCGCCGAGCGGGGACAGATCGCTTTCACCGTCCCGCACTTCGGGCACTACCTGCTCAGCCGCGACTGACCGCGCCTGACGCTCCCGACCTGGCCGTATCGCGCTCTATGAGCGTCGCTAGCCGATTATCAGTAAATCGCTAGACAGTCGTAGACAACGACAGAGGGGTTGCCCCGTCGTGACCGCCGACACCATGATCTCTTCGGCTCTTTCCCAAATTTGCCGATGATTCATCGGCGAGTGCGCCACATCACCGGACATTCGTTGGCCTCCTTGTGAAAAAAGGTGCATACTAGAGCTACAAGCCACCGAGACCCTCCGAAGGGGATGCAGAAACCGATGAACAACATCGCCGCCAAGCTCCGAGCCCGTCGCGCCGAGGTTCGCACTCGCCGGGCGCTGGACCGGGCGATCGACACCGCTGCCACCGCGACGGTTCGTCAGGAACTCATCGCGATCGCGCAGGCCCGCTCGGGCTACATGCGCTGACAAACTCACCAGTGGCGGTCGCCCATTCGAGTGACCTAGCCCACAAACTGGTGAAGGTGTAACGCCGCGCAAATCCGCGTCGATACCCCCTACGACCCCGTGATGCTGGCGGACCCCCGACCTGGCAGCATCACGGGGTTTCCCATTTTCCCCGAAACTTCTTGCCCGGGCCGCCTGATGGCGTAATCATTGACTCCGTCAACGACTTTGTTGAGGTGGTCAATGAACGACACTGAGCTGGCCGAACGGGTCGCCGCGGTCCGCGCCTTCAACCGGCTGTACACCGGCGTCATCGGTGTCCTGGACGAAGGCCCGGCCGACGCCGAGTACTCCCTCCCCGAAGCCCGGGTGCTCTTCGAGCTGACCCAGCGCGACCCGCTGGCCGTCACCGACCTGCGGAAACGCCTCGACCTCGACGCCGGGTACGCCAGCAGGCTGCTCGCCCGCCTCGAGGGCCGCGGCCTGATCACCCGCGAACGGTCCGACGAGGACGCCCGCCGTCAGCTCGTCCGGCCGACCGCCGCCGGCCGGGACGCCTTCGCGCTGCTCAACCGCCGGTCCACCGAACAGATCGGTGGCCTGCTCCGGCGCTTCGCCGACGAAGACCAGCGGCGCATGCTGGCCGCGATGCGCACGATCGGCGACGTCGTCGGCGAGCGCCGGCGCGACCCGGCGCTCGTCCTCCGCCCGCCACGACCGGGCGACCTCGGCTGGGTGGTGCAGCGGCACGGCGCGCTGTACGCCCGCGAGTACGGCTTCGACAACCGGTTCGAAGGGCTGGTCGCCCGCATCGTCGCGGACTTCGCCGTGCACGACGACACGCGCCAGGGCTTCTGGATCGCGGAGCTCGACGGCGAGCGCGTCGGCAGCATCGGCTGCGCCCGCGGCTCCGACGCGGACACCGCGAAGCTGCGGTTACTGCTGCTGGAGCCGTCGGCCCGGGGTCGCGGCGTCGGCAAGCGGCTGGTGACCGAGTGCGTCGAGTTCGCCAGGGCCCACGGCTACCGCGTGATGGAGCTGTCGACGGTGTCCATCCTCGACGCTGCCCGGGCGCTCTACCGCGCGGCCGGGTTCGAACTCGTCGAAGAAGCGGATTTCGACGGCTGGGGTCCGAAGCTGACCGAGGAGATCTGGCGCCGGGAGTTCTAACGCGGGACGCGGCCGAGCAAGTAGAACTCCGGGTTCGGCCGCAACGCCGTCAGGTGCGCGAGCCGGTTCGACATCGCGAACAACGCCGTGATCGCGCCGACGTCCCAGATCTCGTCGTCGGTCAGCCCTGCGTCGCGCGCGGCTTCGAGGTCGCCTTCGCCGAACAGCGCCGAGTCCTGGGCCAGCGCGAGCGCCAGGTCGACGATCGCGCGGCCGCGTTCGTCCAGTTCCACCTGCCACGGGTTGCTCGACACGCGGTCGGCGAGCTCCGGGTCCTTGGCGCGGATGCGCAGGATCGCGCCGTGCGCGACGACGCAGTAGGTGCAGTGGTTGGCGCCCGACGTCGCGACGACGACCAGCTCGCGCTCGGCCTTGCTGAGCCCGTCGGAGCGTTCCATCAGCGCGTCGTGGTAGTCGAGGAACGCGCGCAGTTCGGCCGGCCGGTGGCCGAGCGCACGGAAGATGTTCGGCGTGAACCCGGACTTCTCCGCGATCACGCCGACGCGCTCGCGCAAGTCGTCGGGCAGGTCTTCGAGTTCCGTCACCGGGAACCGGCTCACCGCGTCGCTCATACACTCCACGCTAGTCATGGTTGGCTGTCCCCGTGACGGACTACGTCGACGGGTACTGCGAACGGGTCGCGCCCGGGCTCTGGGGAGAACCCTTCAACAGTCTCAGCAATCTCGCGTTCCTCCTCGCCGCCGTGCTCGTGTGGCGGCTGGCCGCGGGGGATCGCGCCGGGCGTCTGCTCGCTGTGTTGATCGGGCTGGTTTTCGCGGCCAGCACGGCGTTTCACCTGATCGCGACGCGCTGGGCCGGCGTCGCGGATTCGGTGAGCATTCTCGTTTTCGTGCTGGTGTACGTCGTGGTGTTCGCGCGCGTCTTCTACGGCTGGCGCCTGGCGTGGCTTGCCGCACCCGCGTTCCTCGTGCTCACCGTCGTCACGGCGTTGCTCGGGGGCGGGCTCTACCTCTCCGCGCTCATCGCGTTCGGCGTCTTCGTCGCGCTTCTCGCCTTCTCGCGCGACGCCTCCTGGACGCACTTCGCTGTGGCGGGTGCGATTTTCGCGCTGTCACTGAGCTTGCGCACGCTCGACCGGGACGTCTGCGACTACGTCCCGGCCGGCACGCACTTCCTCTGGCACCTGCTCAACGGCGTGGTGCTCTACCTCGTTTCCCGCGCGGTGATCAGCCGGCGCACCGCTCAGTGAGCAGCGCCGATCGGGCGCAGGTTCTTGTCGTTCTCGTCGGCCAGGTAGTCCGCGGGGTTGGTGTCGTCGGTGCCGTTGAACACCTTCATCTGCCGCGCGATCACCGTGACGATCGCGGCGACCACCAGGTTGGCGATCAACGCGACGAAGCCGACGTAGATCTGCACCAGCGAGCCCGAGAACGGGTGCCAGCCGAAGATCGACAAGTTGCCGAGCGACAGCGCCGAACCGCCGAAGTGGAGCTTTCCGTTGGCCGGGTTGGGGATGCCGTACAGCATGATCAGGCCCCAGCCGATGCCGACGACCCAGCCCGCGATCAGGCCCCAGCGGTGGAACCAGCGCGTGTACAGCGCGAGCGCGACCGCCGGCAGCGTCTGCAGGATCAGCACGCCGCCGATGAGCTGCAGGTCGATCGAGAACTGCGGGTCGATCAGGATGATCACCGCGACCGCACCCAGCTTCACGACCAGCGAAGCGAGCTTCGCCTGCTTCGCTTCTTCCTGCGGGGTCGCGTTCTTGCGGATGTACTCCTTGTAGATGTTGCGCGTCCACAGGTTCGCCGCGGCGATCGACATGATCGCGGCCGGCACCAGCGCGCCGATGCCGATCGCGGCGAACGCGATGCCGGCGAACCACGACGAGAACTGGTTGTCGAACAGCACCGGGACGATCGTGTTGCCGTCCGGCTTGCCGGTCGCCGCGTTCGTCAGCGGCTTGACACCCGCCGTGATCGCGACGTACCCGAGCAGCGCCAGCAGGCCCAGCACCAGCGAGTACGCCGGCAGCGCGACCATGTTCTTCTTGATGACGCTGCGGCCGCGCGAGGCCAGCACGCTGGTCAGCGAGTGCGGGTAGAGGAACAGCGCGAGCGCCGAACCCAGGGCCAGCGTCGCGTACTGCAGCTGGTTGTTCGCGTTCAGCAGGATCGACCCGGCCGGCTTGCCGGTGGCCGGGTTCGGCGTGCCGAGCTTCGCCGCCGCCGTGTCGAAGATGTGCGACCAGCCGCCCAGCTTCGAGGGCAGGTAGATGATCGCCACGAGGATGACGATGTAGATCAGGATGTCCTTGACGAACGCGATCAGCGCGGGCGCCCGCAGGCCGGACTGGTAGGTGTAGACCGCCAGGATGATGAAGGCGATCAGCAGCGGCAGGTGCCCGACGATGCCGGAGCCGTTGATGCCCATCGTCCGCAGCACGGCTTCGAGACCGACCAGCTGCAGCGCGATGTACGGCATGGTCGCGACGATGCCGGTGATGGCGATCAGCAGCGCGAGGATCGGCGAGCCGAAGCGGCCGCGCACGAAGTCGGCCGGGGTGACGTAGCCGCGGACCCGCGACACCGACCACATCCGCAGGGCCGGGAGCAGGACGATCGGGTAGACGACGATCGTGTACGGCAGCGCGTAGAGGCCGAGCGCGCCGGCGCTGAACACCAGCGCGGGCACCGCGACGAACGTGTACGCCGTGTAGAGGTCGCCGCCGAGCAGGAACCAGGTGACCCACGAGCCGAACTTGCGGCCGCCGAGGCCCCACTCGTCCAGGTGGTCCAGCCCGCCGCCGCGCTGCCAGCGCGCGGCCATGAACCCGAGCACGGTGACCAGCAGGAACAGGATCGTGAAGATGATCAGTTCCGGCCACTGCAGGTTGCTCATCGAGCGTCCCCCTCGTCCAGGTCGTCGACGCTCAGCTTGTCCGGGGCGTCACCGGCCGGCTTCTCCCGCGTCATCAGGTAGACGATCCACGTGCTGAGGACCCCGACCGCGACGAAGAGGAACTGGAACCAGTAGAAGAACGGCATCCCGAACAGCCGCGGACCGTCCATGTTGAACAGTGGCGTGACCAGGACCAGCAGCGGGACGATCAAGAGCAGGTACCACGGGTTGAAGGGCTTCCCGCGCACCTTCCCGTCGTCGTGCTTCACAGTCGACATCGGACCTCACCTAACACTCCCGTAACCGACCGCCTGACCTTAGAACCTGGCTGACGGGACGTCACGTCTGTCCGATATCGATTTGATCGCCGCGTACCGCGTTGCCGGCCAACACCCCGACCAACGTCGGTTGCCCCGTCGTTACCCGCCCTATATCAATAGCGCGACTCCACTTGAAGAAAATCCAAAGGGGCAACCGTATGACACGACTCCGCTACGCGGTGGTGATCCCGGCGATCGCCGGCACCCTGCTGGCCGGGTTCACGCCTGCGTTCGCAGGTCAGGAGGCCGCGGCGGCCAAGCTGCCGCGGAACTCCACGAACATCCCGGTGCAGTACGCGAACCAGAAGCTGGACTGGCACAAGTGCGCCGTCCCCGCCGAGCTGCCGACGGCCCCGCCCGCGGGCGCCGAGGACATGGAGTGCGCGACCTACAAGACGCCGCGCAACTGGTACCAGGCGAACGCCCAGATCGACCTGACCATCGCCGTCAGCCGCCTGAAGGCGACCGGCGACGCGACGGCCAGCGTCGTCACCAACCCCGGCGGCCCGGGCGCGCCCGGCCGGAACTTCCCGGCGCGGCTGCGCAACCAGCCGAAGCTGCGGGAGCACCAGGAGATCGTCGGGTTCGACCCGCGCGGCACCGGCAAGAGCACGAACATCACGTGCGGCGGCGCCATCGGCACCGGCTCGGACCTGGACCCGCGTGACCGCGACCGCGCGAACCTGAACCTGATCCTGCAGGCGACGAAGTACGCCGCGCAGTCGTGCCAGGTGAAGTCCGGTGAGCTCGGCCCGCTGATCAACACCGACCAGACGGTCAAGGACATCGACCTGCTGCGCGTGCTGCTCGGCCGCGACAAGATCAACTGGGTCGGCTACTCCGCGGGCACCTGGATGGGCGCGCACTACGCCCAGGCCTACCCCGCGCGCACCGGCCGGTTCGTGCTCGACTCCTCGACGGAGTTCACGACGACCTGGCAGAAGTCGTTCGACTGGCAGCCGCTCGGCTTCGAGCGCCGCTTCCGGTCCGACTTCCTCCCGTGGGTGGCGAAGTACGACAAGCTCTACCACTTCGGCACCACCGGCGAGGCGGCCCGCCAGACCTACGAGCAGGTCCGCTACGCCCTGACCCAGGGCGCGGTCACCCTGCCCGACGGTTCGAGCGTGTCGGCCAACGGCCTGGACGCCTTCATCGCGTCGCAGATCTACTCGAAGCGCGCGTTCCCGGCGCTGGCCGACTACCTGGTCAGCGTCCGCACGCTGACCCAGGGCACCGCTTCGGCGCAGTCGAAGTCGTCGGCCGCGCAGAAGGTCAAGGTCGCGGACAAGAGCACCACGACGCTCGGCCCGCAGCCGCTGATGGTCCCGAGCGACGGCGACTCGTACGACGCCAGCTTCTGGAGCATCCCCTGCAACGAGGGTCCGTGGACCGGCACGACGAACAGTGCCATCAAGGACTCGCAGAAGCTGATCGACAAGCAGCAGCCGCTGCTGGGCGCCGGCTGGTTCATCCAGCCGTGCCTGTTCTGGAAGAAGACCCCGGCGCCGCTGCCCGTGCTGGACGGCAAGGGTGTCCCGCCGGTGCTGATCGTCGAGTCGGAGCACGACCCGGCGACGCCGATCGAGGGCGCGCGCCGCGCGCACAAGGCGTTCGCGGGTTCGCGGATGCTGACGATCACCGGCGAGGGTGACCACGGGATCTACGCCGGCGGCAACGCGGGTGTGGACAAGGTCGTGGAGGCCTACCTGGTCGACGGTGTTGTGCCGAACGACCAGAGCCTGCCCGGTGTGGCACTGCCGGTGCCTCCGGGCGCCTGACGCCACAAGGTGTTGTGGAAGCCCCGTCGAACTCCGGTTCGGCGGGGCTTTTCCACACCTGTGCACAGAGTTGTCCACAGGCAGTGGATAACTACTGGTATTAGAATTGGTTTCATGGTGCGAGTACCGCTGACGGAGGAAGAGCGCGAGCGAGGCGAACGCCTCGGTCAGGCGCTGCGGACGGCGCGGGCCGGCCGGAGCATGGTCGACGTCGCGGGGGAAGCCGGGATCTCGGTCGAGACGCTCCGCAAGATCGAGACCGGCCGAATCCCGACACCGGCGTTCTTCACGGTCACGGCCATCGCGGACGCCGTCGGCCTGCCGCTGGACGAGCTGCGCGCGACCGTCGCACCGGCCGCGTCACCACCGCTTTCGCAGGCCAGCTAGGCCTTGGTCACGAGGCGCGTAGCTGCGTCAGGATGTGGTCGCGGTCGTTGAGGAACGCGCAGCCCGCTACCGGCAGGTCGTAGCTGTTCAGCAGCTTCTCGAAGTCCGACAGCTCGTCGGCCGAGAACTTCAGGTCGACCTTTGCCGCGTGTGCGGCCAGGACGTCCGCCAGCTCTTCCCACTCGCCTGACCAGAGCAGCGTGCGGTAGTGCGTGAAGTCCTCGGGGGAGAGCCGGTCGCCGAGCATCGTGAGGACGCTGTCGGCGAAGAAGCTGATGCGGTTCTCCTTGAGGTCGGCGACCGTCGGGTTCGCCGGGTCGCGGGCCGCGTCCGGGTTGCGGGTCACGCCGGGGCCCGCCACCGGGTAGGCCGTGTGCACGTAGCCGTTCTCCTCGACCAGCACGACGATGTGCACGTTGAACCGCTCGCCGGCACACCGCCACCGGCCGTTCCGCTGCTGCCGCCGGGCCTCGCTCGGGTCGTTCGCGACGTCCTTCACCACCGAGATGATGTGCTCGTCGTTCCAGCCCGGCGGGAACTCGCTGGTCGCCCGGCGCCCCACCCCTGACGCGTGTCCGCCACCCATGACTGCTCCATTCGTCGCATCGAGGGTAGGTCAGATGGCCGCGGAAAGCAGCACGATCCCGATAACCTGCAGGTCGAGCCCGCGGAATAGCTGGCGGACGAGGTTCGCGGGCATCGGGCCCATCGGGGTGTCCACGAACGCCGGGTTGCCGTAGTCGACGGCCTTGCGGGTGACCGTGCGCAGGATCGACAGCACCGACAGCGGCACCGCGAGCCACGCCGGCCCGGCGAACGACGTCCCGGCCGCCAGCGTGACGCCGTACAGCACCACCGCCCACAGCAGGCCGACGCCGGCGAGCACCAGGCCGTTCGCCAGCACCAGGTCGCGGTCCGGGGAGCCCAGCCAGCGGCGACGCCCCGGGTTGCGCCACAGCTCGCCGAGCCCGGCGCTGAACGGCGTCAACGCGAGGTACGCGCCGAGGCCGACGAGGACCGGGCCCGGCAGCGTCGGCAGCGCGATGTGCGCGACCACGATCGCGAAGCCGACCAGCACGGCCGCGCCCGCGTACTTGGTCCGGCCGGCGGTTTCCGCCACGGCCAGCCGCAGCGGCGTCGGGCGGCGCACCGAGATCCGCCCGACCGGCGCCGACGGCGGGAGCAGCATCATCGGGTCGAGGAAGGTGACGGCGACCGAGCGCAGCACCCGGCCCTCCCAGCCGGCGAGCAGCGCCGACCGGCCCGCGCGCGTCACCGGCTCGCCGCCGAACGCCAGCGGCAGGGCCGCGACGACCACGCCGGCCGCGACGAACTCCACCGCGGCGGCGCCGAGGTGGAACGCCGCGATCGCCAGCCCGAGCACCGCCAGCACCAGCGGGCCGGCCGCGTCGAACCACACGCCGTCCGCCGCGCGGTCACGTACGCGATCACGGCGGTCGCCGCGACGACGGCGATCCCCGCGCGCCACTCGCCGAGCCCGCCGCCGCCGACGGCGAGCAGCAGCGCGGCCAGGTAACCGGTCACCGCCACGACGCCGGTCCACGCGCCGAGCAGCCGCAGCGCGACGACGCGGCCGCGGTCGACCGGCGCGAAGTCCAGCCAGGTCAGTTCGGCCGGCTCGACCCAGGCGAACCCGCGGCGCAGCAGGCCGCGCCAGCCGACCGCGCAGCACAGCGTCAGCAAGCCGAGGACGGCCGGGAAGTCCACTCGCGACGAGCCGTAGACCGCCGGGCGCCAGCCGTCGACGTGGAAGAACGCCGTGAAGAGGAACCCGAAGCCGAACAGGAAGACGAACGACGCCGTGTCGCCGCTGAAGATCCCGCCGAACCGCTTGCGGCCCGGGATCTTCATCCGCCGCGGCGCCAACGTCACCACAGTTCGAGCACGCTGTCCGCGGCCTCCAGCAGCGGCGGGTGGTGGGTGGCCACCACGACCGCCGCGCCGGCCGCCGTCGACCGGGCGATCACCTCGACCAGCCACTCCTTGCCCGCGGTGTCCAGCGCGCGCTCCGGCTCGTCGAGCAGCAGGACGCGGTGCGGCCGGGCGGTGACGCCGAGCAGCAGCAACCGACGGCGCTGGCCGGCGGAGAAGTGCCCGGACGTGACGTGCATGCGTTCACCGAGGCCCGCGTCGCGCAGCAGGTCCTGGTGGTCGCCGAGGTCGGCGCCGAAGGTGCCGGAGAGCAGGTCGAGGTGCTGCAACGGGGTCAGCTCGGCGAAGAAGTCGGAGTCGTCGAACAGCACCGACACCTTCCGCCGGAACTCGACGTCCCGCTCGTCGGGCAGCTTGCCGTCCACCAGCACGCGGCCCCGCTGCGGCCGCTGCATGCCGTAGAAGCAGCGCATCAACGTCGACTTGCCGACACCGTTCGGCCCGACGATCGCGGCGACCTCACCGGCGTCGACGCTGAAGTCGAGGTCGTCGAACAGCCAGATGTCGCCGGCGCGGACGCCGATCCCCTTCGCGTCGATCATCGGAGCGCTTCGAGGACCGGGGCGAACTGGGCCATGTCGTGCTCCAGGACGGTGTAGTAGGTCAGCCCGAACCGCTCGCGGTGCGCGTGGAGCTGCTCGGCGACCTCGGCGGGGGAGCCGACCAGCGCGGTCGGGACTTCGGCGAGCTGCCCGGCGCTCAGCACGCCGTGCGTCAGCTTCGCGAGGTCCTCCAGCGCGCCCGCGCGGTCTTCGGTGATCTTCACGAAGTGGCAGAGCAGGTTGAACTCCGCTTCCCGGTCGCCGAGCTTCGACCGGACGAACTCGACGCGCTCCCCGATGTCCTCGGCGCTCGCCGGGACCAGCGCGCCGGCGTCCGGCGACTTGGCCGTGCCGGTGAAGCCGATGATGTCGGCGTGCTCGGCGGCGAGGGTCAGGATCCGGTCGCCGCGGCCGCCGAGCAGCAGCGGCGGTCCTTCCGGACGCGCCGGCGCGGGCTTGTGCTCCGGGTCGGCGTACGCCCGCTTGAGCTCGAGGATCGTGCGTTCGAGGTGGTCGACGCGCTCGCGGGCGGACGGGAACGGCAGCCCGGCGGCCTCGAACTCCTCCTTGACGTACCCCGCGCCGAGCCCCAGCTCCAGGCGGCCGTCGGTGAACCGGTCGGTGCCCGTGACGTCGCGGGCGAGCAGCACCGGGTTGTAGAACGGCGTGTTGAGCACGTAGGTGTTGAGCTTGACGCGCGAAGTGACCTCGCCGGCGAGCACGAGCGCCGGGAACGGCGGCGCCATCCCGAGGTGGTCGGCCGCGGACACGACGTCGAAGCCGAAGTCCTCGGCCTGGCGGCACTTCCCGACCCACGCGGCGCGACTGTCCGGCACGACCATGTTCACGCCGAAGCGGAAGTCCCCAGTCATAGGGACACGGTACTCAGCGGAGCTTTTCGATCACCGGGGCCAGCCTGGTCAGGTCGTCCTCGATCACCGTGAAGTAGCTGATGCCGAGCGTCTCCCGCGTGCGCCGCAGCTGCTCGGCCGCCGCTTCCGCCGAGCCGATGAGGACGGTCGGCAGCTCGCCCAGCTCGTCGGCACCGAGGTGCGGCACGAGCCGGTGGGCCTCTTCGAGCGCCGTCTGCCGGTCGTCGGTGATCCGGACGAGGTGGACCATCAGGTTGAGCTCGGTGTCACGACCGCCGAGCGCCCGCTTCACGAAGTCGACGCGCTCGGCGACCGCGGCGGGACCGGCCAGGGCCAGCCGTCCCTCGGCCGCGCCGGGCGCGGTGCCGGTGAAGGCGATGGTGTCGGCGTGCTCGGCGGCGAACTCCAGCATCCGGTCGCCGCGGCCGCCGAGCAGCAGCGGCGGCCGGGGGCGACCCGCGTACGCGCGCTCGATCCCGGCGACCACCCGCTTCAGCCGCGCGAACCGCTGCCCGGGCGTGCCCCACTCGATCCCGGCGGCCTCGAACTCCGCGCGGACGTACCCCGCGCCGATCCCGATCTCGAGGCGGCCGCCGGTGAACTCGTCGAGCCCGGTGAGGTCACGGGCCAGCAGCACGGGGTTGTGGAAGCTCGCGTTGAGCACGTAGGTGTTCAGCTTGACGCGCTCGGTCGCTTCGGCCGCCAGCAGCAGCGCCGGCACCGGCGCGACCCGCCCGAGGTGGTCGACCACGCCGACGACGTCGTAGCCGAGGTCCTCGGCCTGGCGGCACTTCGCCACCCACCCGGCCCGCGAGCCGGGCGCTACCAGTGCCACACCGAAGCGGAACGGTCTCATGGGCCCGAACCTACAAGAAGGGGACGTCCACACGGGACGTCCCCTTCTCGGTGGAGAGACTCAGGCGAGGCGCTGGGCCAGCGCGTCGAGCTCGTCACGCAGCGACGTCGGCACGGTGTCGCCGATCTTGTCGAACCACTCCTCGATCAGCGGCAGCTCCGCGCGCCACTCCTCGGGCTTGACGTCGAGGGCGGCCTGGATGTCCTCGAGCGGCTCGGTGAGGCCCTCGGTGTCGAGGTCCTCGGCGCGGGGCACGAAGCCGACCGGCGTCTCGACGGCGTTGCCCTTGCCCTCGACGCGCTCGACGACCCACTTCAGGATGCGCGAGTTCTCGCCGAAGCCCGGCCACAGGAAGCGGCCGTCGTCGCCGCGGCGGAACCAGTTGACGTAGAAGATCTTCGGCAGCTTGTTCGCGTCGGCGTTCTTGCCCAGCGTCAGCCAGTGCTTGAAGTAGTCGGCGGCGTGGTAGCCGAGGAACGGCAGCATGGCCATCGGGTCGCGGCGCACGTTGCCGACCGCGCCGGCGGCCGCGGCCGTCGTCTCCGAGGACATGGTGGCGCCCATGAACACGCCGTGCTGCCAGTCGCGGGCCTCGTTGACCAGCGGCACCGTGGTCTTGCGGCGGCCGCCGAACAGGATCGCCGAGATCGGCACGCCCTTCGGGTCGTCCCACTCGTCGGCGAGGATCGGGCACTGCGACATCGGCGTGCAGTAGCGCGAGTTCGGGTGCGCGGCCTTCTCGCTCGACTCCGGCGTCCACTCCTGGCCCTTCCAGGAGGTGGCGTGCTCGGGCTGGTTCTCCATGCCCTCCCACCAGATGTCGCCGTCGTCGGTCAGGGCGACGTTCGTGAAGACCGTGTTGCCCTGCTCGATGGTGCGCATGGCGTTCGGGTTGGTGTGCCAGTCGGTGCCCGGCGCGACGCCGAAGAAGCCGAACTCCGGGTTGACCGCGTAGAGGCGGCCGTCTTCGCCGAAGCGCATCCAGGCGATGTCGTCACCGAGGGTCTCGGCGCGCCAGCCCGGGATGGTCGGCTGCAGCATGGCGAGGTTGGTCTTGCCGCAGGCGCTGGGGAACGCCGCCGCGACGTAGTGGACCTTGTCCTCGGGGGAGATCAGCTTGAGGATCAGCATGTGCTCGGCGAGCCAGCCCTCGTCGCGCGCCATCACCGAAGCGATGCGCAGCGAGTAGCACTTCTTGCCGAGCAGCGAGTTGCCGCCGTATCCCGAGCCGTAGCTCCAGATCGCGCGCTCCTCCGGGAAGTGCGAAATGTACTTCGTTTCGTTGCACGGCCAGGAAGAGTCCTTCTGGCCGGGCTCGAGCGGCGCGCCGACGGAGTGCAGCGCGGGCACGAATTCGCGCTCGCTGCCGTCCGGCCCGACGAACTTGTCGAGGGCGGCGCGGCCGGCGCGGGTCATCACGCGCATCGAGGCGACAACGTAGGCGAAATCGGTGATTTCGATACCCAGCTTGGGATTCTCGTCGGCGAGCGGGCCCATGCAGAAGGGGATGACGTACATCGTGCGGCCGCGCATCGAGCCCCGGAAGAGCTCGGTCATGGTGGCCTTCATCTCGGCCGGGTCGGTCCAGTTGTTGGTGGGACCGGCGTCCTCGGGACGCTCCGAACAGATGAAGGTCCGGTCCTCGACGCGGGCGACGTCGTTGGGGTCGGAGGTGGCCCAGAAGGAGTTCGGCTTCGACTTGAGCTGCACGAACGTGCCGGCTTCGACGAGCTCCTGGTTGATCCGGGCGGCTTCTTCGTCAGACCCGTCGACCCACACCACGCGGTCCGGGGTGGTCAGTTCGGCGACCTCCCGGACGAAGGACAGCACGCCGGTGTGCGTCGTCGGCGCGGTGTCCAGTCCGGGGATGGCGACTGCGGTCATCTCTGCTCCTGACTTCCGACGACAAAATGAGCCCGCTCGGAACGGCTGTGTTCCGGAGCGGGCTGCGTTGCCGGCGACCGAATGGCTTCGCACACCGGCTGGCGAAGCCGGTGTGCGTTTTTTGGGATTCCCCGAGAGTAGCCGCATGACCGGCAGGTAACCGAGAGCTGACGTGTACGTTCTCTCACAAGAACGATAAGGGAATCGATTCAGACGTCACCGGATCGGTGCATTCGCAGTAAATCTTGCGGTGCGCGGTGTCACACCCGTGACCTGCTTGTTTTCATTTGCGACATGAAAAAAGCCCGGCACGGGTGCGCCGGGCTTTCAAACTGTGACCTGGGTAACGTTTCAGTTGGGCGAGATCCACTGCCCGGTGCCGGAGTCGATGTGCGCGACGCCCTCGAGCGTCTGCGTGCCGGCGCCGCCCCACTCGGCGTCGCCCGCGGGGTCGCCGATCTGCTGGTCGCCGCCCGAATCGAGCAGTCCACTGGAGACCTCGGTCCACTGGCCGGGGCCGCTGTGCTCGAACGTCGTGGACGTGCCGTCGGCGTCGACCTGCACCGCGATGTCCGCTTCGCCGTCGCCGTCCTTGTCGGTGAAGGCGATGGTGCCGCCGCTCTTCGTCTCGACGACGGCGGTGTCGTTGTGTCCGTCGTGGTCGGTGTCGATGGTCGCCGCCCCCGCGTCGACCTCACCGTCCGGCATGTCCGCGTGGATGTGGCCGCCGGAGCTGTCCTCGTGGCCGGTGCCGGAGTCGGAGTCGTCGTGGCCCCCGCCCTCCGACTGGATCCACTCGCCGCTGGCCTCGTCGTAGACGGCCTGCTCGACGACGTGTCCCGTCTCGTCGAGGACGGCGTACTGGTCGGCCTGGCCGTCGTGGTTCGTGTCGATGAAGGCCTGGGCCGTGCCGTCGTCGTGTTCGACGATCGCGGTGTCGTTGACGCCGTCGTCGTTCACGTCGTAGTTGACCTCGGCCTGGTACTCCTGGCCGTCGACGTGCACGGTCATCGCCTCGGCACCATTGGCGTCGGTGTCGCTGCCGCCACTCTCGTCGACCCACATGGGACTTCCCCCTTCGAACCGGGTAACGCCGTTTTCCGACCTGCTGTCTGAGGGTATGACTCACCGTAGGCCGGTTCGGTTCCCCACCACAACCGGACGCGCGCTCAGGCCGGCTTGTCCCGCAATGCCCGGATCCGGGTCAGGAACGCTTCCGCCCGGTCACGGCCGTCGCTGACCTCTTTCAGCCGCTTCGAGACGATCGCGATCTTCTTCGCCCGTTCCTGGGCGCCCATCTTGATCGTCTTGTCGACTTCCTTCAGCTCGGCCTCGATCGCGTCGATGCGCCGGCCGAGGGCCTCGTCCAGGGCCATCGACAGCTGCTGCTCGGCCTCGATGAGCTGCTCGGCGACGAGCTGATCGAGCGTCGAGCGGGCGTCCGCGATGGCTTCGACGAGCCACTGCTTCAGGTGCTGCTTGTCGGCCGCGTGCTTGCGCGTGCGGGCCATCCACCAGCCCGCGCCGAGGCCGATGATGATCGTCACCGGCAGCACCACCGGGTTGAGGATCGCGACGCCGGCCAGCGGCAGCGCGGCCACCTTGCCCGCCCCGACGCCGCCCGAGATGCCCATGAAGACGAGCAGTTTGTCCTCGGCCGTCGGCGGTTTCTTGTCCGGCGGGCGCAGCACGACCGGCGGGCCGCCGGCGCGCGCGAACTGCGCGCGGATGACGTCCAGCTCCTCCGGCGAGAACAGCTCCGACAGCGAGACGTTCGTGACCTGGTTGAGCCGCTGGGAAAGCAGCATCGAGATCCGCTGCGACGTCGTCTGCAGCGCGATGTCGACCTGCTGCGGCAACGCGGTCAGCTCGTCGCGCTTCGCGGCGTCGATCAGCTGCCGGAAGTGGGTCTGCGCGTCCCGCATCTGACGGCTGCTCTCGTGCAGCACCTCGACGCGGGTGCGCTGCACCTCGCCCCGCAGCTTCAGCTGCCAGCCGCGGGTCGACGTCCGGCGTTCGGCCTGCAGCTGGTCACGGCGTTCGCGCAGCTGCTCGGCCTCGGCCTCGCCCGCCGACAGCGCCCGGCTCTCGGCCTGCAGCTTCGCCTTGAGCACGGCGAGCGCGCTGGACAGCGCACGCAGCGTGTTGGCCTCGCCGAGCATCGCCGAGCGGCCGACCAGCAGTTCCTGCAACGCCGTCTGGACGCTCGCGATGCCGGACTTCTCCCGCAGCATCGCGGCCAGCTGTTCGTTGGGCGCCTTCGCGGCCGTCTCGAACATCCGCGGCGACACCGCGTGGAACACGGCGTCGGCGAAGCGGGGGGCGTGCTCGGCCAGCAGCTGCCGGTCGGCCGCCAGCACCTCGCGCCAGCCGCGGAACATGTCCACCTTGGTCAGCGCGAACACCACGGTTTCGACGCGCTCGCCGACGTCGCGCAGGAACTGCAGCTCGGTCGAGGTGAACGGCGCCGACGCGTCGACGACGAACAGCAGCGCCGTCGCGCCCGCGGCGGCCTCCTTGGCCAGCTCGCCGTGCATCGAGTCGAGCCCGCCGACGCCGGGGGTGTCGACCAGCGAAAGCCGTTCGAGCAGCGGTACCGGGCCGGTGACCTCGACGTAGCGCGGCGGGATCTGGCCCGGCGGCAGCTCGTGCGCGGCCGACACCCAGTTGATCAGCTGGCCGAGGTCGATCGGCACCGGCGCCAGCTGGCCGGGGTAGCAGGCCTGCGCACCCCAGGTCTCCGCGTGGTCGAACACGAGGTAGGTGGCGGTGGCGACGTCGGCGTCCACAGGGGACAGTCCCGGTCGCGCGAGCAGGGCGTTGACCAGGGAGCTCTTGCCGCGGTTCGTCTCGCCGACGACCACGACGGCCGGCTTCTTCGGCCGCGCCTTCCGGATGTCGTCGACCCACCTGGCGGCGTCGGGATCGGCGTCGCGGACGACGGTCAGCAGCTGGTCACGGGCCGCCTGGACCTGCGCGGGCAGGCTCGGCGCGGTGGGTGCGCTCACGGGGTCTTCTTCGCGTAGACGATGACGATCGGGGCGCGCAGCAGGCGGTCGTGGTCGGCGAAGCCGGTGACCTCGGTTTCCGCGACGACGCCGTCCAGCGCCGGGTCCTCGGTCGGCAGCGCACCGCCGGCTTCGTGCCGGGCCGGGTCGAACCGCTCGCCGTCGGGCCGCAGGGCCTGAACGCCGATCGCGGCCAGCCCTTCTTCGAGCCGTTCGACGACGCCGCCGCTGCGGGCGCGATCCAGTGCGTACAAGCACATCTGGATCAGCGCTTCGCGATCCGCGAGTGCGCGCTCCAGGCCGACAGGGGAGGTGATGACCGGCTGCAAGGGGTGCACATCGGTGTCCGACGCCGGCGTCGCGCCGTCGGTTCCCTTCTCCGCGTCAGCCTCTTCGATGATCTGCGCGATGCTCAGCGCCGGGATCTGGCCGGTGGGCGTCTCGTCGGCATCCACCACGCCGTCCTTCCGAAACCACGCCACCCGCACCACCCCGTCCGGCTCACCGCAGATTCCACCAGTTTGGGGCACTCAGACGCCATCCGGGGGCGAAACGGCCGGAACCGGGCGAAGGAACCGGATCAAGATCGTCCGGAGGATCGCGAGTTCGGCCGCGACGTCGACGTCGGGGTCGAACGCCGCCCGCGTGATCAGCGCGTCGGCGAGGGCCGCGACCCAGCCCGCCGCGGCGGGCGGCGGGACGCCGGGGTCGATCAGCCCGGCGGCCACGGCCCGCTCGATCAAGACGGCGAGACCGTCGGCCAGCGCGCGTTCGTTGCGCCGGATCAGCGCGGCGAACTCGTCGTCGCGCGCGGCCTGCGCGGCGGCCTCGAGCACCAGCCGGGCGATGGCGGGGTGCGCGACCTCGGCGGCCAGCGCGAGCGCGACGTCGAGCAGCGCGGTCCACGGGTCGGCCGCCTCGGCCGCCGCGGCGAGCCGTTCGGCCGTGTCGCGGGCGTCCTCCTCGAAGATCGCCGTGAACACCGCGCGCTTGGTGGGGAAGTAGTGGAAGAGGCTGCCGGAGCTGATGCCCGCGGCGCGGCAGATGTCCGCGGTCGTCGTCCGCTCCAGGCCTTTCTCGGCGAAGCACCCGGCGGCGGCGTCGACGATCGCCCGGCGCTTGGCCGCGTGCTTCGCGGGGTCGACCGTCCTCATCGCTCGGCCGGCGGTTCGTCGAGCCAGGGGTAGCCGTGTTCGGCGAACGCCCTGGCCAGCTCGGGCGCGCCGAGGTCGGTCTTCTCCCGGGCGATCTCCCGGCCGTCGACGGTGTGCAGGACGAGCTCCTTGCCGTCGAGGTAGACGGCGTCCAGCTCGGCTTCGATGCGCCGCGTCTTCTCGCCGCGGACCAGCGTGACGCGGGCCGGCGACACCGTGACGACCAGCCGGTCGTGCGCCCAGATCACCGCGAACGCGAACCCGAGCACCAGGCCGCCGGCGACGGCGGCGAGCGTCGCCCACGGCTGCGGCAGCTTCGTGAGCACCTTGAACACGCCCTGGAACGGGAAGGCCGGCAGGCCGGTGACCCACGCGGCGATGGCCCACACCCCGACGCCCAGCGCGGCGCCGGCCAGCGGGCAGCCGACCCAGGACCCGGTGCGCAGCCACGACGGCTCGTCGACGGTCGTCTCCATGCCGTTCATTATCAGACCGCGCGCTCGGTTTATGAAAGCCGGGGGTCAGACCAGCTCGTTGATGACCTCGCGGAGCTTGGCCTCCAGCCCCGGGCCGTCCTCGGCGAACCGGGACGAGACCAGCAGCTGGTCGTCGGCCGTGCGCAGGCAGATCGAGCCGGCCACGGAGATCTCGATGACGTTCAGCCGGAACGGGTAAGCACGCCGCCCCAGCCGCACCTCGGCCTCCCGCACGAGCTGACCGAGCCGCTCGCCGGCGACGATCTGGCGCCGGTAGAAGCCGGGCGCCCACGGGGTCGTGCCCGACGGCTCGCCCGCACCGCGCAGCGCCGGGCCGCGCGCGTTGGCGAAATGCCGGGACGCGGCCGGGGCGAAGTACTCGATCGCCTGGCGCATCGCCGAATCGTGGGCCAGCGCGGGCCGGCCGTAGCGGTTGCGCGGGCTGCGCGGGTCCGGGTCCACCCGGCCGCGCAGGAACGCGAGGAGGTCGTTCCACCAGTCCGCCCACTGCTCCTGGACGGCGGCGCGGTCGATCTCCGGCGGGACGTGCACCGGGACTTGCGGCTCCACCGGCGGCAGGACCTGTCCTTCGGAAACGGACAGCGCCAAGGCGTCACGGATGTACAGCGCGACGTCGATCTCGGTCTCGCTGCTCCACCCCGCTCGCCAGGATGTCGTGTTCTCCAGCTGCACGTTTTCCAGAGTACGCGGAAAAGCCGCTTCTCCAGGAGAAGTCGGCAACGTGAAACAAGCGTCAGGCCTGTGGCTCGCGCACCTGCTGCCAGATCAGGAAATATGCACGGTGCACCACGTGCGCAACGCGGCTCTGCGCGGGTGTCGCGCCGAACGACGCGAAGGACCGCCACCAGCCCGCGCGCTCCAGCGCGTGCGCGGCCAGCTCCGGCCGGGGTGCGCCCGGCTTGCCGAGCTGGGCGCCGATGTCGGCGTTGCTGCCCACCCGCAGCACCTCTTCGGAGAGGTCTTCGGGCATGTCGACGGCGCCGGAGGCGACCAGCGTCAGCGCTTCGAGCAGCCGCAGCTGGTGGGCCTCGGGCTTGGCGAGCAGCACCTCGATGGCGTCGTGCACGCGCTGGCGCTCGGCCGGGTCGCCGGAGGCGTGCGCGAGTGCGGTGACCGACGCGAGCGCCGCGGCCGCCTTGATCCCGTCGGCGCGGGCGGCGAACACGATCGACAGCCGCTGCCGCACGGCTTCGAGGCCCGACGCGTCCAGCAGGGACCGCCGCAACGCGCCCGCCGTGATCTCCGGTTCCTTGCGGATGACGTCGACGGCGTGCGAGACGCCGAACAGGTCGAGCTTCTCCAGCAGGCGCAGCCGGGTGCCGGCCGGGACGTCGCACTCCCAGCTGGTGAAGATGTCGGCCGAGATCAGCATGGTCTGCAGGACGTCGTCGTCGAGGTCGGCCAGCGCCCGCAGCGCCTCGGCGTCGGCGGAGGTGAAGCCGCCCGACTCGGCGGACTCCGCGATCAGCCCGATCACCGGCAGCACGTCGGCGACGCGCGGCTTGAGCGTCGAGGCCTGCTTCTCCGAGAGGATCGTCGCGGCCTTCCAGATGTCGCCGTCGGAACCCTCGACCGACTCGGGCGCGATGGTGTCGGCCTTGTTCAGCACGGCGATGGCGTTGACCGGGCCGGCCTCGCGGCTCGCGGTGGCCGCGGTGAACGCGGCGAGCGCCTGCTGGTCGTCGGCGCGGACGCCCTGGGTGACGACGTAGAGGACGGCCTCGGCGCCGGCGACGGCGTTGCGCGAGGTGTCGTCGAGGTCGTCGGAGCCCTCTTCGTCGTCGTCTTTGCGGTGCTTCGCGGCGCCGAGGAGCAGCTCGGTACGCGACACCGACGCGGCGTCGAGCGAGCCGAGGCCGGGGGTGTCGATCACCGTCATGCCCTGCAGGACGGCGTTGGTCAGGTAGGCCTCGATGTGCGAGACCTTGGTGATGTCGACGCCCAGCTCGGCCGGGATCATCCCGTCCGAGGCGAACGGGAGCACCTGCTTGCGGCCGTCGGTGAAGACGATCTCGACGCGGTCCACCGTGCCGTACTGGAAGCGGGTCACCAGCCGGGTGCACTCGCCGATGTCGGTCGGCGCCACCCGGCGCCCGATCAGGGCGTTGACCAGCGTCGACTTGCCTGACTTGATCCGCCCGGCGACGGCCACCTGCAGCGGCGCGCCGAGCCGGCGCAGCACCTCGGCGAACCCGGCCGACGTCCGCGCGGACACCTGCGACTGCAGGCGGTGGCACAGGTTGGCCACGGACATCGACAGCGGACCGGCGAGCCGGCCCTGCTCCGGTGACGTCACGGCCCCCAGCCCTCCCGTCGTACGGACAACCCCGGGAATCGTCCCATGCGCCTCATCCCTGGGTCGCACCGAAGGTGGTACCGGCGACCGACGCGGGATCCGCGGGCCGGGACCTAGTGTTGCCTGGTGCGACGGCTGAGTCTGTGGATGCGTGCCCACCCCATGGCGGGCGACTCGGTGCTGGCCGTCCTGCTCGGCCTGTTCGACCTGATGCTCTTCGTCGCCGACGGCTTCGCCGAGGTGCCCGAACTGCCGCCCTGGTACGTCGGGATCCCAGTGATCGTCGCGATGGTGACGCCGCTGGTGTTCCGGCGGAAGTCGCCGCTGTGGTCGGCGTACGTCGTGCTGGTGATCAGCATCGTGCACGCGGCGCTGATGCTCGGCATCGGCAGCGCGGCCGGGCTGGCGATGAGCATCTACTCCGTCGTCGTCTACGCCGGACGGCGCCAAGGCGTGGTGTTCGTCGGCGCGGTCGTGGTCGCGTCGGCCGTCCAGCTGCTGATCGAGCAGTCCGGGGACATCCTCATCTCGGTGCTGTTCCTGGCGTTCGGCATCGCGCTGTGCTGGACGCTCGGCGAGTTCGTCGGGGCGCGCCGCGCCTACGACGTGGAAGTGGAGGCGAGGTTGCACCTGCTCGAAACCGAACGCGACCAGGCCACCCGGATCGCGGTGGCCGAGGAACGCGGCCGCATCGCGCGCGAGCTGCACGACGTCGTCGCGCACGCGGTCAGCGTGATGGTGGTGCAGGCCGACGGCGCCTCGTACGCGATCCGCAGCAACCCCGAGCTCGCCCAGCGGGCCCTCCAGACGATTTCCGAGACCGGCCGCGGCGCGCTCGGCGAGCTGCGCGCGCTGCTCGACGTCCTGCGCAACGACCGCGCCGAAGGCGAGCCGCGGGTCCCGCAGCCGGACGCGCACGCCATCGCCGACCTGGCCGAGCGGATGCGCGCGGCGGGCGTGCCGGTGACGCTGGAGACCGACGAGCTCGGCGACCTGCCCGCCGGCGTGTCGCTCGCGGCGTACCGGATCGTGCAGGAGTCGCTGACCAACACGCTCAAGCACGCCGGACGCGGCGCGACCGCGTCCGTGCGGCTGCACCGGACCGGCGACCTGGTCGAGGTCCTGGTGTCGGACGACGGCGCCGGCCGCCTCCCGCAGCTGATCCCCGCGGGCCGCGCCACGCCCCGGCTGGCCGTCCCGGGTGGCAACGGGCTGATCGGCATGCGCGAACGCGCCCACGTCTACGGCGGGACGCTCGAAGTCGGCCCGGCACCGGGTGGTGGGTGGCAGGTCCGCGCGGCGCTGCCGGTTAGGTTGGCGCAGTGATCCGTGTGGTGGTCGTCGACGACCAGGAACTGATGCGCGTCGGGTTCCGGATGGTGCTGGGCGCGCAGGAGGACATCGACGTCGTCGGCGAGGCCGGCGACGGCGCCCAGGCCATCCGGCTGGCCGAACAGCTGCGCCCCGACGTCGTGCTGATGGACGTCCGGATGCCGGTGCTCGACGGCGTCGAGGCGACGAAGAAGATCGTCGCCGACGGCACCGCGCGGGTGCTCGTGATGACGACGTTCGACCTCGACGAATACGTCTACGCGGCGCTGCAGGGCGGGGCGAGCGGGTTCCTGCTGAAGGACACCCAGCCCGACCACCTGGTCTCGGCGTTGCGGGCGGTGGCTTCAGGCGACGCCGTCGTCTCACCGTCGGTGACGCGCCGGCTGCTGGACCGCTTCGTCGGCGCCGGCGGCACGCCGATGCGCGACACGGCCGAGCTGGACGTGCTCACCGACCGCGAGCGCGAGGTGCTCGTGCTGATCGCCAAGGGCATGTCGAACCTGGAGATCGCCGAGGCGCTGTTCCTCTCGGAGGCGACGGTGAAGACGCACGTCGGCCGGATCCTCGCGAAGCTGGACCTGCGCGACCGGGTGCAGGCAGTGGTGCTGGCCTACGAAACCGGCCTCGCCCGCCCCGGGCTCGCTTAGCTGAAGCCCGCACTTTCCCTATGAAAGATGCGTCCGGGGGCCCTGCGGACGCATCTTTCATAGGGAAAGTGCCGCTCGGACGGTCGCGACCACTCGCTTCGGATCGCCGTACAAGTCAGCTTTGGTGACGATCACGAAGCGCCAGCCCTCAGCCTCGATCGCAGCGCGGCGTTGCGCGTCGAGGCGCGGCTGGATGCCGTCGAGATGCCACTCGCCGTCGTATTCGACAGCCAGCTTCCGCGCGGGGAATGCCAGGTCAAGACGGCCGAGGAAGTCACCCGCTCCGGTGACGACGTCGACTTGGACCTCGGGCTTGAGCCCGGCGACGGTGAGCCACACCCGCAGCTCGGACTCGGGAAGGCTCTCCGAACGCGCGTCCGCCAGCGCGACCGCTTTCCTGGCTCGCACCATTCCGTTGTCACGGCGCGGCAGGAGGTAAAGGCGCAGCTCGGCCGGGTTCACCAGCCCGCTGCCGAGGAAGGCGTCGAGGTAGCCGACAGTTCGCGGGAGCGAACGATGGAGCTTGGTGTTCGTGGTGACGTCCAACGCCAGCCGAAGTGGCGTAGCGAGCTGGATGTCACCCCACGGCTCGCTGTCGATCATCCGGCTGGTCCGCCGGATGTGCAGTCCGGCCTGCCTGTTGAACTTCAGTTTCTCGGGCACGACGAATTCGACCAGGTCCTGCGGGCCGACCAGTTCAAGGCCACGGACAGCCGCTGCCGAGCACCCGGTCAGGACGGCGCCGCTCGGTGCAAACAGAGCCGCCGCCCGGCATCGCATCGAGTGCGTGACTTCAGTGGTCGAGGCGACGTAGACGTTCCGGAACAACCTGGTGAACGATGGAGACCTCAAGTCACACAACGTCAAGGCGTCTTCAGCGACGGCGTGGCTCCCGATGAAGGGCTCGGCGAAGTCGACCAGGTCTCTGCTGCGACGTTGGAACACCCACCAAACCTGCGTCACACCGCCGACAACGGACCCCGACGAAGATCAACTACGACCCACTTGTCCACATCCCCCGAGTTCCCTCCACAACCCCGCATCTTTCCTAGGGAAAGTGCAGCTTCAGGCCCCCGAAAGCGCCACTTTCATGACGAAAGTGGCGAGGTTGGGTCAGCGGTAGTCGTCCGGGGGTGTGGTTGCCGGGTCTTTGCCCGTGTTGCGGACTTCGGTGAGCCAGCGGCCGAAGTCCGGGCGGTCGCCGTCGATGTCCGTGTAGTTGTACTCGTGCATCAGGGTCCAGGATGCCAGCGTTTGGCCGGCGAAGCGGGCGACGTCCGGGTCTTGGGCCAGGGCTGCGACGCCTCGGGCCAGCAGGTACGGGGTCTCGGAGATCTTGAAGTCGACCGGCGCAAGTTTGCCTACCGCGTCGCGCCAGGTGGCCTCGGTGACCTCGAAGATGTCCAGCATCGACTCCGAGCGCAGGAAACCTGGGGTGACGGCGAGGCCGACGCAGTCGTTCTTCTTCAGCTCGACGCCCAGTGCGCGGCCGAGCGCGCGGATGCCGCACTTGGCCAGGTAGTACGGCAGGCCCGCGCCGACGTAGTCGTCGTTGTCGCCGTCGGTCACCTCCAGCACCAAGCCGCGGCGGGCGACCACCAGCGGCAGCAGCCCGTGCAGCGCGATGAGGTGCGTGTCGAGCGCGTTGTGCGTCAGGCTCAGCGCGTCCTCCAGCGGCGTCTCCCAGAACGGCGCGTCGAAGTGGAAGTACATGTCGCCGCCCCAGACGTCGTCGACCAGGACGTCGACTCCGTCCACTTCGGACTCGATGCGGGTCTTCAGCGCGTCCACATCGGACACCGACGTGAAGTCGCAGCGGACCGCGACGGCTTTGCCGCCCGCCGCTTCGACGAGTTCCGCCGTCTCCTCGATCGTTTCCGGGCGCTTCATCGGTGACGTCGTTTCGCGCGTCGACCGGCCGGTGACGTACACCGTCGCCCCCGCGCGGCCCAGTTCCACCGCGATCGCGCGGCCGCAGCCCCGGGTCGCCCCCGTGACCACCGCGACCTTGCCCAGCAAGCTCATGTCTTCTCCCGTCCCCGCCACGCGGTCAGCACCGCGTCGACGTCTTCGGCCAGCCGGTCGGCCAGCCGCCCCTCCGGCCGGATCGACCAGTCCAGCGACACCCCGTTGAGCACCGCCAGCAACGCCCGCGCGGCGCGGGGCACGCTCGGCGCGTGCGGCAGCTCGGCCGCCGCCGCGTGGACGAGGCGGCCCAGCTCCGCCTCCACCGCCGCGCAGTGCTCGCCCAGCAGCGCCCGCAGCACCGGGTCGCCGATGTCCACGCCGAGCTGGCCCAGGTGGTTGGCCGCCTCTTCGGCGTCACCGAGCGACGCGTAGACCGTCACGGCCGCCTCGCGCAGTCCCACGATCGGGTCATCCCGGGAATCCGCGCACGCCCGCATCCGCTCGACCGCGTGGGTCGTCGCGCGCCGGCTAAGCGCCCGCAGCAGACCGGCCTTCGACCCGAAGCGCTGCCCGGCCGTGCCGACCGCGACCCCGGCCTCGGCGGCCACCTGGGCCAGGGTGAATCCCGGTCCGCACCGGCCGATCACGGTCTCCGCCGCGGCCAGCAGCCGCTCGTCGGTGATGCTCCTCGGCCGGGCCACGGCATTATTGAACCAAAGTTCATTAATGGTGTCACCCGGGTCCGCATCAGGGTCGGGTCAGGGTCATCACCGATCGCGCATCGGCCGAAAAGCCAGGAAGGTACTACTCAGGTAGGGGGCCCGGTTCGGTCTACAGGGTGACGCGCGAACAGGTCCTCACCCGCGACGATAGGTACGTCGTAAGCGAGGGGCGAAGAGGAGCAAGCCATGATCGAGGCAACGGGCCTCACCAAACGGTACGGAAAGACGCTGGCGGTGAACAACCTGTCGTTCTCCGTGGCCGCGGGGCAGGTCACCGGCTTCCTCGGTCCCAACGGGGCGGGCAAGTCGACCACCATGCGGATGATCCTCGGCCTGGACAACCCCACCGGGGGCCAGGTCACCATCGGGGGCAAGAAGTACCACGACCTCAAGCAGCCGCTGCGGACCGTCGGAGCGCTGCTCGACGCGAAGTGGGTGCACCCCAACCGCTCGGCGCGCGCCCACCTGCAGTGGATGGCGAAGTCCAACAAGATCCCGGCCGCCCGCGTCGACGAAGTGCTCGACACCGTCGGCCTGAGCAACGTCGCGGGCAAGCGCGCCGGCGGGTTCTCGCTCGGCATGTCGCAGCGGCTCGGCATCGCGGCCGCCCTGCTGGGCGACCCCGAGGTGCTGCTGTTCGACGAGCCGGTGAACGGCCTCGACCCGGAGGGCATCCTCTGGATCCGGAAGTTCATGCACCGGCTGGCCGAGGAAGGCCGCACGGTCTTCGTGTCGAGCCACCTGCTCTCGGAGATGGCGCTGACCGCCAGCAACCTCGTGGTGATCGGCCGCGGGCAGCTGATCTCGCAGTCGTCGACCGAAGACTTCGTCTCCCGCGCCGCGGAGAACACGGTCAAGGTCCGCTCGCCGCAGCTGACCGAGCTGCGTGACGTCCTGCAGCGCGCGAGCGCCGGCGTCACCGGCGACGAGAAGGCGCTCGTCGTGTCCGGGATGGACAGCGACAAGATCGGCGAGATCGCCGCCGAGCACCGGATCGTGCTGCACGAGCTGAGCCCGCAGACCGGCTCGCTCGAGCAGGCCTTCATGCAGATCACCGGCGACTCCGTCGAGTACCACACCGGTCTCGAAGCCGAGGCGCACCAAGTGCTCGAGTCCGCCAAGTAACCGCACACCACACGGGGAAACCACAGTCATGAACCTGCTCGCGGTCGAACGCATCAAGCTGTTCACCACCCGCTCGCCGTGGTGGTGCGCGCTCATCACCATCGTCCTGTCCGTCGGTTTCGCCGCCATCCTGGCCGGCGCGACCGAGGCCGGCGACTCGCTGACCGTCTCGGCCACCCAGTTCGGTGGCACGCAGTTCGGCATCGCCGTCGTCATGGTGCTCGCCGCCCTCGCGGTGACCACCGAATACCGCTTCAACACCATCCGCACCACCTTCCAGGCGGTGCCGCACCGCTCGCCGGCGCTGGTCGCCAAGGCCGTCGTCGTCGGGCTGCTGGCGCTGGTCATCGGCGAGATCTCGGCGTTCGGCGCGTGGGGCCTCGCGAAGGTGATGCGGCCGAACGACAACCTCGCCCTGGCCACCGGCCAGGACTGGGCCACCGTCGCCGGGCTCGGCGTGGTCTTCGCCTTCAGCGCGGTGCTCGCCGTCGCCGTCGGCACCATGATCCGGCACAGCGCCGGCGCGATCGCCCTGCTGCTCATCTACTCGCTGGCCGTCGAGAGCCTGGTCCAGCTGATCCCGAAGATCGGCAACCACATCCACGAGTGGATGCCGTTCAACGTGGCCAACAAGTTCCTCGTCGGCTCGACGCCGGCCGGCAACGGCCCCATGCCGTCGGACTCGCCGCTGAGCCCGGGCTGGGCGCTGGCCTACTTCGCCGGGGTTTCGATCGTGTTCCTGCTCATCGCCCTCGGGGTGGCGAAGAAGCGGGACGCCTGAGGGGAAACAGGGGAAAAGGGAAATCCGGGTCGCGCTGTCGGGGGGCGACCCGGATTTTCCGTTCCTCGCTAGGCTCACCGCGACGGGACGAGGTGAGCACGTGATCGAAGCGACGGCACTGACCAAGGCGTACGGCGACACGACCGCCGTGGACCAGCTGACCTTCACCGCGCGCTCCGGCCGCGTGACCGGGTTCCTGGGTCCGAACGGCGCCGGCAAGTCCACGACGATGCGGCTCATCGTCGGCCTCGACACCCCGGACGCCGGGACCGTGCTCATCGACGGCGTTCCGTACCCCGAGCTGAAGGACCCGCTGACGACGGTCGGCGCGATGCTGGACGCCGGCTGGCGCCACCCCGGCCGCGGCGGACGTGACCACCTGCGCTGGCTGGCCGCGACCAACGGCATCCCCGACAAGCGCGTCGACCAGGTGCTGGCGCTGGTCGGGCTGACGAGCGTCGGGAAGACGCGGGCCGGGCGGTACTCGCTCGGCATGCTGCAGCGGCTGGGGATCGCCGCCGCGCTGCTCGGCGACCCGCGCGTGCTGCTGTTCGACGAGCCGGTCAACGGCCTCGACCCCGAGGGCATGGCCTGGATCCGGCAGCTGCTGCACTCGCTGGCCGCCGAGGGCCGGACCGTGTTCGTGTCGAGCCACCTGCTGCCGGAGATGGCGCAGACCGCCCAGGACCTGGTGGTGATCGGCCGGGGCCGGCTGATCTACCAGGGCTCGATGGACGAGTTCGTCGCCCGCACGAGCCACCACGGCGTGCGCGTGCGCACCCCGCACGCCGACGAGCTGCGCGCCGCGCTCACCGGGCAGGTGACGTTCACCGAAGCCGACGGCGCCTTCGTGGTGTCCGGAGTGGACAGTGACCGGATCGGGCAGCTCGCCTTCGACGCCGGCGCGACGCTGCACGAGCTGAGCCCGATCACCGGCTCGCTCGAGCAGGCCTACCTCGACCTCACCCGCGAGGCCGTGGAGTTCTCCGCCGCTCCGGAGGCCGCGAAGTGACGACCTTGAACCTGCTCCGCGCCGAGCGCATCAAGCTCTTCAGCACCCGGGCGCCGTTATGGTGCCTGACCCTCGCGTTCGTCGCGCCGCTCGGCTTCACCGCGCTGTTCTTCGCGCTGGCCGGGCCGGAGATCCCGGCGACCGTCGGCAACACGCAGCTCGCGAGCGGCAACGGCCGGACCGTGCTGCTCGTGCTCGCCGTGCTCGCGACGGCGTCGGAGTTCGGCTGGGGCACGATGCGGCTGACCTTCCAGGCCGTCCCGCGCCGGGTGCCCGCGCTGCTGGCGAAGGTGACGATCATCGGCGCGGTGGGTGCTGTGCTCGGGCTGGTCGTCGGCTTCGGCGCCTGGGGTGTCGGGACGCTGGTGCAGCCGGACGCCGATCTCGCGCTGCACTCGGGTGCGGAGTGGCGCTCGGTGCTCGGCCAGAGCCTGGTCTTCCTGTTCACCGCGGTGGCCGGCGTCGGGGTCGCACTGCTGCTGCGCAACGTCGCC
Source organism: Amycolatopsis sp. WQ 127309 (assembly GCF_023023025.1). NCBI lineage: Bacteria > Bacillati > Actinomycetota > Actinomycetes > Pseudonocardiales > Pseudonocardiaceae > Amycolatopsis > Amycolatopsis sp. WQ 127309. Next base: position 2,577,273 of record NZ_CP095481.1, read on the forward strand.
TTCGCGCTGGCCGCGGTGCTCGTGTGGACGCAGCTGCTGGAGGGCCTGGTCGTCTTCATCCCGGGCGCGGGCAGGCACATCTACCAGTGGATGCCGTTCCACGCCGCGGACGAGTTCGTCGGCGCGGGTGGCTTCGCCGCCGGGCCGCTGCAGCTGTCGGCCGCGCCGCTGAGCCCGTGGGGCTACCTCGGTTACTTCGCCGCCATCAGCATTGCCCTGTTCGTGGCCGGCGTGGTCGTCACGGCGAAGCGCGATGCCTGAGCGTGATCGCCGTCTCACTACTCCACAAAACTGTGTTAAGAGAAGATGAAAACGTTGTGGCTTCTCTCACAGGCGCCGGACATAATGCTATGACCAGGCAATATTCGTAAGTGAGTGAACCGGACCCGTCTGAGCTCCCCTGGAGGTGATCCTTGGCGGTGGACACCGGTCAAGAATTGGGCAGCACGATTCCCCGGGCCCGCGTCGAAGACGACGCACCGCGGCTCGAACCCATGTTGGATCTTGAATGGTCGCGGGCCATCGAACTCCCGCAGAACGCCATGGCGGCGGGCACGCCCGCGGAACTTCGCCGTGCCTGGGTGCATCGCGCGCCCGAGGACAGCGTGCTGGCGCTGTTCCGCGCGTCGGCCGGGATGGCCGGACCGATCCCCGCGCCGTGGTGGCTGCGCGCGGTCGCGGACGGCAAGCTCGATTCCCGGGAACAGGGTTTCCGCGTCGAGGACCGCATCGCGCAACTGCTCGGCAGGCGGCCGGGCTGGGAATTCGTCCCCTGGGCCGCGGACGGCGAATCGGGCTACTGGGAGTTCATGCCGTCCGAACGCGGGAAATCGGGACACGCGATTCCCACGACGGTGATGAACACCGATCGGCACGGCGGCTGGATCGACGTCCTCCCGGCGCACACCGGGCCGACGCCGGACCCGATCCCGGTCGCCGGACTGGCCGGCCTGCGGTCCCGGCTCGGGGAGTTCGAAGCCGCTCGGTGACCACCAGTTAGCCTCGCTTGGTGGAGAACGAGGACAGTCGACGGCTGCGCAGCGTCGTCAGCTACGTCAAGCGCGGTGGCCGGATGACCGTCGGGCAGCAACGCGCGTGGGACGAGCTGTGGCCGGACGTCGGCCGCACGGTGGGCGAGCTGCCCGCCGGGACGCTGGACTTCGGCGCGTGGTTCGGCCGTGAGGCGCCGGTGCTGATCGAGATCGGCTCCGGCATGGGCGAGACGACGTCGCAGCTGGCCGCCGCGGCGCCGGAGCTGAACTACGTCGCCGTCGAGGTCTACGACCCGGGCCTCGGCCAGCTGATGCTGCGCGCCGAAAAGCTGGGCGTCGAGAACCTCCGGCTGCTGCACGGTGACGCCGTCGTGCTGCTCACCGAGCACGTCGAGCCCGGGACGCTGCACGGCGTCCGGCTGTTCTTCCCGGACCCGTGGCCGAAGAAGAAGCACCACAAGCGGCGGATCGTGTCGCCGTCGTTCGCCGCGCTCGTGGCGTCGCGGCTCGCACCCGGCGGGACGTTCCACATGGCGACCGACTGGGAGAACTACGCCGAGCAGATGCTCGAGGTCTGCTCGGCCGAGCCGGCGTTGAAGAACCGGTACGACGGCTGGGCGCCGCGCCCGGAGTGGCGGCCGGTGACCAAGTTCGAGCAGCGCGCCGACGTCGACGGCCGCGTCTCGCACGACCTCATCTTCGAGAAGCGCTAGAAACGCTGAAGGGGACCCTCCCCGGATCCCCGCGGAGAAAGGTCCCCTTCAGCTCACTACCCCCGGTGCTCGCCCCTCCCCCGACAGAGGGGCGAACGTCCTATTCCTCGGCCAGCGGCTCGGCCTGGACCCGCTTGAGGGCGGGCGTGCAGACCGACGCGCCGAGCAGGGCCACGCCGACCCCCAGCACCACCGGCGCCAGGAGCCACGGACTCACCACGATCCCGCGTGGGTCGACCATGCTGTAGAGCCCAACACCGACGAGCACCCCGACGATTCCCGCGCCGATGGTGGCGACCAGCGCGGGCAGCGCGGCCTCCATCCGCAGCGCCCGCGACAGCACCCGCACCGGCGTGCCGGCGGCCATCAGCGCCCCGAACGTCCGGCGGCGGTCCATCACCGAACCGGCGGTCGCGACGGCGGCGCTGCAGCCGGCCAGGACCCCGGCCGCGAGCAGCCCGATCACCGTGACCCGGCGCAGGTCGCCGAGCTCGGTCTGCTGGTTGAACAGGTACTGGTCCCGGCTGCCGACCTCCTCGCCGGCGGCCGGCCCGGCCAGCGCCGTCCGCACGATCTCGCGGTTCGCGTCGGTGGTCGGCGCGACCACGGTGACGTAACTCGGCGCCAAGCCCTCCGGCAGCGCGGCCGGGTCGATGATCGACGTGCCGGCCAGGTCGGCGTCCGGCAGGTGGATGGCTTCCGCCCGCGTCCCCGATTTGACGGCCACGGCCGGCCCTTCCCAGTTGTCGACGACCTTGTACTGCGCCAGGTCGAGCGCCGAGTCGCCGAAGACGGCCGGACCGCCCGTGCAGTTCTCCGCGGTGAGCCCGAACCGGGTCAGCTTGACCGCGTCCGCGCAGCTCATCACCAGCGCCCGGTGGCCGGTGCGGTTCGCGCCCTCGCCCTGGACCAGGTAAACCTGGCCGACCGCGACGGCCCTCTCGGACTGCCCGTACTTCCGCAGCGAGCCGTTGGCCTGGTCGACGATCTTGCTCGCGTGCTGACCGTCGGTGTCGACGTAGAGCACGGAGTCCTGGAAGGACCGGCCGCCGCCCGCCATCGACTCGAACGTCGGCAGCAGCGTCAGCGCCATCGACCCGGCGAACACCGCGAGCACGATCCCGGCGGAGGCGCGGTAGGCGCTCTTCGGGTCGTCACGCAGGCGTCGCCCGGCGAGCAGCGACGACGGCCGCCGCCAGATCCGGACGAACGTGCCGCCCACCGCCGACGTCACCCACGGGCCGACGATCGCGGCCGAGCCGACCAGCAGGAACAGCCCCACCATGACCATGCCGATGCCGCCGGAGTCACCCGAAGTCGAGACCGCGTAGAGGAAGAACAGCCCGGCCGCGGGCAGGGCCAGCAGCCGCCACCAGCGCAACGGCTTCTTCGTGTGACCGCCCGCGGCGAACAGCGGGTTCTTCAGCACCCGCCGCAGGCCCAGGACGCCGGCCAGCACCACGAGCACCGGGATCGCCACGACGATGAACACCGTCAGGCCGACCGGCAGCGTGAAGTCGGCCGCCTGCCAGGTGCCGCCGGCCCAGGGCACGAACGACGCGAGGCCGTGCAGCGCCGGGCTGAGCAGCAGGCCGAGCAGGGCGCCGATGCCCGCGGACAGCGTGGTCTCGGCGGCCACCATGTTCGTGACCTGCCCCGGTGTCGCGCCGGCCAGCCGGAGCGCGGCCAGCCGCCGCTCGCGCCGAGCGGCCGTCAGCCGCGCCGACGACGCGACCAGCACCAGGCTCGGCACCAGCAGCACGATGATGCCGACCCAGGACAGCAGCATCAGCAGGCCGTCCGCACTGGCTTTCCCGTTCGGGAAGCCCGAGACCGGTGACGACGCCTCGGGCATCGCGTCCGGCGTGTGCCCGGTCAGCGCGACGAGCTGTTCGGGGAAGCGCAGGGCGTCGTCGCCCAGCGCCCCGACGGGCTTGCCGAACCGGTCGCCGAGCTGCGCGGCGGAGTTGCCCTGCAGCAACCGGCCGAGCGCGGGGGACACCACGGTCTCGCCCGGCCCGGGCAGCTGCGGCACTCCCGCCGGCAGCTGGATCCCGGCCGCGGTGGCGCCCGGCGCCAGCGCGACGTCGACGCGGCTGATCTGCCGGCCGTCGAAGTAGTCCTTCGAGACGGAGTACACCAGCTTCGCCGGGCCGTCGGTGCTGCGGCTGGAGAACTGGTAACCCTGCCAGACGGCGCGCTGCTCACGGTTCTGCGTGGCGAACGGCAGCGTCGCCAGCAGCAGCACCAGCCCGGTCGCGACGGCCACCCCGACCGCGGTGAGGATCGCCGACGTCCGGGTCCGCCGGTCGACCTTCAGCACCCGCAGGGCGATCTGCAGCGAGTTCATGCCGCGAGCCTCGTGGCGATCAGGCCGTCCCGGATGGCGACGGTCTTCGGCATCGACTCGGCCAGTTCGCGGTCGTGCGTCACGACGATCACCGCGGCGCCCGTCTCGTGGGCGGCGCCGAGCAGGGCGTCCATCGTGTCGCGGCCAGTGCGGGTGTCGAGGGCGCCGGTCGGCTCGTCGGCGAAGATCACCTTCGGCCGGTGGGTCAGCGCCCGCGCGATCGCGACGCGCTGGGCCTCGCCGCCGGACAGCTCACCGGGGCGACGGCGCTCCTTGCCGGCCAGGCCGAGGCGCGAAAGCCATTGGCGCCCGGCGTCGATGGCTTCCTTGCGGCCGAGGCCGGCCAGCAGTGACGGCAGCGCGACGTTCTCCTCCGCCGACAGCTCCGCGACGAGCATCCCGGACTGGAAGACGAAACCGAACTCGGTGCGGCGCAGCTCGCTGCGCTTCTTCTCGCCGAGGTGGTCGATCCGCTGTCCGGCCAGGAAGATCTGCCCGTCGTCGGCCCGGAGGATGCCGGCCAGCACGTGCAGCAGCGACGTCTTGCCCGAGCCGGACGGCCCGACGATGGCGACGGCGTCCCGCGGCTGGATGTCGATGTCGATGCCGGCCAAGGCGTACTGCGCGCCGTAGCGCTTCACGAGCCCACGGCCGGACAGCACCGGCCCATCGGTCCACTGTGGAGTGTTCGGGTCCACGAGGTTCTCCCCTGTCGGTCGGGATCTTGATGCCGATGAGCTTCGCCGAGAGCAAGGGATGTCCACTTCGGGCAGACGGCCAGTCACGGGCCCGCCCGCATCGGCCGATCGGCCGAGGGAGCGCGAGCCACTCGGCCAAGGTGCGGACGCCCGCGGATCCTCTAACGTCACGTTGTGCCCGCCGCGCCTCCGCAGAACACGCTCTACACCCGCACCACGACCCTGGTGCGGCGCATCGGCGTGCCCGCGGCCGTGCTGTTCGCCGCGCTGCTCTTCGACGTCGTCTTCACGACGCAGGCCGCGCTCGACGACTCCGGCCCGCGCTTCGTCGACTTCGGGCTGCTGCCCGGCATCTTCGCGATGGTGGCCTGCGCGCTGTGGGCCCAGAAGCGGGCCGCCGTCGCCGGGGCGGCGGGTGCCGCCGTGCTGGTGTTCTCCACCCTCTTCATCCACGCGTTCCACATCCCGCCGTACTCGAGCGTGCTGCCGAAGGTGACGATCACCGAGATCGTGGCGGGGGAGCTGATGCTCTACTACGTGACTCGCCGGGCGCGGGCGGGCGTGGCGTTCTGCGTGGTCAGCGCCCTGGTCGTCGGGTGCCTGGTCGCGGTCTTCGGCCGCTACCGGGGCGTCGGCGACCTGGACGGCGGATCGCTCTACCAGGCCCTGCTGTTCGGCGTGCTGCTGCTCGCCGGCGCGGTGGTGCCCGCCATCGCGATCCGCGACCGCGGCCCGAAGGCCGATCCGCGCACGCGCAAGCTCCGCCGGGTCAACGAGCTGGCGATGGGGCAGTGGCCGCTGATCGGGCTGCTCGGGTTCGCGCTCATCTTCGAGTTCGGCTACACGTACTCCAGCACCGCCCGCGGCTTCCCGATCCTGTTCTGCTCGCTCGTCGCGGCCGTCATCGCGGTGCTGTCGCCGCGGCGGCCCGCCGACGCGGTCCTCGCCATCGCCGGGGTTCTGCTGCTCTCCGCGGTCATCACGCCGTTGCTGCAGCTGCGCAGCTCCTACCCGATGCCCGGCGGGGTGCCGTTCGTGCAGGTCATCGCCGGGATGGGCGTGGTGGTCACCCTGACCCGCGCCCGGGGGCTGAGCGCCTCGTGGGCCCGGGTGGCCGTGCTGTCGGCCGTCGTCGCGCTCGCGGCGATCGTCAACTCGAACCAGCCCGCCGGCAACCTGCAGACCGACCCGCAGACGCTGTCGATCCTGGCCTTCGCCGCGGCGCTGATGCTGGGCATCTCGATCGCCGTCGGCCTGATGCTGCGGTCGCGGGACTCCGAGCGCACCACGGTCGTCCAGTCCGCGGTGTCCGAGGCGCAGACCGCCGAGCGGATGGCGCTGGCCCGCGAACTGCACGACGTCGTCGCCCACCACGTCACCGGGATCGTGGTGCAGGCGCAGGCCGCGCGGATGATGGCCGAGAAGAACCCGCAGATCGCCGTCGAGGCGATGGGCCGGATCGAGAACGCCGGCGTCGAGGCGCTCGCGGCGATGCGGCGGCTGGTCCGCTCGATGCGCGGTGACGCGCCCGCCGGGTCGAGCGAGTTCAGCGAGCAGGCGACCACGGATCTGGGCGCCGACCTGCGGAAGCTGGTCGAAGGCGCCAACCACGGCGTGCCGACGTCGATGCACCTCGACCTGCCGCCGGACCTGCCGCACGAGGTCGGCCGCTCGGCGCTGCGGCTGGTGCAGGAGTCCCTGACGAACGTCGGCAAGCACGCCGCGGACGCGACCGACGCGTTCGTGCTGGCCGAGGTGAACGGCACAGAACTGCACCTGCGGGTGACGGACAACGGGCGCGAGCGCACGCACCGGCCCGCCGGCGGCTCGGGCGGCTACGGTCTGGTCGGCATGCGCGAACGCGTCGCGCTGCTGAAGGGCCGGCTCTCGGCCGGGCGCGGCCCGGACGGCGGCTGGCGCGTCGAAGCTTGGCTGCCGCTGGCGGCTACGGAAGAAGCGGAAGGGGACGAGTGATCCGGGTACTGATCGCCGACGACCAGGAGATGGTGCGGATGGGGTTCCGCATGATCCTGGACGCCCAGGACGACATCGAGGTCGTCGCCGACGTCGCGGACGGCGTCTCGGCGGTCTCGAAGGCCCGCGAACTGCGCCCGGACGTCTGCCTGCTCGACATCCGTATGCCCGGCCTCGACGGCCTCGAGGTCACCCGGCAGCTGGCCGGCCCGGACGTCACCGACCCGCTGAAGGTAGTGGTGGTCACCACCTTCGACCTCGACGAGTACGTGCACACGGCGTTGCGCAACGGCGCGTCCGGCTTCCTCCTGAAGGACGCCGGCCCGGCGCTGCTGATCGAGGCGGTCCGCGCGGCCGACCGCGGCGACGCGCTGGTGTCGCCGCAGATCACCGTCCGGCTGCTCAAGCACTTCGACGGCAGCGGCCCGGCGAAACCGCAGGTCAAGCCACCTTCCGAACCGCTGACGGCGCGCGAGATGGACGTCGTGAAGGCGGCCGCGCGCGGGCTGACGAACACCGAGATCGGGTCGGAGCTCTACCTGTCGCTCTCGACGGTGAAGACGCACCTCGCGTCGGTGCAGGGCAAGATCGGCGCGCGGAACCGCGTCGAGATCGCGGCCTGGGCGTGGCGGAGCGGAGTCGTCTCGTAATTCCGGGTGCTCTGGGGGGGTGCGTAGTATCCCGACATGCAACGCCGTTTCCACGCTCCTGTCGTTCTCCCCGCCGACCCGTCCTGTTCACTCCTGCGCGACGCGGTCGTCGATGTCGACACCGATGGGCGAATTTCGTACTGCGGACCGGTGGCCACCGCCCCCGAGTCCGCCGCTCCGGTCACCACCCTGACCGGCATCCTGCTGCCCGGCTTGATCAACACGCACGCGCACAGCCCGATGACGCTGCTGCGCGGCATGGGCGGCGACCTGCCGCTGCTGCCGTGGCTCAACGAGATCATCTGGCCCGCCGAGGCGAAGCTGCGGCCCGAAGACGTCCGCACCGGCATGCTGCTGGGCTCGGTCGAGATGCTGCGCCACGGCGTCACGACCAGCGCCGAGATGTACTTCGAAGGCGAGCAGCTGGTCGACGCCGTCCTCACGACGGGCGGCCGCGTGCTGGTCGCGCCGCCGGTGATGGAGCTGCCGGGCCTCGACTGGCGCGCCCAGCTGGCCGCGATCGAGCGCTGGATCGACGCGGACGGCCTGCGCTTCGGCCCGGGCGACCGCGTCGAGCTCGGCTACGGCCCGCACTCGGCGTACATGCTGTCGGAAGAGGGCCTGCGCGCGACGGCGGAGTCGGCGGCCGCGCGCGGCGCGCTGATCCAGATCCACGTCGCCGAGGCAGCCGCGGAGGACCTCGCGGTTCGCGAAGCGCACGGCTCGGTGCCCGCGCTGCTGGCCAAGCTCGGCATGCTGGACGGCCGGGTGCTGGCCGCGCACGCGATCCACCTGTCGGACGCGGACATCGCGCTGTTCGCCGCGCACGGCGTGGGCATGGCGCACTGCCCGGGTTCGAACGCGAAGCTGGCTTCGGGCATCGCGCGGATCGCCGAGCTGCGCGCGGCGGGCGTCGCGGTCGGCCTCGGCACCGACGGCCCGGCGTCGAACGACGACATCGACCTGTGGGAAGAACTGCAGCTCTCGGCGATGTTCGCCCGCCTCGCGACGGGCGACTCGACGGTGCTGACGGCGGCGGACGCGTTCCTGCTCGCGACCCGCGGCGGCGCCGCGGCCCTGGGCCGCGCCGACATCGGCGCACTGGAGCCGGGCCGCTGGGCCGACTTGGTCCACATCGACCTGGACGACCCGGCGTTCGCGTGCGGCTTGGACGTCCCGGACGTCCAGCTGCTGTCGAACCTCGTCTGGGCGGCGGGCTCCCGCCGGGTCCGGGACGTGTGGGTCGCGGGCGAGCAGGTGGTGGCGGACGGCGAGTCGCTACGGGTGGACCGCTCGAAGGTGCAGGCCGGCGTAGCCGAAACCGCGGCCCGCCTACGCGCCTGAACTTTGCGCCGCAAAGTCGCACTTTCGTAGGGAAAGATACGTCCAGGGGGGTCTCAGACGCATCTTTCTCGGTGAAAGTGACGGGGTCAGCGGGAGCGGAGGATGACCTCGGTCACGTGGGCGTCCGGGGCTGCTGACACCGCCGTGACCACTGCTGTGGCCACCGAGTCCGCCTTCAGCAGGTGCGACGTGTCGTACTCGCGGCCTTCGCCCTTGAAGATCTTCTGCTGCATCTCCGTGTCCGTGCGGCCCGGGTAGACCGACGTCACGCGCAGGTCCGGTTCCTCCTCGCGCAGGGCGTCGGCGAAGGCGCGGACGGCGAACTTGCTCGCCGCGTACGGGGACCAGCCCGGGCGGGCGTTCAGGCCCGCTCCCGAGTTGATCACCACGACGTGACCGTGGGCTGCCCGCAGAGCCGGGAGCAGGAGGCGGGTCAGCTCGACCACCGCCACGGTGTTGACCTCGAAGTTCTCCCGCCACGCGTCGGCGGGGGTAGCCTCGACCCGGCCCAGGCGGGCCACTCCGGCCGAGTGGATCAGGACGTCCAGGGACGTGATGTCCGCGGCCGCCTGTTCGAGGGAGGCCTGGTCGGTCAGGTCCACCGGCCACGGGGTTGCGCCCGGCAGTTCCTTTGCCAGTGCGTCCAGCGCGTCCGCGTCGCGGCCGCCGAGGAGGAGGCGGTGCGTCGGGGCGAGCTGGTGGGCGACCGCCGCGCCGATTCCGCGCGAAGCTCCGGTCACGAGGGCCAGGGGAAGATCCGTCATGCCCCTACCGTAACGACGAACCCGGCGTCCACCGTGCGGTCGTCGCGGTTGCCCGGGCCGAGTGTCCGGGAGGCGCAGCCCGAGGGGTCCACGTCGGAGTCGCGAGTGTCGTCACCGGCGTCCTTCTTCGTCGGCGTGTGCCCCTCGGCCGTGAAGCACACTTCGTAGGTGCCGTCTTCGAGGCCGGTGAAGGCGTAGGCGCCGTCCGGGCCGGTGACGACGCTCGTGCCGTTCTTCAGCACCGCCTTCACCCCGGCCAGCCCCGGCTCGCCCGCGTCCTGAAGGCCGTTGCCGTCGGTGTCGGTCCAGGCGAAGTCGCCGATCCGGTTCGTCGGCGGGGCCAGGCCGAGGTCCACCGAGAAGTCCTCGCGCTTCGGGCCGCCGAGGGTGCGTGGCGCGGTGCAGCCGTCCGGGTCCGCGTCGGAGTCCTGGTCGTCGTTGCCTGCGTCCTCGCGCGTCACCGTGAAGTCCGCCGGGACGGCGAAGCAGACCTGGTAGGTGCCGTCCTTCAGCTTCTCGAAGCCGTACTTGCCGTTCGCATCCGTCGTGGCGGTGCCGACCGTGCCGCCCGCGCCGTCCTTCAGCGTCACCTTCACGCCCGCGACGCCGGGCTCGCCCGGGTCCTGCAGCCCGTCGCGGTTGCGGTCGTTCCAGGCGAAGTCGCCGATCTTGGCGATCGCCGGCGGCGGGACCACGGTGATCGTCGCCGACGACGTCTTGTCGCCCAGCGTGCCGCCGGGGTAGTGGACGCCGGTGACCTTCGCCGTGTTGACGTGTCCGGTGTCGGCCACCGTCAGGTTCGGGTGGTCGCAGGTCAGCTGCTCGTTCGCGGCCGCGGCCAGCGTGAACGGCGCGAACGGCGTGGCGCACCACGGGTCCTGGACGGTGATCCCGGTCAGGTCCTGCGTGCCGTCGTTCGTCACGGTGACGCGGTAGTGCGCGGTCTCGCCCGCCGTGACCGTCGCGAACGGGCCCCACGCGCCGGTCACCGGGTTCCGCACTTCCTTCTTCACCGAGTACGCCGCGAGCTGCACGACGACGCAGTCCCAGCGGAGCCGTTCCGCGCTGGTCGTGGCGAAGAACTTCACCGCCGACGCCCTGGCCGGCGCGGTCGACGCCGGGAAGTCCTGCTCGGCCAGGTGCCCGTCGCTCGCGTTGTGGTCCACGACGAGCTTGTTCTCCAGCACCTGGACGCCGGTCGCGTCGTAGAACCGCAGGCCGGTGGCCGGGTTCGCGCTCGGCAGCGCGGCGCCGGTCGACACGCTGAGCGTGTAAACGCCGCCCGGCACGAACTTCTCGGTCTGGTAGGCGGTGCTCGCCTTGCCGTCCGGCGTCTGGATCATCGCGGACCGCCGCCCGTCGACGGCGTACGCCTGGTCGGTCAGCAGTTTCGGCTGCTTCGCGGCCGGCGTCCCGGGCGGCACCGGCGCGGCCGGGGTGAAGACGTAGCCGTCCGGCGCGCCGTTCGCCGCCGTCGTTTCGACGCTCGGGTTCGCCGCGACGCCGCCGCAGGCCGGAGGCGGGTCCGCGGGGGAAGCCGCGGTCACGGGCACCGCCGCGCCCGAGACCGCCATCGCCACTGCCATCGCGCGCGCCGAGAAGATCACCCCCCGACTATGGCGCGGGGCCCGGGCCCGCACCGGCCGAGAGCGGTCCCCTTCAGGGTGAACCTCGGCCGGCGCGAACCCGCTGCGTCAGCGCTCGCCGATGCGGCCGGGCCGGCCGAAGCGGCCCTTCTTCCACACCGAGACGAGTGACGGCCGCGGCTGCGCGGTGCCGCCGTCGGGCCAGTGCGACGTCGGGGTGGCCGAACTCGCCGCGTTCTCACCCGGGTGCTGCACCGCGACGAGGACGACGTGGTCGGTGACGTTCGGGCCGCACGTCTCGGCGCCGGGCGGCACCGACAGGAACTGCTTGACGTGGCCGCGTTCCGGACCGGTCACCGGCACCGAGAACAGGCCGTCGTTCGCGCCGAGCGCGTTGCCGTCGGTCGAGACCCAGAGGTTGCCGTGGCGGTCGAAGGCCACGTTGTCCGGGCAGGAGATCGGGCTGACCTGGCTCTTGTCGAAGCCGCCGTAGTACGTGTCGGCCGCGGCCGGGTCACCGCAGACGAGCAGCAGCCGCCACGAGAACGTCGTCGACGCCGCGTCGCCGCGGGCCTCCGCCCACTCCAGCACCTGCCCGTTCCGGTTGGCCACGCGCGGGTTCACCTCGTCGACGCCCGCCTTGCCCGCCGCGCCGCGGTCGCTGTTGTTGGTCAGCGCCGCGTAGATCCGGCCGGTGACCGGGTTCGGTTCGATGTCCTCGGGCCGGTCCATCTTCGTGGCGGCCACCTTGTCGGCGGCCTGCCGGGTGAAGACGTAGACCTCCTCGGCGGTGAATCCGTCCACAAAGGACTTGTCGCCGCTCACCAGTGGCAGCCACTCGCCGGTGCCGTCGAACTCGTCGTCGGCCGGGAGCTTGCCGGTGCCGTCGATCTCGGACGCCGGGCTGTCGCCGGTGAAGCGCGCGACGTACAGCGTGCCCTCGTCGAGCAGCGCCGAGTTGTGCCGCCGCGCGTGCGCGCTCTTGCCCGGCTTGTACTTCCCCTTGGAGACGAACTTGTAGATGTACTCGAAGCGTTCGTCGTCCCCGGAGTAGGCGGCGACGCGGCCGTCGGCGGTGATCTTGATGTTCGCGCCCTCGTGCTTGAGCCGGCCGAGCGCGGTGTGCTTGACCGGCGTCGAGTGCGGGTCGTTCGGGTCGATCTCGACGACCCAGCCGAACCGGTTCGGCTCGTTCGGCTCCTGGGCGACGTCCCACCGCTTGTCGAACCGCTCCCACTTGCGGGTGCTGGCGCCGACGCCGATGGCGTACCGCTTCAGCCTCGCGGCCGCCACCGGGTCGGTGACCGTCTCGGAGTTCGCGAAGTACTGGTGGATGTTCTCCTCGCCGGAAAGCACGGTGCCCCAGGGCGTCACGCCGCCGGAGCAGTTGTTCTGCGTGCCGCGGACCTTGCGCCCGCTCGGATCGGCCGACGTCTTCAGGTACTTCGAACCGGCGGCCGGCCCGCGGACCTCGAAGACGGTGTCGAGCGTGATCCGGCGGGCGAACCGGCTCGGCACGACCTCGAGGCCGCCGCGGACCGGGTCGCGCCGCGCCTGCAGCACCGAAAGACCGTGCGCCGCCCAGGCGATCTTCACCTGCTCCTCGGTCGGGTTCGCCGAGTCGTACTGGTCGGCCGGGAACAGGTGCACCTCGGCGGTGTACTCGTGGTTCACGACGAGCAAGTTGTTCAGGCCCAGCGCGTCCTGCGGGATGAGGCCGACGAAGTCGTTGTTGTAGCCGAACTGCTTCGCCTGCGCGGCCGCCGTCTGCTTCGTGAAGTCGAACTTCGGCGCGCCCGGCACCACCGGGTCGCCCCAGCGGATGACGACGCGCTGCGCGTACCCGTCCGGGACGACGACCGCGTCGAGCTTGTTCGGCGGGACGGGGTCGAAGTCGGTGCCGGGGGCCGGACGCGGTTTCGGCGCGGGTGCCGCGGCGGCCGTCCCGGAGAGCGCGGCGAACCCGCCCGCCGCGGCGGCCATCACGGCGCCCGCCTTGAAGACCCGGCGGCGGGAGATGTCCTTGACGACGTCACCGAAGTACGCGTTGCCGGACTCGTTCGGCTCGGGGTGCGCGCAAGCGTTGCCGCAGCGGTATTCGCAGGTGACCGGGGAGCGGCCGCCGGGGTGGGCGGGGAAGAGCGGGAGCAGACGGTCGGGCACGAGGCCTCCATGGTGGGAGTTCGGGAACGAACCGACCGTAAGTCTCCCAAACCAGTCAATAGAGACATTCGAGTGAACGCCGGACTGGCCCTCTCAGAACTCTTCGCCGACGAGCGCGGCTTCCTGCGGCACGGCGTGCGCGTCCGCCTTCTTCTCCCGCAGCGAGAGCAGGCCACCGGCGACGACGCACAGCACCGCGGCGGCGACGAACGGCGCCTGCGGCGAACCGAACCACTCGGCCACGTGCCCGACCAGCGTCGCCGCGACGGCACCGCCGAGCCAGCGGCAGAAGTTGTACCCCGCGCTGGCGACCGGGCGCGGCGCGTCGCTGATGGACATCGCGGTGCCGGTGAACAGCGTGTTCAGCAGCCCGGACACGAGCCCGGAGACGATGATCCCGACGACCAGCACCGGCTTGCTCGGCACGGCCAGCACCAGCATCAGCACGGCGTACCCGAAGACGGCGGCCGCGGCGGCGTGGCGTTCACCGAGCTTGGCGGCCAGTCGCGGCGCGAGCGCGACACCCGCGACGGCGACGCACAGGCCCCAGCCGCAGAAGATCAGGCCGACGGCGATGGCGCTCCAGCCGAGGACGAACGGCGACCAGGCCAGCACCGTGAAGAACGCGGCGGTGTAAAGCGCCGAAGCGACCGAAGTGCGCAGCAGGCCGGTGTGCTTCAACGCACGAAGCGGGTCGAGGAGCTTGATCGGATCACGCTTCTCGTGCTTGTCGCCCTTCAGGAACACCGCGCACAGCACGAGCGCGCCGGCCATCAGGATCGACGTGCCGACGAACGGGCCGCGCCAGGAGATGCTGCCGAGCAGGGCGCCCAGCAGCGGGCCGACCGACAGGCCGACACCGAGCGCGGCTTCGTAGAGCAGGATCGCGCCGGACTGGCCGCCGGTCGCGGCGCCGACGATCACCGACAACGCCGTCGCGATGAAGAACGCGTTGCCGAGACCCCAGACCGCGCGCAGCCCGACGAGCTGCTCGATCGAACCGGCGGCCGCGCACAGCGCGGTGGCCGCGACGATCAGCGTCAGCCCGACGAGCACCGTGCGCTTCGGCCCGAACTTCGCGCTCGCCGCGCCGGTGACCAGCATCGCGATGACCTGGACGCCGAGGTAGGACGAGAAGAGCAGGGTGACCTGCGACGGCGTCGCGTCCAGGCCCTTGGCGATGGACAGCAGGATCGGGTCGACGAGACCGATTCCCATGAAGGCGATGACCGCGGCGAACGCGGTGATCCACACCTGCTTGGGCTGGCCCTTGACCGCGTCCAGCAGGCTCGAGTGGTGTTCAGCGCTCATCGCTGATCAGTTCCTCCTTCTTGGCGTCAACGAGCAACTTGGCGAGAGCCGGCAGGGCGGCTTCGATCGCAGCGCGGTCGGCGTCGTCCATCGCGATCAGGCGTTCGCGAAGGAACTCTTCGCGGGCGGTGACCATCTCGGCGTAGAAGCGACGACCCTCGTCGGTGACGTCCACGAGCACCGCCCGCCGGTCGGCGGGGTCCGGCGCGCGGGTGGCGAGCCCGAGCCGTTCGAGGCGGCTGACGACGTCGGTCATCGACGGCAGCTTCACCTGCTCGAACTCGGCCAGCGCGCTCATCCGCCGCGGCCCGCCGTTCACCAGTTCGCTCAGCACCGACCCCTGGGTGAGGGTCAGCGTCAGCTGCGGGGTCTGGCGGCGCACCTGGTGGTACAGCCGGAAGACCAGCGGCCGCAGCCGGTGGGCGAGATCGGCGATCGGGGAAGTCACTTAGCCATGCTAACAAAAATTAGTAAGGGTGGCTAAGTAAGTCGGCTCACAAGCTAGGCTCGGGGCATGGACGCGGTGATCTTCGACCTCGACGGCGTACTCGTGGACTCCGAGCGGATCTGGGACGAGGTCCGCCGCGCGGTCGTCGCCGAGCACGGCGGGACCTGGCGCGAGGAGGCGACGCGCGCGCAGCAGGGGATGAGCACCCCGGAATGGGCCCGCTACCTGGTCGAAGAGCTGGGCGCGCGGCTCACGCCACCCGAGATCGCGACGATCGTCGTCAAGCGCATGGCGGCCCGGTACGCCGAGCGGCCGCCGCTGATCGACGGCGCGGTCGACGTCGTGCGGGCGGTGGCGAAGAAGTGGCCGGTGGCGATCGCCAGCTCGTCGCCGGTGATCCTGATCAAGGGCTTCCTGGACGTCACGGGCCTGCCGGTGGGCGCGGCGGTGTCATCCGAGCAGGTCGGCGCGGGCAAGCCGGCCCCGGACGTGTACCTGCGGGCAGCGGAGCTGCTGGGGGTGGCGCCGGCGGAGTGCGCGGCCGTCGAGGACACGACGAACGGGTTGCGGTCGGCGTTGGCCGCGGGGATGGCGGTTTACGCGGTGCCGAACCCGCACTTCCCGCCGGACCCGGAGGTGCTGAAGCGGGCCACGGCGGTGGTGGCGACGATCACCGACTTGCCGGGTGCGCTTCTTGCGAAGTGAGGCTGTAGTCGGCTTCGTAGCGCTCGGGCGGGGAACCCTCGACCACGTCCACGAGGAAAACCCCGTGGTCGGAGACCGTCTTCTGCAGCGCTGCCGACAGATCGCCCTTCGCGTTGAAGGTCCTCAGCTGCAATACGGTCGTAGCGGTCACGAAGACCGCTTTGTCCGCGGGGAGCGGACCGCCGTTCTCCCCGACGTACCCGGCGGCGAGTTCCGTCTTGTCGTCGAGCGGTACGCAGGAGGGTGACTTCGTCCCGTACTGCGGCGCTCCGGGGACGAGCTGGTCGCCTCTGGGCACGGCGGCCACGCAGAAGCGCGCCGCGCCGGCCACGGTGGCCGTGAACACATAGGTGGTCCACACATCGGTCTGGCCGACGAAGTTGGTGAGAATGGCCGGAGTGCCCGTCACCTGCAGCTCGGACAACGGCCGGTGCTCCGGTTTTGCCAGGACGAACGGCCGGCCGGGGCGCGCCGGCTGGACCGGCGTCGGCGCCGAGTTCAGCTGGGTGGCCAGCAGCACGCTGGTCAGCACCACCAGCACCGCCGCAAGGGGCGCGACCAGCACCGTCAACCGGCGGCGGGCCGCTCTCGGCCTTCGCTGGCGGCGCAGCTGCTCCGCCCACGCGCCGGCGAGGTCGGGCGTGACCTCCCCGCCCTGCTCCCGCAGTGTCTCGGCCAGTTTGCGTTCGAGGTCGGTCATCGCTCACCTCCCAGGTCGTCCCCCAGGTGCTTGCGCAGATTCTCCATCGCGTGGTGCGTGGTCGCCTTGACCGTGCCCGGGGAGATCCCCAGCGTCTCCGCGATGCCCGCCGTGCTCAGGTCCAGCCAGTAGCGCAGCACCAGCACCTCGCGCTGCCTCCTGGACAGTTTGCCCAGAACCGCGCGGATCCGCTGGTGTTCCCAGTTGGCCACCGCCCGGACCTCCGCCGACAGCTCGTCCGGCGGCAGCTCCTGCGGCGTCCGCCGGACCACCCGCAGGTGCCGGGTGCGCGACCGCGACATGTTCACCACGGTCGCGCGGAGGTAACCCGCCACGCGGGTGTGGTCGGTCAGGGTGTCCCAGCGCTGGTGGAGCTTGACAAAAGCCTCCTGGGCGACGTTTTCCGCGTCGTCCGCGCCGAGCAGGTGCGCGAGCCGGGTCATCTGGGCGAAGTACTCCTGGAACAGGGCGTGGAAGGTCGGCGCGCCCAGGTCCCCCGGCACGCTCTCCCCGACGCTCGCACTCACGCCACGTTCACGCGCGCCCCACCCCACCGGTTTAGTGCACCACGCGAAGAAGGCCGCCACCAGCGGTGACGGCCTTCGACGGGGGGACTGTTCTACCGCTCGAGCTCGCCGCGGATGAACTTCTCGACGGCGTCGCGCGCGGTGGAGTCGTCGTACTGCTCCGGCGGCGACTTCATGAAGTAGGAGGAGGCCGACAGGATCGGGCCACCGATGCCGCGGTCGAGCGCGATCTTCGCGGCGCGGACGGCGTCGATGATGATGCCCGCCGAGTTCGGCGAGTCCCACACCTCGAGCTTGTACTCCAGGTTCAGCGGGACGTCGCCGAAGGCGCGGCCCTCGAGCCGGACGTAGGCCCACTTGCGGTCGTCGAGCCACTGGACGTAGTCGGACGGGCCGATGTGGATGTTGGCCTTGCCGAGGTCGCGGTCGATCTGCGAGGTGACGGACTGGGTCTTCGAGATCTTCTTCGACTCGAGGCGCTCCAGCTCCTTCATGTTCAGGAAGTCCATGTTCCCGCCCACGTTGAGCTGCATCGTCCGGTCGAGCTGGACGCCGCGGTCCTCGAACAGCTTCGCCAGCACGCGGTGCGTGATGGTGGCGCCGACCTGGGACTTGATGTCGTCACCGACGATCGGGACGCCGGCGTCGGTGAACTTCTTCGCCCACTCCGGGTCGGAGGCGATGAACACCGGCAGCGCGTTGACGAAGGCGACGCCCGCGTCGATGCAGGCCTGCGCGTAGAACTTGTCGGCCACCTCGGAGCCCACCGGCAGGTACGACACGAGCACGTCGACCTTCGCTTCGCGCAGCGCGGCGACGATGTCGACCGGGGTCTCGTCGGACTCCTCGATCGTCTCGCGGTAGAAGCGGCCGAGGCCGTCGTGCGTGTGACCGCGCTGGACGGTGACGCCGAGCGGCGGCACGTCGGCGATCTTGATGGTGTTGTTCTCGGACGCGAAGATCGCCTCCGACAGGTCGCGGCTGACCTTCTTGGCGTCCACGTCGAACGCGGCGACGAAGTCGATGTCGCGGACGTGGTAGCCGCCGAAGTCGACGTGCATCAGACCGGGGACGCGGGTGGCCGGGTCCGCGTCGCGGTAGTACTGGACACCCTGGACCAGCGACGCCGCGCAGTTGCCGACGCCCACGATGGCCACCCGTACGCGGCGGTTCTCGCCCATGGGGGTTTCTCCTTCAATCCGTGTCTGTTCAGTAGGTCTGCCGCTACGCTGCGGCGCGGCCGCCCGGCTCAGGTCTCGGGACCTTGCCGCTCGGCTTGTTCGTGTTGTTCGTGCGCGATGAGCTCGTTGAGCCAGCGCACCTCCCGCTCGCTGGTCTCCAGGCCCAGCCGGTGCAGCTCGCGGGTGTAGCGATCGATCCTCTCCTCGGTCCTGGCCAGCGCGGCGCGCAAACCTTCGCGGCGCTCTTCGACGCGCCGCCGCCGGCCTTCGAGGATCCGCATCCGCACGTCGGCCGGGGTCCGCGAGAAGAAGGCCAGGTGCACGCCGAACCCCTCGTCGTCCCAGGTCTGCGGCCCGGCGTCGCCGAGCAGCTCACTGAAGCGCTCCTTGCCCTCCGCGGTGAGCTTGTAGACCCGCTTGCCTCGCCTCGACCACGCTCGGTCGTCGGCTTCGTCGAGCTCTTCGACCAGGTACCCGGCCCGCAGCAGCCGCCGCAGGGTCGGGTACAGCGAGCCGTACGAGAACGTCCGGAGCGTGCCGAGCGTGTCGTGCAGCCGCTTGCGCAGCACGTACCCGTGCATGGGCGCTTCGTGCAGAAGACCCAGGATCGCGAACTCCAGCACACCGCACCCCCTTCCGGGAACAAACCTCGGCGATCCGCGTTGCTCCGAATGATCGCCTCGGTTCAACCTACCCAGCCACTATATCGCCCCGATACATCGAAGTGGCGAAGCCAACAGGCGAGATCAGCAGATCGTGGGCGAAAGTCACCGGAGAGTTATCGAACGTCCGGCGTGTCCCCACCGGTCGCGAGAGAGGTCACGCTAGGGGGCGTGGACCACACAGGAAGAGCCCGTACTCTGTCCTGGTGATTAACCAGCGGCAGGTCGTGGACTTCGCCTTGCAGCGCCGTGCGCTGCTGGCCGAAGTCCGCTCCGGGCGCGTCGGCAGCCACGAGGCCTGCGACGCGAGCCCGTACCTGCTGCGGGCGGCGAAGTTCCACGGCCGGGCCGGTGACCAGCCCTGCCCGATCTGCCGCCAGGAACCGTTGACCCTGGTGTCCTGGGTCTACGGTGACGAACTCAAGCACGTCGCGGGCTCGGCGAGGACCCCCGAAGAGCTGGCCAGGATGGCCGGCTCGTTCGCCGAGTTCACCGTGTACGACGTCGAGGTGTGCCGGGCGTGCCACTGGAACCACCTGGTCCGGTCGTACGTCCTCGGCACGGGGGAGCCGGCCGACGGTCCGCGAAGGACCGCGGGCCGGTGAGCTGCATCACTACCGCTGAAGAGCGCAGAACGGCGCACTACCGGGCGCCGGTCTGGGAGGCCCATTCGTGAACGACGATCGCAACCGCTCCTGGCCCGGCCAGGAGCCAGATGCACCTCGCCGTGCCCAGTCAGGCCCGTGGCCGGGGGAAGACCCCGGACCGGCCTGGCCCGGCGAAGAAGCCCCCCGGCGACCCCAGCGCGGCACGCCGCCGCGCGGTGTCCCCAGCGGCCGTGGCGCCGCGCCCGAGTGGCCGGCCGGCGACGAAGGCGGTCCCCAGTGGCCCGCCGACGAACCCGCGCGCCGTCCGCAGCGACCCCGGCAGCAGGGCATGCCGGCGCGCCGGCCGGTCCCGCCGCCGCCCGGCCAGCGGCCGCAGCAGGGTCCGCCCGGGTCGCCGCCGCAGGGCTTCCGCCAGCCACCGCCCGGCCGCCGTCCGGTGCCGCCGCCCGGGCGCGAGCCGGACCTGATCACCCACCACGCGCACAACGGCACCGACGACATCGGCCGCGACCCGTACGACGACGGCTACGAAGACGCCGCCTTCAACGAGTACGCGGACGACGTCGAGCCCCAGGAAGAGCTCGACGAAAAGGGCAAGAGGGTCCTGACGCCGGCGCAGAAGAAGAAGCGCCGCTGGAAGATCATCCGCCGGTGCGCGTACGTCTTCTTCGGGTTGTTCGTCGTGGTGCCCGCGATCGCGTTCGTCATCACCTACTTCCTGGTCGACGTGCCGACGCCGGAGAGCATCAAGGCGCTGCAGAGCCAGCCGATCACCTATTTCGACGCCAACGGCCAGCAGCTGGGCCGCGAGCTGCCCCCGGGCGGCGACCGCCAGCTGCTGAAGCCGGGCGAGGTGCCCGAGGTCGTCAAGCACGCCGTCTACTCGGCGGAGGACGCGACGTTCGAGACCAACTCGGGCTTCGACGTCACCGGCATCCTGCGCGCGGTCTTCAACCAGGTGACCGGCGGCCAGGGTGGTGGTTCGACGATCTCCCAGCAGTACATCAAGCAGGCGACGCAGAACGACCAGCAGACGCTGACCCGCAAGTGGACCGAGCTGGCGAAGTCGTTCAAGATGAACAACCAGCAGTCCAAGGAAGAGATCATCACTTCCTACCTGAACATCGTCTACTTCGGACGCGGGGCGAACGGCATTCAGGCGGCCGCCAAGGCCTACTTCAACAAGGACGCCAAGGACCTCAACGCCTCCGAGGCCTCCCTGCTGGCCGGCCTGATCCAGGGCCCCGGCCGCTCGGAAAACGAGGCGTACGCCCAGAAGCGGTGGGCGTACGTGATGGACCAGATGGTCGCCAACAAGTGGCTGCGCGCGGACGAACGCGCCGGCTTCCAGTACCCGACCCCGATCCCGAAGAACTCCAACAAGGAGCAGGACTCGGGGAAGATGACCTACCAGCTCCAGCAGCGGATCAAGGACGAGCTGGCGGCCAAGGGCTACGACGAGAACAAGCTGTTCTCGACCGGCGCCAAGATCTACACCACGATCGACCCGGCGGCCCAGGCCGCGGCGGAGCAGGCGTCCCAGGAAGGCATGAAGGGCCAGACGGACGAGAACCTGCTGAACGCGCTGGTCGCGGTCAACCCGAAAACGGGCGGGGTGATCGCCTACTACGGCGGTCCGGAGCTGGTGAAGGACGCCAGCGGCAAGGACCAGATCGCCCAGGACCGCGCCAACCAGGCCCGCAACCCGGGTTCGTCGGTGAAGGCGTTCGACCTCACGGCGTTCCTGAAGATGGGCAAGGGCCTCGGCGAGACGTTCGACGGCTCGAACAACCGGTCGCTGGGCGGGCGTGTCGTCCGGAACGCGGGTGACAGCGCCAGCTGCGGAAAGGACTGCACCGTCGCGAAGGCGATGGAGATCTCGGCGAACACCGTGTTCTACGACATGGTCCTGAACGTGACGAAGCCGTCGCGGGTCGCGGAAGCGGCGAAGGAAGCCGGGGTCAAGGTCGCGCCGGACGGCAAGAGCGTCCTCTACACCGACGACAACAACATCTCGCTCGGTGGTGGTGGCACGGCCGTGACGCCGGAGGACATGGCGGCGGCGTACGCGTCGTTCGCCAGCGGCGGTGTCTACCACGAGCAGCACTTCGTCGGGAAGTTGACGAACGGGCAGGACGAGGTGGAGTTCGACGAGAACAACATCAAGACCAACCCGGCGTTCGCCGACGACGCGTCGAAGAGCCAGCAGATCGCGGGCAACGTCACCGAGGCGCTGCAGCCGGTCATCGCGCACTCGAACCTGAAGTGCCCCACCGGCCACGAGTGCGCCGGCAAGACCGGTACGCAGCAGTACACGGCGAAGGACAGCGACCCGGCCGCGTACAAGGACCGCAACGCGCAGACGTGGATGGTGGGTTACACGCCGTCCGTGTCGGCCGCGGTCTGGGTCGGCGGTGACGGCAACAAGCCGCTGCACGACCCGAAGAACAAGCCGATCTTCGGTGCCACCGTCGCCGGTCCGACGTGGGAAAACTTCATGAAGCTCTACCTCAAGGGCAAACCGGCGGAGAAGTTCGACAAGGTGCAGGCGATCGGCAAGGACGTCAACGACGTGACGACCACGCAGTCGAAGCCGCCGGACACGCCGACCACCACGACGCCGCCGCCGAGCACCCCGGAGACGACCACCAGCACCGAGCCGACGGACACCGAGACGAACACGTCGACCACGAAGACGAGCCGGACGCGACCCGGCCCGCCGGGAACTCCCGATCCCGGGATCGGCAACACGTTCGGCAACGGAGGTGGTGGCGGGATCGCTGCCCCACCGGGCGCAGGCCCGGGATAGCCGACGTTCAGGGCCCTCCGCGATCGCGGAGGGCCCTGAACCGTTTCCGGGGTGATCATCCGGCAACCCACGGGGTTCACGCGCGTCCCTTCCAACAGGGGTGGCGACCATTGCCGCCCACACTGACTGGAGGACTGCCCCGTGCCCGACGATCGATCCCGCTCCTGGCCCGGCCAGGGTCCTGATCCGCGCCGTCAGGGGCCGTCCGGACCACAGGGACCCCGCGGCCAGGGCCCGCGCCGCCCGCCGACGCCGCCCGGGGGCCGGCCGCAGCAGCAACCCCCGGCGCAGCCGCAGCAGCCGTGGCAGCAGCCGCGCGGCTACCGGCCCGAGCCGCCGCCGATGAGCGGCGGGCCCGAGCTGATGACGCACCACGCGTACGAGGAGCAGGACGCCTACGACGACGTCGAGCCGGACGGCGACGGCAAGCCGGTCCTCACCCCGGAACAACGCAAGAAGCGGCGCTGGAAGATCATCCGGCGCGTCGGCTACGGCGTCGTCGGGGTGTTCGTCGTGCTCCCGGCGATCGCGTTCGTCATCACGTACTTCCTGGTCGACGTCCCGTCGCCGACGGAGGTCGCGCAGAACCAGAGCCAGGCGGTGACGTACTTCTACGCCGACAACTCGCCGATGGGCAAGGACGTGCCGCGCGGCGGCAACCGGGTGCTGCTCAGCCCGGACCAGATCCCCGACATCATGAAGCACGCGGCGATCGCGACCGAGGACGACTCGTTCGAGACGAACTCCGGCTTCGACGTCGGCGGCCTGCTGCGCGCGGTGTTCAACAACGCCACCGGCGGTACCGGCGGTGGTTCGACGATTTCGCAGCAGTACATCAAGAAGGCCACCGACAACGACGCCCCGACGTTGACGCGCAAGTGGACCGAGCTGGCCAAGTCCTTCAAGATGAACCAGACGTACGAGAAGAAGGACATCATCACCGCGTACCTGAACATCATCTACTTCGGGCGCGGGGCGTACGGGGTGGGCGCGGCGTCACAGGCTTTCTTCCACAAGGACGCGAAGGACCTGACCTACTCGGAAGCGGCGCTGCTCGCCGGCCTGATCCAGCAGCCGGGCCGGTCGGAGAACGACAAGGTCGCGCACGACCGCTGGACCACGGCGCTCGACCGGATGCTGAAGAACAACTACATCAGCGCGGCCGAGCGCCAGTCGGCGCAGTTCCCGACGCCGATCCCGCTCGAGGACAGCAAGCAGCAGGCCGGCGCGCCGCCCGCGTTCGTCGTGCAGCAGGTGAAGGACGAGCTCGCCGCGCACGACATCCCGGAGGACCGCTACTACTCCGGCGGCTTCCAGGTGCACACGACGATCGACCCGAAGGCGCAGCAGGCCGCGGAACAGGCGGCCACCGAAGCGATGAAGGGCCAGGTCGACGACCAGCTGCTCAACGCGCTCGTCGCGGTCGACCCGAAGACCGGCGGTGTGCTCGCCTACTACGGCGGCAAGCCGATCATCCAGGTCAACGGGCAGGACCAGGCCGGACGCGACTGGGCGGACACCCCGCAGAACCCGGGTTCGTCGATGAAGGCGTTCGACCTCACGGCGTTCCTCAAGATGGGCAAGGGCCTCGACTCGACGTTCGACGGCTCCAACAACCGGACGTTCGACGGCCGCGTCGTCCGCAACGCCGGCCCGGGCAGCAGCTGCTCGACGCAGTGCACCGTCTCCGAGGCGATGATGCGTTCGGCGAACACGGTGTTCTACGACATGGTCCTCAACGACACCAAGCAGGGCCCGGTCAAGCAGGCCGCGCAGGAGGCCGGCGTCACGACCAAGGACGACGGCGGCCAGTCGATCATTTCGACCAAGGACAACAACATCTCGCTCGGCGGTGGCGAAACGCAGATCACGCCGGTCGACATGGCCTCCGCGTACGCGACCTTCGCGGCCAACGGCGAGCAGCGCGCGCGGCACTTCGTGACGAAGGTCGTCAACGGGCAGGACGAAGTCGCGTACGAAGCGCCGACCGACGCCAAGCCCGCGTTCGACAGCGACTCGGACAAGAGCCGGCAGATCGCCGGGAACGTCACCGAAGCGCTGAAGCCGGTCATCGACTTCTCGCACCTGAAGTGCCCGGCCGGCCACGAGTGCGCCGGCAAGACCGGGACGCAGCAGCACACGAAGACCGCGGGTGAGCCGTCGTGGGCGGCGAACGCGAACTCGCAGACGTGGATGGTCGGCTACACGCCGTCCGTCTCGGTGGCGGCCTGGGTCGGCGGCGACGGCAACAAGCCGCTGCACGGCAAGAACAACTCGCCGATCTACGGCTCGACGATCGCCGGCCCGATGTGGCAGAAGTTCATGTCGCTCTACCTGGCGGGCAAGCCGGGCGAGAAGTTCGACAAGGTGGACCGCATCGGCGGCGAGGTCGCCCCGCCGCCGTCGTCGGACGTCGCGACGACGACCGACGCGACGCCCACGGGCGAGAACCCCGACCAGGGCGGCGACCAGGGCGACAACGGCGGGAACGACGGCGACGACCACGGCCACGACGGCGACCAGTCGTCGTCGCAGGAGAGCACGCCGAAGCACACGAAGCCGACGTCGTCGAAGGAGACGCCGACCTCGGGGGACGATCCGGGCCGCTGACGGCCTGAACCACGGTGGGCCGCGGTACGTGTGCCCTCCGAGAGGACTGCGTCCGCAGCCCACCGTGGAGGCCGGCCCGTGACCAACGACCGAACCCGCACTTCGCGCGGTCGCGCTCCCGATCCCCGTCAACGTCCCCGGCGGCCGGGCGCCCGGCCGCTGCCCCGCGCCGGGCTGCAGGGCAGCGAACCGGAGCTGATCACCCACCACGTCCACAACGGCACCGAGCCGGACGACCCGCCGACGGTGCCGATCCTGCTGCCCCGCCCGGGTCAGCCGCCGCGGCGGCCCCGGCCGAGCACCGAGCAGGACGTGCGGAAACGGCGCTGGCGGCGGATCCGGCGGATCGGGTACGTGGCGGCGGGGCTGTTCGTCGTCGTACCCGGGATCGCGTTCGCGATCACCTACCTCGCCGTCGACGTCCCGTCACCGGAGACCGTCGCGCAGGCGCAGGGCCAGGCCGTGACGTACCTCTACCGCGACGGCACCGAGATGGGCAAGGACGTGCCCACCGGCGGCAACCGGCAGATCCTGGCGGCGAACCAGATCCCGGACGTCGTCAAGAAAGCCGTGATCGCGACCGAGGACGCGTCGTTCGAGACGAACTCGGGCTTCGACGTCGGCGGCATCCTGCGGGCGGCGTACAACCAGGTCACCGGCGGGTCCGGTGGTGGTTCGACGATTTCCCAGCAGTACATCAAGAACGCGTCCGGCGACGACGACCCGACGCTCACGCGCAAGTGGACCGAGCTCGCGAAGTCGTTCAAGATGAACCAGACCTACGAGAAGGCGGACATCATCACCGCCTACCTCAACATCATCTACTTCGGCCGCGGCGCGTACGGCATCCAGGCCGCCGCGCAGGCCTACTTCGGCCAGGACGTCGGCCAGCTCGACTACTCGCAGGCCGCGTTGCTGGCCGGGCTGATCCAGCAGCCGGGCCGCTCGGAGAACACCGCCGTCGCCACGGCCCGCTGGACGACGGCGCTGGACCGGATGCTCAAGAACGGTTACCTGACACCGGCCCAGCGCGCCGCGGCGAAGTTCCCGGCCCCGATCCCGCTGGTGGAGAGCAAGCAGGCCGGCGCGCTGAACCCGTTCGTCAAGAAGCAGGTCAAGGCCGAGCTGGCGGCGCAGGGGATCAGCGAGCAGGAGTACTACCGCGGCGGGTTCCAGGTGTTCACCACGATCGACTCGCAGGCGCAGCAGTCGGCCGAGCAGGCCGTGACCGAGCAGATGGCCGAGCAGACCGACACCCAGATCCTCGACGCGCTGGTCGCCGTCGACCCGAAGACCGGCGGCGTGCTCGCCTACTACGGCGGCGATCCGGTGGTGAAGGGCCCGAACGGCGAAGACCAGGCCGGCCGCGACTGGGCCGACGAGGCGCACAACCCCGGGTCGTCGATGAAGCCGTTCGACCTGGCCGCGTTCCTCAAGCTCGGCCGCGGTCTCGACGCGCGGTTCGACGGCACCTCACCGCGGACGTTCCCCGGCGTCGACCTGCCGATCCGCAACGCGGGTGACAGCAGCAGCTGTTCCGACGAGTGCACGGTCGCGGAGGCGATGCAGCGGTCCACGAACACGGTGTTCTACGACATGGTGCTGAACGTGACGAAGCCGTCCGGGGTGGCGGAAGCCGCGCAGGAAGCGGGTGTCCGCACGAAGGACAACGGCGGCCGCAGCGCGTTGTTCACCGGTGACAACAACATCTCGATCGGCGGCGGCGCGACGCAGGTGACGCCGGCGGACATGGCCTCGGGCTACGCGACGTTCGCGGCGGGCGGCGTCCAGCGTCAGCGTCACTTCGTGCAGAAGGTGACCAACGCGAACGGCGAAACGGCGTACGAGGCCCAGGACCGGTCCACGGACGCGTTCGCCGACAACGACGCGGCCAAGAGCGCGCAGATCGCGGGCAACGTGACGGCGGCGCTGGCGCCGGTCATCCAGTTCTCGCACCTGACCTGCCCGGCCGGCCACGAGTGCGCGGGCAAGACCGGCACCCAGCAGCACACCCCGCAGAACGACGAACCGGCGTCGGCCGCCAACGCGAACGCCCAGACGTGGATGGTCGGCTACACGCCGTCGGTCTCGGCGGCGGTCTGGGTGGGCAGCGACGGCGACAAGGCGCTGCACGGCCCGGGTGGCGCGCCGCTGTTCGGGTCGACGCTGGCGGGCCCGATCTGGGACCGCTTCATGCAGCTGTACCTGCAGGGCAAACCGGCCGAACGCTTCGACCGCGTGGCGGCGATCAGCTCGCCGGTGGACCAGCAGCAGGTGGAAGTCCAGTTGCCCCCGCCGCCGCAACAGCAGCAGCAACAGCAGCCGCGCGACCAGCGGAACCAGGCCCAGCCCGGCGACCGGCAGCAACAGCAGGACCAGCTCCGCCAGTTCCAGCAACGGCTTCAGGAGCTGCAGGACCGCCAGCGCAACCGCAACGGCGGCGGCAACAACGGCAACGCCACGGGGAACAACACGACCGGGAACAACGGGAACGGCAACGGGGGCAACGACTCCGGCCAGAGCGGCGACCCGGATCCGGGCGGCTGACCCGCGTTTCACAAAGAGAAGGCCGTGACCTCGGAGCTGGGGGACACCGAGGTCACGGCCGGTCTGGGGTCAGAGCTCGACGACGATCCCTTCGACGCCGGAGCGGTGCGCCGCCTCGATCACGCGCAGGGCCGCGACCGACGACTCCGGGTCGACCGGGAACTCGCCTTCGCCGCGCAGGGCGTCGCGCACCTGGGCGTAGAACTGCTCGTAGCGACCGGTTTCGGTGGGCACGGTCTTGACGTCGTTGCCGACGCCGATCTTGCCCGCGTCCGCCGCCGGTTCCACGCCCCAGCCGTCGTCGCCGGGGCGCATGCCCGTCTTGATCTGGGGTTCCTGGACGTCGAGGCCGTACTTGGTGAACGTCGCCTGGTCGCCGAGCACGCGGAACCGCGGGTTCTGGGTGCCCGCGAGCGCCGACGCCCACAGCTGCGACCGGACGCCGTTGGCGTGGTGCAGCGCGACGAAGACGTCGTCGTCGACCTGGACGCCTGCCCGACGGCGGTCGACCTCCGCGTAGACCCGGGTGACCGGGCCGAACAGCTGCAGCGCCTGGTCGACGATGTGCGCGCCGAGGTCGTAGAGCAGCCCGCCCGCCTCGGCCGGGTCCCCGAACTCGCGCCAGTTGTCCTTCGGCTTGGGCACCCAGCGGTCGTAGCGGGACTCGAAGCGGAACACCTCGCCGAGGCGGCCCGAGTCGAGGACCTGCCGCACGGTGAGGAAGTCGGAGTCGAGGCGGCGGTTCTGGAAGACGGTGAGCCCGACGCCCGCCGCCTTCGCCGCGGCGACGACCTGCTCGGCCTCGGCCGCGGTCGGCGCGAACGGCTTGTCGACGACCACCGGCACGCCGGCCGCGATGGCCCGCAGCGCGAGCGGGACGTGCGTGCGGTTCGGTGTGCTGACCACGATCAGGTCGAGCTCGCCCGCGCGCTCGAACAGCGCGTCGGCGTCCGGGACGATCTCCGCGCCGGGGTTGTCGGTGCGCGCCTGGACGGCGTTGCTCGACGTCGTGATCACCGCGGGGGTCAGTCCGGGCGTCGCCGCCACCAGCGGTGCGTGGAAGACGCGTCCCCCGATGCCGTAGCCGAGGATGCCCACCCGCAAGTCGTCAACCATGGCGCCCATTAAACAACAGTGTTGCGAAATTGACCAGGCATGCGAGGATCTAGACCATGGCGGCCACCGGGCGGAACCTGCGCAACGTGCGCGAGCACAACCGCGCCCTCCTGCTCACGCACATCCTGCGGGCCGGTGGCCTCAGCCGGGTCGAGCTCGCCGAACGCACCGGCCTCACCCAGCAGGCCGTGTCCAAGATCGTGCCCGAACTGCTCGACGCCGGCCTCCTGGACGAAGAGCGGCAGCCGTCCGCGGGCGTCGGCAAGCCCCGCACGCAGCTGACCGTCCGCTCCGGCGCCCGCCACGCGCTCGGCGCGCGCCTCGACCGCGACGAGTACCGCGTCCTGCGGACCAACCTCATCGGCGAGGTCGAGGAGACGGCGGGCGGTCCGCTCCCGGTCGGGTTCACCCCCGACCAGGCCGTCGAAGCCATCGGGACCACCGCGCTCGAACTCGCGGACGGCTTCGGAGTGCTCGGCCTCGGCCTGGGCGCGGTCGGCCCGCTGGACCACCTCGCCGGCCTGGTCCGCGACGCGACGAGCATGCCCGGCTGGCACGACGTGCCGCTGCGTGACCTGCTCGAGAAGCGCACCGGGCTGCCGGTGGTGCTGGACAAGGACACCAACGCCGCCGCGTTCGCCCAGCTGTGGCCGCACGGCGAGCCGACGGCGACGGCGGTCGTGCTGGTCGGTACCGGCATCGGCGTCGGCCTGCTGATCGACGGGCACCTCTACCGCGGCCCGCGGACCAACGCGGGTGAGTTCGGGCACACCACGATCGCCTACGACGGCCCCCGCTGCGCCTGCGGGCGGCGCGGCTGCGTCGAGATCATGGCCAAGCAGGCCCCCGGCACGCGGGCCGCCGCCGGTTTCCTCGGGATCGGCCTCGCCGACCTCGTCCAGGTGCTCGATCTGGAACGGATCGTGCTGGCCGGACGCGCGGTGCGGGACGAACCGGGCACTTACCGTGACGCCGTTTCGGAGCGGCTCGAGGAGCTGCTGCCGCTGCCGCACTGGCAGCGCATCGAGGTCGTCGAGGACTCCTTCGGCGAGGAGATCGTCACGCGTGGCGCGGCCGCCGAGGTCCTGGCCTCGTACTACGCGAATCCGGCATGATCGTCGCCTTCACTTCGCCATCGGGCGATCACCGATAACATCCCGGTCGTGCCAGAGGAGACCACGCGCGAGCCGGACCCCGGCCCCGTGACGCTGAGCAGGGCGGATCGGGTCGTCCCGAGCTGGAACGACCCACTCGCGGCGGCGGTCACCAGACCCGTCGGCGGGCCGCTGGGCGAGCACGCCGCGGTCGGCAGGCACTGGTTCTGGTCCCCGCAGCGCGTCGGGCTGCTGCTGGCGACGCTGGCCCTGATGCTCTGCTGGTTCGGCAAGGGCTCCTGCATCCAGCAGTACCAGGACTCCAGCGGCGCCACCCAGCTCGACTGGCGCGCGGGCCGCCCGTTCGTCGCGATGTGTT
This sequence comes from Amycolatopsis sp. WQ 127309, assembly GCF_023023025.1. Classification (NCBI taxonomy): domain Bacteria; kingdom Bacillati; phylum Actinomycetota; class Actinomycetes; order Pseudonocardiales; family Pseudonocardiaceae; genus Amycolatopsis; species Amycolatopsis sp. WQ 127309. The sequence continues at coordinate 2,607,204 of NZ_CP095481.1, forward strand.
ACTCCGACATCGTGCCGCTCTACAGCTCCGAGCGGCTCGACCGGCCGAGCACCTTCCCGTACTACACGTCGTGGAAGGAGAGCTCGCAGACCGCGGAGAACGACACCCGGTACATGGAGTACCCGGTGTTCACCGGGCTCTTCCAGTGGGTGAACGCGAAGCTCGCGGCGGGCTGGCTCAACATCGCCGAGACCGGCTGGCTGCCCGGCGCGTTGCCCGTGGCGATCTACTTCGACATTTCCGCGTTCTTCCTGTCGATGGCCTGGCTGGTCACCGTCTGGGCCACCGGCCGGACGATGAAACGCCGGCCGTGGGACATGGTGCTCGTGGCGGCGTCACCGCTGGTCCTGGTGCACGCGTTCACCAACTTCGACGCGATCGCGACCGCGTTCACGGCCACCGGCCTGCTCGCCTGGTCCCGGAAACGGCCGCTGCTCGCCGGGCTCCTGCTCGGCCTGGGCGCGACGGCGAAGCTCTACCCGCTGCTCCTGCTCGGCGTGCTGTTCGTGCTCTGCCTGCGCGCGGGGAAGCTGACGCCGTTCTGGCGCACCGCCGCGGCCGCCGTCGTGACGTGGGTGGCGGTGAACGCGCCGTTCATCCTCACCGCGACCCGCGGCTGGTGGGAGTTCTTCCGGCTGAACACCCTGCGGCCGATGGACCCGGACTCGCTCTACAACGTCTTCTCGTACACGACCGGCTGGGCCGGGTTCGACGGCGTGCTGCAGAAGAACCAGCCGCCGACCTACCTCAACTGGACGATCGCCGTGCTGTTCCTGGCCTGCTGCGCGGGCATCGCGTACGTGGCGCTGGCGGCGCCGCGACGGCCGCGGCTGGGGCAGCTTGCGTTCCTCGTCGTGGCCGCGTTCCTGCTGACCAACAAGGTGTGGAGCCCGCAGTACTCGCTGTGGCTGGTGCCGCTGGCCGTGCTGGCCATCCCGCGCTGGCGGCTGCTGCTCGGCTGGATGCTGATCGACGCGCTGGTGTGGGTGCCGCGGATGTTCTACTACCTCGGCGTCGACCACAAGGGCCTGCCCGAAGGCTTCTTCCTGGGCACGGTCGTGCTCCGCGACCTGGCCGTCGTCGGCCTGTGCGTGCTGGTGGTCCGCGAGATCTACCGCCCGGCGACCGACCTGGTCCGGATCGCCGGCGACGACGACCCGGCAGGCGGCTTCCTCGACGGCGCCCGGGACGTGATCATCCCGAACGCCACCCGGCGCCGCCGGCGAGCCGTGGCCGTCTAACCCAGCTGTTCCTTCAGGTACGCGATGTCGGCGGCCTGGCCGTCGGCCGGCGTTTCGACGATCACCGGGGCGCCGGCTTCGCGGGCGACCGCGACCAGGGCCTCGGGGTCGATCGTGCCCTCACCCTCGACGACGTTCGCGTGCCGGTCCCGCGTCGAGCCGAACTCGTCGCGGGAGTTGTTGAGGTGCACCAGGTCGATCCGGCCGGTGATGGCCTTGACCTTCCCGACGGCGATCGCGAGGTCCCAGCCGGCGGCGTAGGCGTGGCAGGTGTCCAGGCAGAACCCGGCGCCGAACTCGCCGACCTTGTCCCACAGCCGGGCGATGACGTCGAGGTCGCGGGTGATCGCGTTCTCGCCGCCGGCGGTGTTCTCGATCAGGATCGGGACCTTGAAGCCGCCCTTCTCCTGCTCGCGCTCGAAGAGCTTGCGCCAGTTGTCGAGCCCGGCCTCGACGTCGTCGTTGGCGCCGACGTGCCCGCCGTGCACGATCAGGCCCTTCGCGCCGACCGCGGCGGCCCCGTCCGCGTGCTGCGTGACGTTCTTGCGGGACGGGATCCGGATCTTGTTGTTCAGCGACGCCACGTTGATGAGGTACGGCGAGTGGATGAACACCTCGACCGGGTCGGCCAGGATGGCCTCGCCGTGCGGGTGCGGCTTCGGGGCTTTCCAGCCCTGGGGGTCGGAGAGGAAGAACTGGACGACGTCGGCTTTGCGGTCGGCGACCGCGGTCAACGGGTCGTCGTCACGGACATGGGCGCCAATCAGCATGCCGAGCACGCTACTCCCGGATGAACTTCGGCCTGCGGACCCGGATGGTGACGCTCGTGGAGTACCGTGAGCGCGTTCCGTGATCCAGATTGGTCCGACTGCCGGAGGGCATCGATGGGGAAGCACGTCGCCCGGATCACCGCACTGGGGTTCACGCTCGCCGCTTCCGCCGCCCTCGCGGCACCAAGCGTGGCAAGCGCCGCTTCCAGTCCGACCCTCGGCGGCGACTGCGCGGCCACCCTCCAGAACGGCCAGGCCCGCAGCGGCCCGAACGGCCTGCTGCTGGACGCGGGTGCGCCCCTCAACTCCCCGGACCGGCTGACCGTCGGCCTCGACTCGAGCGCGAAGAACACGAACGGCTCGGCGCCCCTGCTGACCCTCCCGGTCGGCGACACCGTGCGGGCGCTCGGCCTCGGTGACGTGCCGGTGGTCGGCGACGTCGCCGCGAAGGCCGTCTGCCCCGTCGCGCAGGGCACGGTCAACGCCGTCGGGAACACGACACAGAGCATCCTGCAAGACGTCGGCGCGCCGCAGCTGCCCGTGCCGCCCGGAACACCGCCGCCGACGACGCCGCCCCAGCAGCCGCCCCCGCCGACGACGCCGCCGGGCCAGACGCCTCCCGGGCAGACCCCGCCCGGCGACAGCCTCGGCCCGGTGCTCACCGGTGCCGGTGGCGCGGGCCTGCCGGGTGACGCGATCTCGGGCGTCTTCACCAACGCCGCGCTGCTGCCCGGCAGCCTGGTGCAGGTGCCGGTGATCGCCCAGATCATCCCGGGCGCGCAGGTCCCGACGGTCGACGAGCAGAAGTCCGGCTCCGCGGTGGCGCTCCCCGGCGTCACGCCGCCGGCGAAACTGCCGATGCTGCTCGCGGTGCTGGCCCTCGCGATCGTCGCGGCGGCCCTCGTCCGAGCCTGGATCCGTCGCCGCCCCGCGTGAGATTCACCCACCGTAACGCCCGCTTCCACTCGAATGCCGGACATTCCTGAGCGAGCGGGCGTTACTCGTCTGCCTTAACGTCGTTGTCCTGGGCAGAGGGCACGAGACAAGGGCGGCGAGCATGGAGAACCGGGCACGCAGAGCAACGGCGGTCGGTGCGACGGCGTTCGTCCTCGCAGGCTCGGCTGTGCTGGGCGTGCCGGGCACCGCCTCGGCGGACACCGTCAAAGCCAACTGTGGCGACACGGTCACCGTGAAGCCCGGCGATTTGATTTCCACCCCGCTGGGCATCAAATCCGTCACCGACATCCTCGGCGGCCTGCTCGGCAGCCTTTGCAAGATCACAGTCAAAGTCGTGGATACGGTCGTGGCCCCGGTGCCGGTTATCGGTGCTCCCGCCGCGAGCGCGGTGAACGGCGCCGTCGCCGGCACCACCAACGGCATCAGCAAAGCGACCGGCGATGTCGGCAAGGCTCTTAGCGGTGGCGGTCAGCCGGCGCCCGGCCAGTCGCCCGGCACCGGTGGCAACCCGCAGCAGCCGCCCGCCCAGGGTGGGACCGGGGGTGCGCCGCAGGGCGGGACCCCGCAGGGCACCACCCCGATCCCGGACGCCAACAGCCCGCTCCTGCCCGGCTTCGCGACGAGCCCGGTGTTCGGTGGCTTCCCGTTCTCCGTCGGCACCGGCTACGCGCCGATGCGCGACTACGGCGGCATCCCGTTCGCGACGGCCGGGTTGTTCACGCCGTCGCCGGCGATCCGGTACGGCAGCCAGATCCCGGGTTACGCCCCGCAGTACGGCCTCACCGGACCGAACGACGCGGCCGCCGGCAACTCCGGGATCCAGACCGCAGGACAGGCCGAAGCGCTACCGTCCGCACAGGACGGTTTCACGAACGGGTCGAACCTGCCCCTGCTGATCGCCGTTCTGGCACTCTCCGGAGTCAGCGCGGGCCTGGTCCGCACCTGGGTGCTCCGCCGGATGGCCGCTGCCAATTGAGCCGACTGCCGAGTATCTTTCACGTATCCCCGTCGTTGAGCCTGGTACACCTGGTGTTGCTGTTGCCCAGGACGACGCCCCGATAGACCTCCGGAGGTCAGTGCTCGTGCGGAAGATCCCCACCTGGCAGACGACCCGCCGCGCACTGACCGTCACCGCCATCGCCACCTTCGTCACCGGGGGCGCCTTCCTGTCCGCGGGCACCGCCTCCGCCAGCCAGCAGGTTGTGAGCAACAGCTGCACGGGCACGGTCTCCGGGCAGATGAGCGATCAGGTCGCGATCACCGGAGCATCCGTCAAAACACTGGTCACGAACGGTGCCAACAACGCCGGCACGCTCGCGGTAGGCGCTTGGGCCGGTGACTCGATCGCCGGTATCCAAGCCATTCCCGTGGGTCAGGTGCCGAACTCGGCCGGCGGCGCGGCCACCGGCGCAGCGATCGGCAAGGCAGTGCGCACGGCGCTGGCCAACTCCCACTCGCTGGGTCTCGGCTTGGACTGGAACAAGACGCTGAACAGCGTCGAAAGCACGGTCGCCAAGAGCTGCAACCTCACCCTGCTCGCCGCCAACTACGTCGCGCCGAGCACCCCGGGCGGCCAGCCCGGTGCCGGCGGGACCGGTGCGCAGCCGGGTGGCGGGACCGCGACCAGCCCCGGCGGCGGCTCGACCGGCAACCTCTCGAACCTGAACCCGGGCACCGCGGGCGGCAGTGGCGGCACCGCGCCGATGCGCGACTACAGCGGCCTCCCCACCGCGACCCCGGGCACCGCCGTCGCGCCGGGGGTGCGTTACCCGGCCAACGGCACGCTGCCCGGTGACGCCTCCGCGCCGCAGGTCGGCACCGGCGACCAGGCCGGCCAGGGCGCCGACATCCGCGACGCCGGCAACGCGCAGTCGATGTCCTCGCCCGTCGGCCCGGACGACGTCCAGCTGCCGATGCTGCTCGCGGTGATCGTGCTCGCGGGCGTCACCGCGGCGCTCGTGCGGACCTGGGTCCTGCGCCGGGCCGCCTGAGCCCCAGCCGACCCCGCCGTCCGGTCCGATCGGCACCCCCAGGTAGCCTTACCTGGACAAACCCTCCTGCTACGGACAGTCCGTGGCCGCGAGCCCATAGGAGGTGAGTGGTTGTGTCACGCCATTACGAGGTAATGGTCATCCTGGACCCCACGCTCGACGAGCGCACTGTCGCTCCGACGCTGGACACCTTCCTCAACGTGATCCGCACTTCGGGCGGAAGCGTCGAGAAGGTCGACGTCTGGGGCCGGCGCCGGCTCTCGTACGAGATCAAGAAGCACGCCGAGGGCATCTACGCCCTGCTGGACCTGAACTCGTCCTCGGACGCGGTGAAGGAGCTGGACCGCCAGCTGTCGCTTCAGGAGACCGTGCTCCGCACCAAGGTCATGCGTCGCGAGATCAAGCGCGCCGCCGCGGCCAAGCCGCCCGTCGTCGCCGCCAAGGCCTGAGCCGAAGGGTATTCCCGATGGCTGGAGACACCGTCATCACGGTGATCGGCAACCTGACGTCCGACCCGGAACTGCGTTTCACCCCGTCCGGTGCGGCGGTCGCGAACTTCACCGTCGCGTCCACGCCCCGCACGCTCGACAAGCAGTCGGGCGAGTGGAAGGACGGCGAGGCGCTGTTCCTGCGCTGCAACATCTGGCGGCAGGCGGCGGAGAACGTCGCCGAGTCGCTGACGCGCGGCGCTCGCGTCGTCGTCCAGGGCCGGCTGAAGCAGCGGTCGTTCGAGACGAAGGAAGGCGAGAAGCGCACCGTCGTCGAGCTCGAGGTCGACGAGATCGGCCCCTCGCTGCGCTACGCCACGGCCAAGGTCAACAAGGTCAGCCGCGGTGGCGGCGGCGGTGGTGACTTCGGCGGCGGCGGTGGCGGCGGCGGCGGAAACCGCGGTGGCGGCGGTGGCGGCGGAATGCCGGCCGACGACCCGTGGGGCTCCGCCCCGGCCGCGAGCAGCGGTGGCGGTGGCGGTGGCTTCTCCGACGAGCCTCCCTTCTGATCTCGTACACATCCACAAGAGTTGAATTCCAGGAGTAACCAGTGGCCAAGCCACCCATTCGCAAGCCCAAGAAGAAGGTCTGCGTGTTCTGCAAGGCCGAGAAAAAGGGCCGTCCGGAACTGATCGACTACAAGGACACCAACCTGCTGCGGAAGTACATCTCCGACCGCGGCAAGATCCGTGCCCGTCGCGTCACCGGCAACTGCAGCCAGCACCAGCGTGACATCGCCATCGCGGTCAAGAACTCCCGCGAAATGGCGCTGCTGCCCTACACCTCGACCGCGCGCTAAGGAGGCCCGGAGATGGCGAAGATCATCCTCACCACCGACGTGGCCAACCTCGGCGGCCCCGGCGACATCGTCGAGGTCAAGGACGGTTACGCGCGCAACTACCTGCTCCCGCGGGGTTACGCGATCGCGGCCACCAAGGGCGCGGAGAAGAACGTCCGCACGATCCAGCGCGCGCAGGAGAGCCGTCGCATCCGCGACCTCGACCACGCCAAGGAGATCAAGGCGACGCTGGAGGGCCTCGGCGCCATCCAGCTCACCGGCAAGTCGGCCGAGGGCTCGAAGAAGCTCTTCGGCTCGATCACCTCGGCCGAGATCGTGGACGCGATCAAGGCGGCCGGTGGCCCGCTGCTCGACAAGCGCGTCATCGAGCTGCGCGACCACATCAAGACGGTCGGCAAGCACTCGGTCGGCGCCCGGCTGCACCCCGACGTCAAGGTCGAGGTCCGGCTCGAGGTCAAGGCCAAGTAGCCAGTAGCACGTGCTGAAGGCGGGTCGCCCCTGGTGGGCGGCCCGCCTTCACGCGTTTCGGGGGAACCCCGGACACAACGGCCACGTCGTAGGAGAATGGGCGGGGACGCGAAGGGGATGGATCCGGATGGGTAACGAGGTCAACATGTCCGCGCTGGCCGGTGGCGGCGGGTTCACGTTCGACGCCGCCAAGATCGACGGCGTCATCAAGCAGTGGCAGGACCTCCAGGCCGACCTGAAGCGCGACTACGACGACGCCAACCTGATGGCGAACGTCAAGGCGCCCGGCAAGGAGTTCGCCAGCGGCGACTGGGAGAAGCTCGCGAACCCGTCCGGCAAGGCGTTCCTCGAGCAGAACAAGAAGATGCAGGAGTACGTCAAGAACTACATCGAGGCGCTGACCGCCGCGAAGCAGAAGATCACCACCAAGGAGTCGGACACGCAGGCCGACCTCTCGAAGACGGGGAACCAGGCCACGTGAACCGCCGACTGCTCGCCGTCCCGGCCGTGGCCTTCGCCGTGCTCGCGGTCGCCGGCTGCTCCAGCAAGACCGGGGGCACCGCCAACCCGGCGCCGACCGCCGATTCCGGCGGCAGCGAGACGTCGCGCTCGGCCGCCGACTCCGCGCCGCGGGTGCCGAGCCCGCTGAACACCGCGAACATCACGTCGGACGCCTGCACGACGATCGACGCGACCGGCCGGGCCAAGCTCGCCCTCGGCGACGGCACCCCGCGCACCACGGCGAACGGCCCGAGCTGCACCTTCCAGGAGGCCGCCGATCCGGGCAACCAGATCGACGTGACCACGGTGACGGCGAACAAGAACGGGCTCCAGGACGTCTACGACACCAAGGCGAACGACGCCTACTTCGAAGAGACGCAGGCCTACGGGTACCCCGCCGTCTACGCCGCCGCGGTGGACGACCGCAAGGACGGCAAGTGCGGCGTCTTCATCGGGGTGACCGACCAGCTGGCGGTCAACATCCTGGTGCAGTACGACAACGGCGCCGGCGCGACGGACCCCTGCGCGGTGGTGCAGAAGTTCGGCGAGTCGATGATCCAGACCTTGATGGGGGGCTGAGATGCTCGAACTGGTCCTGCTCGGCGGCTTCGCCGCGTACAACATGGCGACCACGCACTCGGACGACCACAACTCCGTGCAGGGTGATCGCAAGATCGACTGCTACGACATCTGGAACCAGATCACCACCGGCCCCGGCACGGGCTCGATCTCGAACGGCCAGGCGGCGGCGAGCCGGCTGAAGGGCGCCTACCAGGACCGGCTCACCACGATCGACGGCCTGGCCAAGGACATGGACGCGGCCTGGACCGGCGGCGGTTCCGAGGCGGCGCAGAACGCGGGCGCGCACCCGCTGCGGACCTGGATGGAGGACTCGGGCACCAAGCTGACCGACTCCGACAAGTACCTCGGCGAGCAGAACAACGCCTTCACCACGGTGCACGCCCAGGTGCAGGAGGTCCCGAAGGACCCGCCGAAGAACAACCTGCTCAACGCGGTGACGCCGTGGACGACCGACACCGACCGGGCGATCCGCGACTACAACACCAAGGGCCAGGCCAACGTCGACGCCTTCAACACCTACTACAAGTCGAGCAACGACAACGGCCAGAAGATGCCGACGTACTCCGCGCTGCAGGGGCAGCAGGAGAACGTCGCCGTCGACCAGGACAAGAACGGCAAGAAGAAGGACGACAAGAACGGCACCGGCGACGGGTCAGAACGCAGCGGCGGCCCGGGCGGCGGCCCCGGTGGGGGTCCGGGTGGCGGTCCCGGCGGTGTGAACATGCCGGGACCGGGCAGCGTCCCGTCCTTCGGCAGCCCGAACGTCCCCGGCGGCAGCTTCGACCCGTCGAAGGTGCCGGGCGGGAGCTACGACCCGTCCAAGGTGCCGGGCGGGAGCTACGACCCGTCCAAGGTGCCGGGCTTCGACCCGTCGCAGGTCCCCGGCGGGAACTACGACCCGTCCAAGATCCCGACGGGGAACTACACCCCGCCGAACTTCAACTCCGACGGCACGCACTCGTCGGGCTTCTCGCCTTCGGACGTGCCCGGCATGCCGGGGTTCGGGCCGGGGAGCAGCCCGAGCTTCTCGGGCGGCGGTGCCGGCGGTTTCGGACCGGGCGGCTCGAGCGGGGTCGGTGGAGTCGGCGGGATCGGCGACCCGACGGCGGGCTTCGGGCCGGGTGGCAGCGGCGGCTTCGGGCCCGGGAGCTCGACCGGCGCGGCGATGCCGGGCGCGTCCGGCGCCGGCCGCGGCGGCATGGGGGCCGGAGCCGGCGGTGCGATGGGCGCGGGCGGCGCGGCGGCCGGGCGCGGCGGCTCCACCGGGATGGGTGGCATGGGCGGCATGGGCCACGGCGCGAAGGGCCAGGGCGGCGGCGACGAGGAACGCACGTCGAAGTACCTGCTCGGCGACGACCCGAACGACATCTTCGGCACGGACGAGCTGACCGCGCCGCCGGTCATCGGCGAGTAACGCACGCGGGGCCACCGGGCGCGTGCCAAGATGGGCGCGCCCGGCTTTCCGGGTTCATCAAAGCTGATCTTCACTAGGGGGAAGAGCGGTGCTGGACAGGCAGGTCACCCTTTCGACCGGCACCGTGATCAACCTGATCCGGCGCCGTGGCGGGGAGCCGCACACGGTGCTGGCCGAGACGCCGACCTGGTACAGCGACGAGGCCCAGCGCGCCGAAGACGAGCGCGTCAACGCCGAGCTCACCAAGGCGGGCCTGTTCGGGCCGCGCGGCATGCACCCGGGGTTCGTCGCGACGATCGAAGCCGTCGCGCGGCCGCAGCTGGAGTACTACGGCTGGGTGGACGGCGGTTTCCAGGGCAAGGCGGTCAGCTACCGGCTGCTGGCCGGGAGCGCCGGCGGCGAGGCGTTCGTGCTGGCCAAGCACGAGCAGCTGGACGTCGTCGTGCTGGAGTCGACCCGTCCCGGTGAAGTGCTGGACGACTTCCTCGGCCAGATCCCGAAGCTCGCGCCGGGCCGTGGGACGCCGATCGCGGTGCCGAAGAGCCAGCTCGAGGGCGGCGGCCGCCGCGACGATGACGGCTTCGCCCTGATGCGCAACGACCGGCCGGCCGACGGCTCGCAGGAGGCCGACGAGCTCCGGCGGATCCTCGCGCTACGCCGAATGGGGAGCGGCAGCCTGTACGTCGCGGCCCGCAGCCGTACCGGATCGTGGCATCGCATCGAACGGCCGGTGAACTACATCGATACCTCGGAAGGCCGCTGGCTGACCGAGGAGATTCCGGGGCGTGGGGAGAGCCGGATCGCCTTCACCCCGGCCGACCAGCGCGTTCTCGCCGATCGGTTACGCAGCGCACAGGGCCGGCTCACCGCGGCGTGACGCGACGGCCGTTCAGCCCACCGGGTTACGCCTCTACCGTCCGTAGTTTTCATCCACAGGCTGTGGGGGTCAATGGGCCTGAGCTGGTCCACGACACGCCGAGCGACGGGTTTCACACGACACGCCGCACGAGTTTTGCGGAAGTTCTCCACACCTTACTCACAGGCCCTGAGCTGGGGATTCGCGGATGCCGATCACCCTTGTCCCCAACTTGTCCACAGCTATCGCGGCACCTGTGACTGGTTGCCCCCATTCATCCACAGGTTGTCCACAGATGGGTCCCCACCCTGAATTGCTTTCGGCCTTCCGGGGGACATAGCGTCCCCGCCGAGCCGGTACTCACGGTGGTGTCCGGCGTGGCGGTCGGACACTCATGACCCGTCTTCGCCGATCATCGGGGGACACGGCGGAAGAGGACTGGTGGCGCGGCTCGCGCCACGTGCTTCGAGAGTGAAGTTCCGGCATAATCGAACGGGTGTTCGCATGATGACGAGGAGGTGTCCGGAGCGGTGGCGCTGACCGACGACCGCGGTCCGATGTATGCGGAGAACGACCCGGGTCCGAGCGACCCCGGCTCCGGTGGCGGGTTCGACCGCCAGCCGCCGCAGGACATCACGGCCGAGCAGTCCGTGCTCGGCGGCATGCTGCTGTCCAAGGACGCCGTCGCCGACGTCATCGAGGCCCTCGGCCCCGACGACTTCTACCGCCCGGCGCACCAGGCGATCTACGACTGCATCCTCGACCTCTACGGCCGTGGCGAGCCCGCCGACCCGATCACCATCTCCGCCGAGCTGGAGCGCCGGGGCGAGCTGGGCCGCATCGGCGGCGCGCCGTACCTGCACACCCTGATCGCGACGGTGCCGACAGCGGCGAACGCCGGCTTCTACGCGGAGATCGTCGCGGAGAAGGCGGTGCTGCGCCGGCTGGTCGAGGCGGGCACCCGGATCGTGCAGTACGGCTACGGCGCGGCGGCCGCGGACGGCGCGAACATCGACGAGGTCGTCGACCGCGCCCAGGCCGCGATCTACGACGTCACCGAGCGCCGGACCAGCGAGGACTACGTCGCGCTGGAAGAGCTGCTGCAGCCGACGATGGACGAGATCGACGCGATCGCGTCCCGCGGCGGGCAGTCCCAGGGCATCCCGACCGGCTTCACCGACTTCGACGAGCTGACGAACGGCCTGCACCCGGGCCAGATGATCATCGTCGCCGCGCGTCCCGGTGTCGGCAAGTCGACGCTGGGGCTGGACTTCGCGCGCTCGGCGTCCATCCGGCACGGCCTGACCAGCGTCATCTTCTCGCTGGAAATGAGCCGGACCGAGATCGTCATGCGCATGCTCTCGGCCGAGGCGAAGATCCGCCTCGCCGACATGCGCGGTGGCAAGATGTCCGACGACGACTGGACGCGCCTGGCCCGCCGGATGAGCGAAGTCTCCGAAGCACCGCTGTTCGTCGACGACTCGCCGAACATGACGATGATGGAGATCCGCGCGAAGGCCCGCCGGCTGAAGCAGCGGCACGACCTCAAGCTCGTGGTCCTCGACTACCTGCAGCTGATGACGTCCGGCAAGCGCGTCGAGTCGCGGCAGCAGGAAGTCTCGGAGTTCTCGCGGCAGATGAAGCTGCTGGCGAAGGAGATCGAGGTCCCGGTGATCGCGATCAGCCAGCTGAACCGTGGTCCCGAGCAGCGGACCGACAAGCGCCCGATGCTGTCCGACCTGCGTGAGTCCGGCTCACTGGAGCAGGACGCCGACCTCGTCATCCTGGTCAACCGGCCGGACGCCTGGGAGCGGGACGACCCGCGCGCCGGCGAGGCGGACCTGATCATCGCGAAGCACCGTGCCGGCCCGACCGCGACGATCGTCGTCGCGCACCAGCTGCACTACAGCCGCTTCGTCGACCTGTCCCACGACTAGGCGGTAGCGACTAGCGGCCGAGTTCGCCGTACCCGCGGACGAACGCCGTCAGCAGCCGGCCGAAGTTCTCGCGGTCGTCGGCCGGCCAGCCGGCCATGACCTCGGCGAACACCGCGCGGCGGAAGGTGTGCAGCTCGTCGAGGTGGGCCTGACCGGCCTCCGTCGGCACGAGCACCGCACGCCGTCCGTCGTGCTGATCGGCTTCGCGCCGGAGAAGCCCCTGCTCGACCGCGCGCGCGACCAGCCGGCTCGCGCGCGGCTGGTCGACGCCCATCGCCGTGCTCAGCGCCGTCACCGTGCCGGCCTCGCCGCGTTCGGCGAGCTCCTCGACGACGTCGAGCAGCTCGTGCACCGGGTCGTGCCCGCCGCGGCCGCGCTCCTTGGCGATCCGGCTCAGCGCCCGCCGCTGCTGGCTGCGGCGGATCGCGATCATCGCGCGCTCGACCTCGGCCACCGCGTCCGTCATGGTTGCTCCACTCCCGAACTGCATGTACTTTTACATGTAGTTGTCCGACAACATTCGGAGTATCCATGAAACCCCTCGGCTGGTGGCTTCGCCACGTCCACGAGCTTCTCGAAACTTCCACGGCCCAGGCCCTCGACGCGGAATCGCTGACCCGCCGGCAGTGGCAGGTCCTCAACACGATCGCCCTCGGCGCCCGCACGCAGGCGGAGATCGACGTCGTCATGGCACCGTTCGGCTCGACGTTCGCGCAGGTCGCCGACCTGCGCGAACGCGGCTGGGTCGCCGACACCGGCGAGCTCACCGGCGAAGGCCGCGAAGCGCACGCCCGCGTCGAAGCGCGCATTAAGGCGTTCCGCTCGGCGGTGACCGACGGCGTCAGCGACGACGACTACCGCACGACGATCCGCACCCTCGAGCGCTGCGCGGCGAACCTCGAAGCCGCCTGAGGAATAACCACGACCGCGGCGGCGTCAGGTACTCTAGTAGTTGAACTTTCAAGCACTGGAGCCGTCGATGACCCGCAGCCCGGTCCTCTACCTCAGCCACGGTGCGCCGCCGCTCGCCGACGACGCCACGTGGACCCGTCAGCTCGCCGGCTGGTCCGCCGGCCTGCCGAAACCCACCGCGATCCTGGTCGTCTCGGCGCACTGGGAAGAAGCGCCGCTGACCCTCTCGGCCACGACGACCGTGCCGCTGGTCTACGACTTCTGGGGCTTCCCGGACCGCTACTACCAGGTGAAGTACGCGTCGCCCGGCGCGCCGGAGCTCGCGGCGAAGGTGAAGAAGCTGCTTCGCGCGACCGAGACGCCGGTCCACGACGCGCCCGACCGCGGCCTCGACCACGGCGCCTACGTGCCGCTCGTCGAGATGTACCCGGACGCCGACATCCCGGTGCTGCAGGTTTCGATGCCGTCGCTGGACCCGCAGGAGCTCTACGACCTCGGCCGCAAGCTGACGCCGTTGCGCGACGAAGGCGTGCTGATCATCGGCAGCGGCTTCTTCACGCACAACCTGAGCGGCATGGCCCGCTCGACCGACGGGACGCCGCCGGCCTGGTCGGCCGAGTTCGACCACTGGGGCGACGAGGTGCTGCGCAGCGGCGACGTCGACACGCTGCTCGACTTCCGGCACAAGGCGCCCGCGGCGGCTCTCGCGCACCCGCGGATCGAGCACTTCGCACCGCTGTTCGTCTCGCTCGGCGCCAGTTCCGCCGAAGGGCGCACGGTCATCGACGGGTTCTGGCACGGCCTGGCGAAGCGGTCTCTCCAGTTCTCCTGACCCGGGACGCGAACGAGCCCCAGGAGCCGGCGCTGGCTCCTGGGGCTCGTCGTCTCCAGGGAGGGAGAGTCTATTCAGTTGATGCAGGTAGTGCAGGTACTACTTGCGCTTGACGAAACCCAGCAGCTTCGAGAGGAAGCTGGTGGAGTCCAGGCCCGACATGGCCGGGACCTGCGCGGCCGGGGCCGCACCGTCGAGCACGGGCAGCTTCGCGTTGACCGGCAGCGCGGCCGGCGCGGCCGGCAGCGTCGTCGGGGCGGCGGGCAGCTGCGGGTTCACCGGCAGGGCCGGGGTCACCGGGAGCGCGACGGGCAGCGTCGGGACGCCGCCACCCAGGGCCGGGACGGCCGGGAGGGTGGGCAGCAGGCCGCCGCCGAGGGCCGGGACGTGCACCGGCAGGCCACCGGTCGGCAGGTCCGCACGCTCGGTGCCGTGCCCGGGCAGGGCACCGCCCAGCGCCGACAGGCTGCTCAGGCCGGGGAGGCCACCCGCGGTGGGCAGGCCCGGGGTCGGCAGGTGGGGCAGCCCGGACATCGGGCCGCTCACCGGCACGTCGGCGCGCTGGGTCGGGATGGCCGTCGGCAGCGCGGGCAGGCCCTGGGTGGGCAGCCCGGCGGTCGGCAGGCCACTGACCAGACCGGTCAGCGACGGCAGCTCGCCGGCGCCCAGCTCCGAACCCTCGACCGGGTTCGAGATGGCGTCGGCCGCGTCCGCGTCGTCACCGTCGATGCTGGTCATGTCGGTCGCGTCGGCGGTCGCGTTGCCGATCAGCTCCAGGGGAACCCCGAAGATCTGCACCGGCACCACGGCGTCGTGGTAGAAGTCGAAGCCCGACAGGCTCGACCCGTAACCATCGGTGACCGGCTCGCCGCCGTTCTCCGTGGTCAGCGAGTTGTCGCCGATGGCGTGCGCAACGCCACCCACGGCCACGCTGTCGCCGAACACCTGGGGGATCGCCGTCACCGGGATGTCCAGGATGTCGCCCGCGATCGCACCTTCGACACCGGAGGTGGTGTCGTCGCCCGCGTTGGTCACGGTGGTGGTGTTCATGCCGTCGCCGCTGGAGACCCCGGCCGCGCTCACCGCGTCGCCGAAGATCTGCACGACCGGCAGCGCGTCCGCACCGACGATGTCGCCGGCGATCGCGCCGCGGTCACCGTTGGTCGTGGCGTCGCCGCCCGCGGTGGACACGGTGTCGTTCGTGCCGGTGCCGTGGCCGAGGGCCGCACCCGCGACGCCGTCGCTGAACAGCTGCGCGGCACCCGCGACCGGGGCCTTGACGATGTTGCCGGCGATCGCGCCGTCCTGCCCGTCGGTGAGGGCGTCGCCACCCGCCGACGAGTCGGTGATGTTGTCGTTCTCACCGGTGCCGATGCCGCCGAGGGCGGCACCCGAGCCGGCGGCCAGCACCGGCAGGGAGACCGGGGCCTCGACGATGTTGCCGGCGCCCGCACCCGCGGGGCCGTTCGCCGTGACGTCGCCGCCCGCGTTGGACGTCGTGTCGGTCGAGCCCTTGCCGTGGCCCTGGCCGATGAAGGCGCCACCGATGTTGGCGACCTGCACCGGGAGCGACGCCGGGACGGTGCCCAGGTTGGAGCTCAGGAAGCCGTTGTCGTCCTTGGTGCTGCCACCGCCGCCGCCGGAGACGACCTTGGTCTCCTCCGCCGAGCCGGAGCCCTGGCCGATGAACGAGCCGCCGATGCCGAAGACCTCGGCGGGGACGGCGACCGGCACCTGGACGACGTTGCCCGAGCCGGACGAGTCGTTGCCCTGCGAGCCGTCGTACGCCCCGGCGGTGACCGTCTTGTCCTCGGTGGACTGGCCGGTCGCGTTGCCGATGTGGCTGGCGCCGATGCCGTAGACCTCGGGCGCGCCCGCGGTCTGGGTGTTGACGATGTTGCCGCCGAGGAAGCCGTCGTTGCCGCGGGTGTAGGACCCGTTGCCCGCGTTGGCGTCGGTGGTGTTGTCGTGGCTGGCGTGCGAGTTGCCGATGTACGTGCCACCGATGCCGAACGCCTCGACCGGGAGCGCGACCGACGGGTTCAGGACGTTGCCGCCCGCCGCCGAGCCGTCGCCGGCCGTCTTGACGAAGCCACCCGAGTCGACAGTGCTGGAGGAGCTGCCGCCCTGGGTCCCTTCACCGTCGCGACCCGCGGTCGCGTTGCCGGTGGCCGCGTTGCCGATCCACGACGCCGCGACACCCGCCACGTTGGCGACCGGGGAGAGCGACACCGCGCCCGCGTTGCCGTCGAGGAACGAGTCGTTGCCGCTCGTCTCTTCGTAGGTCGGGATGCCCAGCGAGCCTTCGCGGGTGTCCCCGGCCTTGGCGTCGGCGGAGGAGTTCGACAGCGTGTCCGCGTCCGAGCCCCACACGCCACCGGCGTTGCCGTTGAACTTGACCGGCAGGGCGATCGGCGCACCGATGATGTTGCCCGAGCCCGAGCCACCGTCACCGGCGGACTTGATGGAGCCACCCGAGGTGGCGTCGCTGTCGGCGTCGTACTGGCTGTACGCGTTGCCGAGGAGGTAGGACACGGCGTTGCCGGTCACCTGGACCGGGGTGGCGAACTGGCCGGCCACCACGTTGCCGGACAGGCCGGAGCCGGTGCCGTCGGTGTCGATGTCGCCGGTCTCGGTGGTGCTCTGGCTGGCCGAGCCGCCGTGCACCGCGCCACTGCCGCCCGCCACGCCGCCGGAGTTGCCGGCGATCTGGACCGGGAGCGCCCAGTCGAGGACGACGGCGTTGCCGGCGAGGCCGGACTTGGAGCCGTCGGTCGCGACGTCCTGGTTGTGGTTCCAGGTCTGCGAGTGGTCCGTGCCGTCGACCTGCGCGTCGCCGATGACGCCGACCGCGTTGTCCACGATCTGGATCGGCACGACGATGTCGCCGGCGACCTTGTTGCCCTTGAGGTTGCGGTGACCCGGGGTGAAGGCGCCCGCGCCGTCAGCCTTGGTGGCACCGCCGAGGGTGCTCTGGCTGATCGGGCTCGCTTCGTCGAGCTGCTTGACCGCTTCGTTCGCGGCCTTGGTGGCCGGCTTGGTGCTCAGCTCCGTCTGCCCGGCGGGCAGGTCCAGCTGGCCGAACGGGGTGCCGACCGCGTTGTTGGCTTCCGAGATCGGAGCCGTCACGTTCAGGTCGAGCGGGGAGGCCGGGGAGTCGGGGTTGACGTTCTCGTCAGCCGAGGCGATGCCGGTGCCCAGCATCAGCAAACCACCCGTGACCAGCGCGGTCTGGAGGCCGCGCTTTGCCCACGTCTGCATGGGGTGTTTCTCCTTTATTTCGGGTTCCCTTACGGGCTTATGGGGGTGCGCTCGTCGAATTCGAAATGGAGTCCGAGCCGCACCGGGAGGGGAAGGAACTTCTTGCGGGCGCAACAAAGCGCACCGCCGTGCCACGGGACTAGTGCGGACGCTGCGCCGTCAGATGAAGACGGACTTGGGCGCGTCAGCTACCCGTGGAGGGAGGTGTTTCAGTCAGGAGTGACACCGGGCTGCGTGCCCGGGGTGCGCGGCGTGTGCCGCAGGCCGCCGCGGTAAGCGCTGGCGGCGGCATCGCTGACGGCCGAGGAGACCCACGAGGGGACGCCGAAGTTCAAGCCGTCGAGGTGACCACCGGGGGCAGAGCTGCCACCCGGGGCGGTGGGAACAGACGGTGCGGCCGGAAGCTGCACCGGGACCAGCGGCGACGACGGCAGATCACGGTGCGAGTCGCGGGACTCGCCCGCGGCACCGGTGACGTCGTTCTGCTGGACACCCGTCGGCATCGCGAGCGCTGCTCGCAACACGGCGGGGAGCTGGACGGCCGAGACGGCGACCGAGTCCGTGGCCTGACCGATTTCCTCGGTCACCGGCCCCTGCGGCTCGACCGGGGCGAGGCCCGGGAGCTGGGGGAGCGGAACCAGGTTGCCCTGGCCGGCGGGGTCGAGCAGCTGCAGCACATCGTGCGCCGGCTCGGGGGTGAAGGTCTGTTCGAGGACCTCGCGGGTGTCCTGCGGCTTGCGGGCGATGTGCTCGACCGCGCCCAGGGTGCGGTGCGCCGGGCTGACCACGGCGTCCTCGGCCAGGTCCGAGACCGAGTCGCTGACGCGCTCGGAGACCTCGTGCTCGAGGGTGCGGGCGCACGGCTTGCTCCACGCCGTGGCGTCCTGGTGGCAGCTCGAAGCCGAGACGTCGGTCGCCGCGTTCGTCGCGCCTTCGTTCACGTCACCGAGGCTGCCGGTGGCGGCCTCGGCGATCGGGGCGGTGCCCACCTCGACGGTGTCGGCGGACGCGGTGCCGCCGGAGACGAGCCACGCGGCGGCGGTGCCGGCGACGGCGCCACCGAGGACGAGCAGCGCACGCGACACGAGACGGCGCGAGCGCTTGGCGCCCTGCCCCTCGTTCGTCGCGATGTTCGCCACTCGTTGTCTCCTGACGCACTCGACCCGTTGCTACATAACGTTGCGGTAGCGACCTAACCAAACACCCGGCGTGACGCGCACCCTCGAAACGACTTGATGCCCCCATCGTGTGAAGAACACACGGTGTATTTCGTTCTGACGATCAGTGATCACAGCTGGCAGTCCGGCGAATCGGACGTCTCAGCCAGTACGGTGTGGCGGTGAGCCACGCGCGAGGAGAAGACCCGTTCCTGCCGGAGCACGAGGACATCACGGGACTGATCCCCCGGGGGCTGCGCATCAGCGCCGCGCTCGCGTGGCGGTTCATCGTGATCGTCGCCGCGCTGTACGCGGTGGTGTGGGTGATCGGCTACCTCTCGGTGGTCGTCATCCCG
This sequence comes from Amycolatopsis sp. WQ 127309, assembly GCF_023023025.1. NCBI lineage: Bacteria > Bacillati > Actinomycetota > Actinomycetes > Pseudonocardiales > Pseudonocardiaceae > Amycolatopsis > Amycolatopsis sp. WQ 127309. The sequence goes on from NZ_CP095481.1 coordinate 2,625,726, forward strand.
CTGTCCATCGCCCTCTTGGTTTCCGCTCTGCTGGCACCGGCGGTGCAGAAGCTGGTGGCGTTGAAGTTCCCCCGCGGGCTGGCGACCGCGATCGTGGTGATCGCCGGGCTGGCCGTGCTGGGCGGGCTGCTGACGTTCGTCATCACGCAGTTCTCCTCCGGCCTGCCCCAGCTGCAGCAACAGCTGAACGCGAGCCTCGACCAGATCAAGAACTGGCTGCTCAACGGCCCGCCGCACCTGCGGCAGGAGCAGATCCAGGACTTCATCAACCAGGCGATCGGCTTCATCCAGAACAACCAGGCGTCCATCACCACGACGGCGCTGACCACGGCGAGCACCGTCGGCGAGATCCTCACCGGCTTCCTGCTGACGCTGTTCATCACGATCTTCTTCCTCAGCGGCGGCGACGGCATCTGGACGTTCCTGGTCCGCGTCGTGCCGGGCCGGGTCCGCAACCGGGTCGACGTCGCCGGGCGCCGCGGGTTCGCCTCGCTGGTCAGCTACGTCCGCGCGACGGCCGCGGTCGCCGTCGTCGACGCGGTCGGCATCGGCGTCGGCCTGTGGATCATGGGTGTGCCGCTGGTGATCCCGCTGGCGACGCTGGTCTTCATCGGCGCGTTCATCCCGATCATCGGCGCCGTGCTGACCGGTGGCGTCGCCGTGCTGATCGCGCTGGTGACTAACGGCCCCATCGGCGCGGTCATCGTGCTCGGCATCGTCATCGGCGTGATGCAGCTGGAGAGCCACATCCTGCAGCCGCTGCTGCTCGGGCGGGCGGTGAAGCTGCACCCGCTGGCCGTGGTCCTGGCCATCACCGCCGGCTTGGTCGCGGGCGGGATCGCCGGCGCGCTGCTGGCCGTGCCGCTGCTGGCCGTGCTGAACGCCGGCGTCCGGTCGCTGCTGCACGAGCGGAACCCGGACCCGGCCGAGGTCGACGTCCTCAAGGACCAGGCCGCGCAGCCGAACGACGCCGAACCCGGCACCCCCGACGCGGAGGTGCCGACGATCGGTGAGGACGACGAAGAAGACGAAGAGAAGAACGCCCGCGCGGCGACGGCCGTGAACAAGGACGACAAGAAGGAATGACCACCGCGCGGACGCCGGACCCGATCACGCCGCTGTGGCGCGGCGTGAACGCGTTCCGCGTGCTCACCTGGGCGTTCGCCTGCGGCACGGTCGTCGTGCAGCACGAGCAGTACCGGCGTGAGTGGCTGGCCTGGACGCTGCTGGGCGCGATGGCGGTCTGGTCGGTCGTGATCAGCGTGCTGTACCTGCGCGAGCGGACGCGGCCGCCGTGGCTGGTCGTCGCCGACGTCGTGGTCGGTACCGGGCTGCTGCTCACCTCGCCCTTCGTCCTGAGCGACGCGCAGTTCGCGCTGAACGTCCCGCTCATCACGACGGTGTGGGCGGCGGTGCCGCCGGTGGCCGCGGGCGCGCGGTTCGGCGCGGTCGGCGGCGTGCTCGCCGGCCTGGTCGTCGGGGTGGCGACCGGGCTCGCGCGCGAGAAGTTCGACCTCGACGTCGCGCGGGACGGCGTCCTGCTCGCCGCCGCCGGGCTGCTGGTCGGGATGGCCGCGACGCTGAGCCGGCAGGCCGCGACCCGCCTGGCGCAGGCGCTGCGGAAGGAAGCGGCGACCGCCGAACGCGAGCGGCTGGCCCGGTCGATCCACGACAGCGTGCTGCAGGTCCTCGCCCGCGTCCGCAAGCGCGGCAACGAGGTCGGCGGCGAGGCGGCCGAGCTGGCCCGGCTGGCGGGCGAGCAGGAGATCGCGCTGCGGTCGCTGGTGACGACGGAACCGCTGAAGCCGAGCGAGACCGGGACGACGAGCCTGCGCACGGCGTTGCAGCTGCTCGCGACGCCGTCGGTGCAGGTCTCGACCCCGGCGGACGACGTCGAGCTGCCCGCGCACGTCACGGACGAGCTCGTCGCCGTCACCAGGGAAGCGCTGGCCAACGTCGAGAAGCACGCGGGTGCGGACGCGCACGCGTGGGTGCTGCTGGAGGACCTCGGCACCGAGGTGGTGGTGAGCGTCCGCGACGACGGACCGGGCATTCCGGACGGCGTTCTCGAGCGAGCGGCCGCGAACGGGCACCTCGGCGTGGTGGAATCCATCCGGGGCCGGGTGCGCGACCTCGGCGGGAGCGCGGCCCTCGACACCGGTCCCGGCCGGGGCACGGAGTGGGAGGTCAGGGTGCCGAGCACCAGGAGCGCGTCATGAGCGAACCACGGATTTCGGTGATGGTGGTCGACGACCACCCGATCTGGCGGGACGGGGTGGCCCGCGACCTCACCGAACACGGCTTCGACGTGCGGGCGACCGCCCCGGACGCCGACGCGGCGCTGCGGATCGCGCGGACCGTGCGGCCGGACGTCGTGCTGATGGACCTCAACCTCGGCACCACCTCCGGCGTCGACGCCACCCGCGAGATCACGGCGGCCCTGCCGTCGACGCGGGTGCTGGTGCTCTCGGCGAGCGGGGAGCACAAGGACGTCCTCGAGGCGGTGAAGGCCGGCGCGTCCGGTTACCTGGTGAAGTCGGCGTCCGCGGCCGAGCTGGTCGACGCCGTGCGCCGGACCGCCGTCGGCGACCCGGTGTTCACCGCGGGCCTGGCCGGCCTGGTGCTCGGCGAGTACCGGCGGATGGCCGACGCCCCCGCCGAGGGGGCCGAGCCGCCGCGGCTGACCGAGCGCGAGACCGACGTCCTGCGCCTGGTCGCGAAGGGGCTCACCGCGCGCCAGATCGCCGAGCGGCTCGTGCTGTCGCACCGGACCGTCGAGAACCACGTGCAGTCGACGCTGCGGAAGCTGCAGCTGCACAACCGCGTCGAGCTGGCCCGGTACGCGATCGAGCACGGCCTCGACGAGGAGTAGTAGTCACGGCAGGACGGTGATGCCGCCCCAGTCGCCCGCGGGCAGCGCGGCCTTGCCCAGCCGCCAGGTCGGCTCGCCCGGGTGCCAGGCGGCGAGGACGCCGTCGGCAAGCACCAGATCACCCGAGTCACTCCAGTCCATTCCGCCGCCGTCGTTGAGGTGCTCGGTGACGAACGGCATCCCCGGCGCGTGTTCCCAGCTCAGCGAGTCCGGGCGGAGCAGCCAGATGTCACGCAGCTGCGTGTTGGTGGCCCGGTAGGAGTGGACGGCGAAGTCGGCGGCGAACAGAGCGCCTTCGCGGGAGGTCACCACCGTGGGCGCGGGCCCGATCGTCGGCCGGCTGAGCTTCTTGCGGCTGTTGTCGCGCAGGTCGACCAGGGTGAGATCGGTCAGGCCGTCGAGCAGCATCCGGTCCCCGGCGACGGCGAGGATGCGCGGCGCCTGCTGCACCGTGCGGCCGGTCGCCGGCTCGATGAGCGCGTCCGTCGACTCGGCGCCGTCGGCGTTGATGGTGATCAGGAGGCCGTACTTCGTCTCGGCGCGGACCTGGGTGTGGCAGCTGGCGGACTGGCCGTGGCCGACCTCGCCGCCGTCGAGCGTCACGTGCTGGAGCCGGCAGCTGTCCGGCGCGTCCTGCCGGATCACCCACACGCTCGCGCCGTCGACGCCGGGCGCCACGGACCAGGCGCGGCCGAGCGACCGCGGCGGGCTCGCCGGGCCGGTGTAGACGAAGACGTCGAACAGGTCGTTGTCGTGGTGGGCGGTCAGGACGGCGGACTTCCCGACGCGCACGACGCTCATCCCGGCATCACCGCCGGGGTAACCGGGCGGAGTGCCCGCGGGCCCGCGGTCGGCGTCGAAGAGGGTCGGGCCGGTGGTGGGGAGCAGTGCGGTGACGCCGATCCCGCCGGAGGCGGCCACGCCGTGGAGGCCCTCCGGCAGGGCAGCCGCGGAGGTCGGCGGCGCGCTGGTGGGCGCCGGAGCCGGCGGCGGGGCGGGCTCGTCGCCGGTGCACCCGGCCAGCACGAAGAGCGCCGCGCCGAGCGCGGCACCGCGAAGTACGGGTCCGTTCAGGGTTTTCCCCCGATCTCCCTGGAGGAATCCGGTTCTACCATCGTGGACATGGGCGAGGAAGAGACCACGACGGTACAGCCGGCTACCGAGACCAAGCCGTTGAGCGAGCGCGATCTTCGGGTGTCCGACGACGAGCGCGAGCACGTCGTCGGGGTGCTCCAGAAGGCCATCGGCCGCGGGATGATCGACCTGGACGAGTTCACCGAGCGCACGGACCGCGCGCTCGCGTCGAAGACGCGGGGCGAGCTGAACACCGTGCTGGCCGACCTCGCCGGTCTCCACCACCCGGCCGCGGCCGGCGCGGCGGCCCCGTCGTACGCGCCCCCGGTGGGCTTCGGCGGCGGTTACGTGCCCGGTCAGCGCTTCGAGCTCAACGCGAAGTACTCGTCCCTGCACCGCGGCGGCCCGTGGGTGGTGCCGTCGGAGATGGTCGTGCGGAACAAGTACGGCTCGACCAAGCTGGACTTCACCGAGGCCCAGGTCCAGTCGCCGGTGGTGCACATCGAGCTGGACGCCAAGTGGGGCTCGGTCGAGATCGTCATCCCCGAGCACGCGGCGGTCGACGTCAACGCGATCAGCGACGTCAAGTTCGGCTCGATGGAGGACAAGACCCACAGCAACGGCCGCATGGGCAACCCGCGGTACGTGCTGAGCGGCCGCGTCCACGGCGGCTCCCTGGTCATCCGCCACCCGCGACGCGGGCTCTTCGGCTAGCCCGGGGCCCCTCTGCCCCCGGCGTCAAGAAGGCCTCCCCTGCCCAGGCATCGGGCGGGGGAGGCCTTCGCCCGTCAAACGGCGATCGGCTGGGCGGTCCGCAGGTGCCGGGCGACGAAGTAGACGAGAACGGCGAAGGCGACCGCGCTCAGGCCGGCGACGGCGTGGAGGCCGTCGGCTTCGTCGTGGGCGCGGACGATGGCGTTGCCCAGGGTGCCGACGGTCGCCATGCCGAGGGCGTAACCGAACTCGTTGGCGGTCTGGGCGAGCGACGCGGCGGCCCCGGCCCGGCGCGGCGGCACGGACCCGACGACGAGATCGGTCCCGAGCGTGACCATCGGCCCGACCCCCAGCGACGTCACCGCGAACCCGATCGCCGGCCACACGGGGTCGGCGTCGGCGAAGGCCAGCACGACCATGCCGAGCGCGGCGGTGACGACCCCGCCCGCGATGAGCGTGCCGGTCGGCACGCGCCGGGCCAGCACGGGAGCGACGAGGAAGCTGATGGTCGAGGTGATCATCCCGGGCAGCAGCCCGAGCGCCGCGGCGATGGGCGAAAGGTGCAGCGCGAGCTGGAAGAACTGCGCGACGAACAGCATCGTGGTGCCGCCGAGCATGCTGAACAGCAGCATCCCGCCGAGCGCGGTCCGGAACGCCTTCCCGGCGAAGAGCCGCAGGTCGAGCAGCGGCTCGTCGAGCGTCCGCTGCCGTTTCACGAAGACGTACCCGACGGCGATCCCGGTGATCAGGGCCGCGACCGGCAGCGGGCGGACGCCGTCGCGAGCGAGCTCCTTGACGCCGTAGACGGCGGGCAGGATCGCGGCGAGCGACAGCGCGACACTGGGCAGATCGAGGCGGCCGGCGGTCTCGTCGCGGTACTCGGGCAGCAGCTTCGGGCCGATGACCAGCAGCAGGACCATGGCCGGGACGCCGAGCAGGAAGACCGAGCCCCACCAGAAGTGTTCGAGCAGGAACCCGCCGACCACCGGCCCGATGATCGCACCGACGGAGAAGCACCCGGCCCAGATCCCGATCGCCGACGCACGTTGCCGCGGGTCGGTGAACATCGTCCCGATGAGCGCGAGGGTCGAGGGAGCGAGCGTCGCCCCGGCGATCCCGAGCACGGCCCGCGCCCCGATGAGCATCACGGCACTGGTGGAGAAGGCCGCGACGACGGAGGCAAGCCCGAAGGCGGTGGCCCCGATGAGCAGCAGCTTCCGCCGCCCGATCCGGTCTCCGAGGGTCCCCATGGTGACCATGAACCCGGCGACCATGAAGCCGTAGGTGTCCATGATCCACAGCTGTTCGGTGCCATCGGCGTGCAGGCTGACGGCGAGTTTCGGCAGCGCGAGGATGAGCACGAAGACATCGAGCGACACGAGAAGGGTGGGCAGCGCGAGCACGGCCAGCCCAACCCACTCCCGCCGCCCGGCCCGGGTACCTGTGGCCATGACCGTTACCTCCCGACTCGGCTTTCTCCTTCACCAAGGCGTCGAGCGGGCCGGGCCGGAATCGACACTCTTGCCCAGACGCCGTGAAGGCCACCTCGGACCGGGGTCCGAGATGGCCTTCACGGGACGTCGTTGTCCACACCCCTCGAACGTTGTGGACAACTCCGCGTCCCAGGTTCGCACAAACCCGGACCGTCGGTGATGACCGATAGACTGAGCGTGGGGGCGGCCGCCGTTGCCTTCGTGGCTCTCGACCAGGTCAGGGACGGGTGGCGGCTCGCGCGGCCGTCGGGTTCGACGTCGCCAGGGCCGCCTCCGCCAGTGCCTCGCACTCCGCCAGCGTGACGCTCGCCAGGGCGGCGCCCACCGTGCGGACCGCCGGGGCGTTCATCGAGAGGCTCGTCAGGCCGAGGCCCGCCAGGACCAGGGCCAGCCGGGGGTCGGCCGCCGCTTCGCCACAGACTCCTGCCGGTTTGCCCGTGGCCTTGGCCGCGTCGCCGATCAGCTTGAGCAGGCGCAGCAGCGCCGGCTGCCACGGGTCGTTCAGCTTCGCGACCGCGCCCAGCTGGCGGTCGGCCGCGAACGTGTACTGCGCCAGGTCGTTCGTGCCGACCGAGACGAAGTCGACGGCCTCGAGGATTTCGCGGGCGCTCAGCGCCGCCGCCGGGATTTCGATCATCACGCCGGCGCGGGCAATGCCCGCCGCGCGGACGCGGTCGGCGAACCAGGCGGCTTCCTCGACCGTCGCGACCATCGGCGCCATCACCGAGACCTCGGCGCCCGAGTCTTCCGCGGCACCCGCGATCGCTTCGAGCTGGCGGTCCAGGATCTCCGGGCGGTCGAACGCCACGCGCAGCCCGCGCACCCCGAGCGCCGGGTTCGGCTCGGCCTCCGGCGACAGGAAGGCGAGCGGCTTGTCGGCGCCCGCGTCCAAGGTCCGGACGATCACGGGCTTGCCGCGGAACGGCGACAGCACTGCGGTGTAGGCCGCGCGCTGGTCGGCCACCGACGGCTCGGCCGGCGCGTCCAGGTAGCAGAACTCGGTGCGGAACAGGCCGACGCCCTCGGCGCCCGCGTCCGCCGCGGCCTGCGCGTCGGCCGGAGAGCCGACGTTGCCGTAGACCTTCACGCGGTGGCCGTCGGACGTCGCGCCGGTGCCGTTCCACTCGGCCAGCTGGGCCACCGTCGCGGTGACGACCGGGGCCGCGGGGTCGGCTAACTCGACGGCACCCGTGTCGCCGTCGACCGCAAGCGCTTGCGCGTCCAGCGCCAGCAGGCCGCGGACCGCGACGACGGCCGGGATGCCGAGCGCGCGGGCCAGGATCGCGGTGTGGCTGGTCGGGCCGCCCTCTTCGGTGACCAGGGCGAGCACCTTCGCCGGGTCGAGGCCGGCGGTGTCGGCGGGCGCGAGGTCGCGGGCGACCAGCACGCTCGGCGTCGCCAGCTCGGGCACCCCGGGCGGCGCGATGCCGAGCAGCTCGGCGATCAGCCGGTCACGCACGTCGCGGACGTCGCGGACGCGCTCCGCCATGTACCCGCCCGCGGCGGCCAGCGCCTCGGCGAAGCCCTCGGCGGACTGGTAGACGGCGCGCGTCGCGGGCAGTCCCTGGGTCTTGACCAGCTGTTCCGCCTGCGAGGCGAGCGCCGGGTCGGCGGCCATCGCGGCGGTCGTGATCAGGATCGTCGCCGCTTCACCGGACGCGGTCTCGGCCTGTTTCTCCAGGCGCGCGGCCACGGCTTCGGCGGCGGGCACGATCCGGGCGGCCTCGGCGGCCGGATCGGCCGGGGCCGGGGTGGCGGCGGGCTCACCCAGCGGCTCCGCGACGCGGACGACGGGACCACTCGCGCGGCCGGGGCTGACGGCGACCCCGGACAAAGGCCCCGCCGACGTGCGTCCCGCAGCGGAGGCGGCATCAAGCTCAGACGACATGGTCTAGACCATAGCTCAGATAGACCTGGATATCTCGTGGTGGCGGGCACAAGCCGCGACGGCGTACCTGTTCGAGTACCGGCCGGACCTCCTCGTGCCACCAGGCCTCGGCCAGCTCGTCGCGGCTGGACACCGGCCGCCCGGCCAGCATACGGCGGAATCCCCAGGCCTCGGCCGAGTCGGCGAGCCGGAACCAGTCGGCCGGATCGTCGAGCCACAGGCCGAAGCGGACGTCGTCCGGCAGCGGTACGCGCTCCAGGAACAGTCGCTCCGCGGTCTTCGACGGCAGGTCCGCGAGCGTCAGGCAGCGCATCGCGCACGCGATCGTGCAGATCCGCCGGACCCGCGCGCGGATGGTGCGGGCGCCGCGAGCCCGCTCGATGGCGACGCGGTGGTGGCCGTCGTCGACGAAGAACATGTCGGTGACGCCTTCGAGCCGCACGAGCCGCACCGGCGGGAGCTCGGCCGACGTCCGCGTCAGGCTCTCCCAGCGTTCGCGCAGTGCCCGGTTGCGCGGCCGGAACTCACGGTCGAAGTCGCCGGCGCGGGCCACGGTGCCGACGATGTCCTCCAGCGGCACGTCGTAGCCGCCTTCGTCGATCTCGAACTGCCTGCCGAGCGCCTTCAGCGTCTCGTCGAGCGGCATGATCGCGAGGTGATCCGCGCGTCTCGCTTCGGCTATCGCCCTCAGGTGAGCCGCGTAGCCACGCCACCAGGCCGAGCCGAATGAATCGCCCATGTGAGGTGCAACACGGGCGTCCGGACGATCATTCCCCCAGGTCAGCGGCCGTCGGGTAAGACGGTTGCGCGCCGTGCCGGGTCACGCTGAACGCCGCCACGCGCACCGCGTGCTTCGCCGCGGAGACCAGGTCGGCGCCGTCGGCGAGGGACGCCGCGAGCGCGCCCGCGAAGGCGTCCCCGGCCCCGGTGCTGTCGACGGCTTCGACCTTCGGCGACGCGACTTCGGTGGTGGAACCGGCTTCGACGACGACCGCGCCGGCCGCGCCGAGCGTGACGACGGCGGCGCGCGGCCCGAGGTCGAGGAGCTGCCGGAAGTCCGCGCCGGGTCCGGTCAGCCAGGCGGCTTCGTGCTCGTTGACCAGCAGGACGTCCAGCTTGGCCAGCGTCCCGGCGGAGAGCTTCGCCGCCGGCGACAGGTTCAGCAGGACCTTGACGCCCTGTTCGGCGGCCTTCGCGACGGCGTGCTCGACGGTCGACAGCGGCACCTCGAGCGAGGCGACCATGACCCGCACCCCGTCGAAGACGGCCTCGACGTCGGCCGGTTCGAGGTTCGAGTTGGCGCCCGGGGAGACCAGGATCGAGTTCTCGCCGTCCGGGGTGACGGTGATGTAGGCGATGCCGGTCGGCCGGTCGCTGGTCCGGACCAGTCCGGTGTCGACGCCCGCCGCGCGGAGCGAATCCAGCAGCAGCCGGCCGTAGGTGTCGTCGCCGACGGCGCCGAGCAGCGCGACGTCCGCCCCGAGCCGCCCCGCCGCGACCGCCGTGTTGGCGCCCTTGCCACCGGGGGAGAGCACGGTGTCCCCGCCCAGCACGGTCTCACCGCCGCCCGGCCGCCGATCCACCGCGACGACGAGGTCGGCGTTGGCGGATCCCACAACGAGCACGTCGGAGTTCATCTCCGTACTTTGCCACGAAACGCCGTCCGACCAGGTCATCAGGGTCGGCCCGGAAGAAAGTGAAGGTTTTTGTAACTTATCCGGGGCTGAGTGCGACAATCATGCGAGCAGCGGATGTCTGTCACTCGTTCGGGGGATGCATGTCCCCCGGACGTCACTTCACAGACCGGCTCCGCTCTCTTGGAACGTCAGCACGGAGACGTGATGACGTTGCCCGACCGGCGCGAGCCGGGCAGGGCATCGGGTCGCCGGCGCCGATCACGTAGCCCCCCGAGTGATCGGCGTCGGCGGCGCCCCCGCCGTCACGCCCGCGGCGTACTCCCGGAAGAGATCCGGCCGGAAGACGGCCATCGCCGCCCGCACCTGACCGATCGCGGCGTCGCTGAACGCCTCGGGCACCCGAACGGTCCGAGGCTCCCCGGGCAGCCAGTACACGCCGAGTTTCGCCCCGATCTGCCAGAACCGGCGGAGTTCGGGACGCCGTTCCGGCGCCTCCGGATCGGCGGGGAGCAGATCGACCACGCGCAGGGTCAGCTCGCCGTGGGTGACCGTGAGGACCCGGACCTCGGCCAAGTCCGGCCAGGCGAGTGTGAAGAGCTCCTCGCGCCGGCGACGCTTCCAGCTGATGCCTTCGGCCGAGATCGTCAGTTGCGCGGAGTAGGAGCTCTTCCGGTACCAGCGCGGTGTGCAGCAGATCAACCAGACCGGCGCGGCGAACCCGAACCCCGCGAGGACGAAAAGCGCTCTGCGGCTTTCAGGATCGTCGAGCGGCAGCGCGAGCGCGGCGAGCGCGCACCCCACCGCCACCAAGGCACCGGCCGTGCGCCAGTACCTCCGCGGAGACCACTCGGCGGGCGAAATCACCGACGCACCACGGTCGGGACTGCCGGCAGCCGGCGGGTTCGGCACCCGGACCGGCTCCGTGAGCCGGACGTCGGCCGGGTGGTGCACGACCGGACGCCGCAGCCGCCTGAAGCGTCGACGTTCCGCCCAGCACAAAAAGACGAGAAGCAAGACCACCAGAGCCGGCACCCACGACGGCATCTTCCGCTTCACGACATCACGCTGGAAATCCGTCTCCCAGCCCACGACGGGAACAGCCTTCCCGAAGTCGTCCGGTGTCAGCTCGTCCAGGCCGAACCGCACGGACCTGGTCGCGCCGCCGACAGGAGTCACGTCGGCCACGCAGATCCAGTAGAACCCGATACCCCCGCGGCTGATCGGCCCGAGCCGCTCACACGACTTGACGCGAGCGAGAGCGACGGGCGTGCCGCCGCGGTCCGGACCGTGGCTCGCGGTCACCCACGCCACCCCCGTCCACGACCCCACCACGAACAGCACGGCAAGAACCGCGATGACGACGCTTCGCACCCACTGCGGTCTTCCGACCGTAGGAATGTTCATGCGGCGGCCTTCCGGGTTCCGGGCTCTTCCGATGTCGAGGGCACGATGACTAGATCGACCCGGAGATCCGCTGAGCGCCCGGCTGCCCGGAAAACGGCCGGCCGTCGTCGGTGACCGGGCCGGAGCGGGGCACCTTGTCGACCGGATAAGCGGTCGAGTGGTCTTCCGGGACGATCGACGTCGCGTCACGGTCGTGCTGCGACTCCCCGGCGGATCGACCAGGTCCGGTGGCCAGCTGCTCGAACGCTTTCATGCCGGTTTCCCGTGCTGCCGCTTTCGCGAAGCCGTCGAACATTTCCTTGCCCGCGGTCCCTACGGCGGAGACCACCCTGCGGAAGAAGTCGCCGAGCGCGCCGAGAAACTCTTTCGCCCGCGAGAAAGCTCGTGCGAGCCGGCTGCACTCCTCGACCATCTTCCCGCCCTGCTTCACCGCGAACGGCACGCCTTCCGCGGCCAGCGCGGCGGGATACCCGGGCGGCGGGTAGCGGAGCAGGATCATGACGACCTTCGCGAGCGTGTCGGTGATGAGATCGCGGATCAACGTGCGGACCACGTCGAGGATCGTCTTGCAGATCCCGATGACCTGCGCCACCTTCGTCGCCGCGTCCGACAGCGCCGCGTACGCGTCCAGCTGCTGCTGGACGTAAACCCGGTACTGGTCGGCGGCCTTGCCCTTCCAGCCGAGGCAGTTCTTCCGCACTTCGGCGGTCAGTTCCTCGGCGGTCTTCTGGACGTGCTCGCCGATCGTCTCCCACTTCTTGCCTTCGAGATCCAGGGCGTCCTGGTCACCGGTGACCCAGTCGAGCGGTTCCTTCAGGAAGTCGAGGTGCTCGATCACCCAGCCGAAACCCCAGCTCACCAGCGTCTCGAGGGGGTTCCCGTCCCTGACCAGGTCCATGGCGCCGAGGCCGGCGTTCGCCAAGCTGAACAGGCCTTCGGTCCAGTCGCCGTGCAGGATCTTCTCGAAGCCGCCGTAGTAGTCCTGCAGGGCTCCAGCCCCTTCGAGGAGGCTGTCGGCGCCGTACTTCTCGGAATCCGTCTCGCGCTTGGCTTCCGCCATGAGCGGGCTTTCAGCCACGGCTGACCTCCGAGGCCCGGTTCACCAGTGCCGACGCCGATTCTTCGTCCACCCGGCGAGCCTTCGCCCAGGCCTGCACCGCTTGTACGTGGTAGTCGGCTCCGGCGACCACCGACTCGAGCGTGTCCGTCGCCTGCCCCGCCAGGTGTCCGCACCAGGTGCTGAGCTGGCACACCTGGCCGATCAGCCCGAACGCGTCCGGGCCGATCGGGTCGTCACGACTGAGGGCCAAGGCCTGTTTGAGGACGTCGAACGTCGCTTCCATCTGCTTGGCGTGCTCGTCGATCGCCTCGGGGTTCTCGTCGAACCCGGGGCCAGTTTGTCCGGCCACGTCTACCTTCCTCCTCTTTCCTGCGCTCAGCGCAGGTAGTCGCCGTCACCGAAGTAGTCGTCGTCCACGCCGTCGTTCGCCGGCGGGCGAACCGCGGGTGGAGCCGGCTTCGGTGGTTCTTCTTCGGCGATGAAGCGGGAACCGTCGTCGGCGCGAGCGCCGTAACCGCCGCCACCTTCGACGAAGCCGTCGGGCTCGGGTTCGGGGTACTCGCGGTGCAACTGGCCGACCAGTTCGGTCATCGTGTCGGTGCCCGCGATCGAGGGCACGCCGGACTCGACCGCGGCGGCGAGCCTGCTCTGCGCCACCTGGACGGTCCGGAGGATCTCCCCGGCCAGATCGGGCTTGTCGCGGACCGCGTGGCCGATCTCGAGGCCGACGAGGTTGCCGAGGTGGTTGACCTCGACGGCGATCTGGCCGTCTCTGCTGCGCTCGGCGACGGAGACCGTCGCCATCTCGGCGCGCATCCGGTCGGCCTGCTGCTGCGCCTGCGCCATCTTGGCCTCGAAGGCCGCGAAGAGCTGCTCAGGGTTCGTCACGCGAACCTCCCCGTTCACGTCAGTAACCGTACGGCGACCGAGTGTGGCATACGGCACCGACAGTCGCGGGCGGTTCCGCTTTTTGTGACGAACGCCCCGTGGCCACCCCTGACCAGGTCGATTCCTCCCACCAGCTGTAACCGGTGCGCTATCGTGCGTAACGCAAGAGGGGAGATCGAACGCGAGGGGAGCGCAGTTCGGTGGGGTTGTTCGGCGACATGCTCGACGCTGCCAAGCACGTCGGGTCGGAGATCGCGCACACCGTCGAGTCGGGGGCCGATGGCCTCGGCAAGGTCCTGAACGGGGCCGGCATCGGCATGCTCGCGGGCGGGCTGCCCGGGGCGATCGCGGGCGGCTACATCGCTTCACAGACCGGTACCGGCGCGGACAACCCGCAGGCCGCCGGGTTGTCACCCGGGCAGCTGGTGCGGGCCGTGCTGACAGGCCCCGGCACCGAGTCGCTGCAGAGCGTGCACCGGGCCGGCGTGGACCAGTCGAAGTACCAGCTGCAGCTGGAGCAGGGGACGCGCGAGCTGACGTCCGGCCTCGAATCCGCGTGGACCGGCGGCGCCGCGGACGCGGCACGGGAGCGGCTCCAGCCGCTGACGGCGTCGGCGACCTCGGCGTCGGCGACGCTGGACCGCAACTCGACGCTGTCCCAGACGCAGATCGACCAGTTCCACCAGCTGAAGAACTCGCTGCACCCGGACGTCACCGACCAGCCGCCGACGCGCAGCGCCTGGGACGTCGCGACGCCGTGGGACACCGACACCGAAGACAAGATCAACCAGTACAACCGGAAGGCGCAGGAGAACGTCGAGCGGTACACCTCGTACTCGCAGCAGTCGAGCACGAACACCGCGGGCCGGACGATCGACTACGGCCAGCTGCGCGAGTACACCGGCGGCGAATTCGAGGTCAAGGACCCGAAGGACCCGGTCGAGCCGCCCGCCAAGCGCCCCCGCGTCGGCGGTGGCGACGACGACCACCGGCCGATCGGCGCGCAGGTGCAGCCGCCACCGGCGGTCCACCCGCCGGGCGTGCAGCCACCGCCGCCTCCTGGTCAAGTCACGCCGCCACCTCCGGGCCAGGTCGTGCCGCCGGGTTCGCACACGCAGGTCCCGGGCGTGGATGACAGCGTCCGGGCGCAGGGTTACGTCCCGCCGTCGACGCAGTTCCCGCCGGGCTACCAGCCTTCTTCGCCCTCTTCACCCGGCAGCGGCTTCGGCCCGGGCTTCGGCCCCGGTGGTGGCGGTTTCGGGCCCGGCGGTGGTTTCGGCCCAGGCGGCAGCGGCGGGTTCGGCGCGGGCTCGTCGCCGGGAACGGGCAGCGCCACCGGAGCCCGTGCTCCCGGCGCGTCCACCGGCGCGGGGCTTCCCGGCGAAGGACGTCCGGGCGCACCCGGCGGGATCCGCGGCGGCGCGGCGGGCAAGCCGGGCTCGCCGGGGATGGGCGGCATGGGCCAGGGAGCCAAGGGCGGCAAGACCGAGGACGAAGAGCACCAGCGGGCGTCGTACCTGGTGGAAGCCGACCCGGAGAGCATCTTCGGGGCGTCCGACGAGAGGACCGTGCCCCCGGTGATCGGGCTGTGACGGTGCTTTACCTGCCCAAGTCCGCGCTGCTGACGGCCTGGGAGTGGGAGCGGCACGGCCCACCCCCGGCGGTCCTCGGCCCGGACAACCTCTGGCTCGGCGACGAGACCCGCAAGCGGCTGGACGAGAAGGTGCTCGACGTCCTCGCGTCGCTTCGCCTCGCCACCGGCGGCACGCTGACGCGCGAGTTCCGCGACGTCCTGCGCGTCCTGGCGCGCGGACCGCGGCAGTTCACGGCGTGGCTGGGCGACATCGAGGCGGACGAGTCGGGCACGGCCCTGATCTCGGCCGACGGCCCACGCGCGTTCCGGCTGATCCGGAAGGCCGACACCATCCGCATCGACGCCGTGGAGCCGTCACGGATCGCCGAGTCGCTGGTGGACGTGCTGCCGCCGGTCCCACCCGCCCGGATCGAGCGGGTGGCGATCCCGGAGTCGCGGTTCTCGGGCCACGAAGAGTCGTACGACCTGGCCGACCCGACGTCCGACGCCACCCGCGACCCCCTGCCGTGGGCCCGCCGGCTGATGGCGGCGAAGCGAACGGGGATGCACCAGTGCTACGCGGTCAACGACGGTGCCCGCAGCGCCCCGATCACCGCGGTGGACGCGGCGGGAGTCGGGCGAGTGCTGACGTACGCGTTCCCGGCGCGCGAACGGATGGTCAGCATCCAGCCGGGCACCCGAGCGGCAATGGTCGACGTGCTGTACGCGACGCTCAACGGACTGGGAGGAGGAGCGCGATGACGGCGCCAGGAGGAGCGATCTTCAGCGGCATCGGCTTCTGGGCGACGGACACGCCCAGCGGAGCGTCGCGGCCGGCCGGTGGACAGGGGTTCGCGATGAGCAGCTCGGAGATGCGGGCAATGCTCAAGAAGGCCGAAGACCTACGACAAACGATCGGCACCCAGTACCGCACCGCGTCGTACCTTTCGCGGGCCGATCCTCCGGCGGATGAGCCGGCCAGCAACGCCGCGGTGAACGGGCAGAACGGCGTCAACGAAACCGGCCGCTACTACGAGGGCCACCTTCGTTATCAGTTCGGCTACCTGACCGAGTTGATCGGCCGGCTTCGCAAAGCACTAGGAATCACTGAAGCCGTCGACCAGCAGGCAGCTGCCGACACCTCCACGAAACGCGGGATAGCCGAATGAACAGGCAGAGCATCGTCACCCTGACCGTTGCCGCCACGTGCGCCGCCCTGCTGAGCGGCTGCAACGGCGAACACGGCACAGCAACACCCGCGCCCACAAGCTCCGCAACCACCCCCGGGTCCGACGTACCCGACAGCGGAGCCCCCGCGGTCGCCAACCCCCTTCCCGACCAGGTGCTGGCCGGCAGCCCGTGCGACACCGCCCTCACGGCCGCGCAGGTGAGTGACTTCCTCGGCGACACCGGCCCCGGAAAGACCGAGGACGCCGAGCTCGGCCCCCTGTGCCAGTGGGACAGCACGTCCGGAAGTGGCGCGGGGCTGACGGTCGGCTACGACACCAAGTCGGACCAGGGCCTGAGCCTCGCCTACAAGAACACCAAACCGAAATCCTCGCTCTGGAAAGAGCTGAGCCCGGTCCAGGAGTACCCGGCGATCGCCTACGGGGACACGTCCGACAAGCGGCTTTGCAACGTCGTCGTCGGCGTGACGGACAAGCTGACCTACGGCGTCACGCTGATCCTCGGAGACCGAGCCGCCGCTGACGGCAAGGACGCTTGCGAGATCAGCCGCAGTGTCGCGGACCTGGTGCTGACCAACCTCAAGGCGAGGGCCTGAGCTGCACCTTTCCGTAACCTTCGCCGCCGCGTTGGTTCGGGACTTGTTGTCGTAAGCGCCTAGACTGTTCGGATGAGCCACCCCACGCGGAGGGGTCGCGCGCGTGCGGCTACCGAACTGGACATCCGGCGGACCGCCCGGAGGCTCCTGGTCGAGCAGGGGCCCGAGGCGGTCACTCTGCGCGCGATCGCGCGGGAGCTGGGGATCACCGCGCCCGCCTTGTACCGGTACTACGAATCGCGCGACGACCTGGTCGAGAACCTGCGGCTCGACGTCTGCGCGGACCTGGCCGACGAGCTGGCCGAGGACATCGCGGAGATCCCCGACGACGGGATGCTGCAGCTGTTCGCCATCTGCAAGGGTTTCCGGCGGTGGGCACTCACCCACACGAAGGAATTCACGCTCGTCTTCGCGTCGCCGACCGGTGGGGTCGGGTCCGCGGCCGGGAGTGCGCTGAGCCGGGTCGACGAGCCGTTCGGGCGGATCTTCCTGGCCGCCGCCGGGCGGGTGCTCGCGATGCACGACCTGGTCACGCCGCCCAGCAGCGGGGTGCCGGACGAGCTGCGCGACGACCTCATGACCTTCCAGCAGTCGCTGGTAGACGTGCTCTCCGAGTCCGGGCAGAACATCCCGGCGGAGCGACTCGACCTCGGCGTGACGTACCTGATGATCCAGTTCTGGGCCCGGCTCTACGGGCACGTCACGCTCGAGGTCTTCGGCAACTACCCGATCCCGATGTCCAAGCCGGACGTCCTGTTCGAGTCCATGCTGATCGACCTCGCGAAGGAAATCGGGCTCGACCGCAGCTAGGCCGCGTGGCCGCCGTCGACCGAGAGGGTCGACGCCGTGACGTACCCGTTGGCCGGGGCCGCGAAGTAGGCCACCGCCGACGCCACCTCGGCCGCCGTTCCGTACCGGTCGAACGCCGTCAGGGCGCGCTGGTCGGCCGCGTACGGGCCGTCTGCCGGGTTCATATCCGTGTCCGTCGGGCCCGGGTGGACCAGGTTGACCGTGATGCCGCGCGGGCCGAGTTCGCGGGCCAGGGCCTTGGTCAGGCCGGTCATCGCCGCCTTGCTCGTCGCGTACAGGACCATGCCCGGGCCGGGTACGCGGTCGGTCACGCAGCTGCCGATCGTGATCACGCGGCCGCCTTCGCCCAGGTGGGCGGCCGCGGCCTTGGTCACCGCGAGCACGCCGCGGACGTTCACCGCCAGCACGCGGTCGACGTCCTCGATCGCGGTGTCCGACAGCGGCCCGACGAAGCCGACGCCGGCGTTGTTCACCAGGACGTCGAGGCGGCCGAACTCCACGACCGTGGTTTCCACGGCCGCCGACACCGCGGCGGCGTCCGCCGAGTCCGCCTGGATCGCCAGGGCCCGCCGGCCGAAGGCCTTGATCTTGTCGACGACGTCAGCCGCCTGCCCGGCGTTGTGCTGGTAGGTCAGGGCGACGTCGGCGCCGTCCTCGGCGAGCCGCAGTGCCGTGGCCGCACCGATGCCGCGGCTGCCGCCCGTCACCAGGGCCACCTTGCCGTCGAGGGTCATGCCGGGTTCTCCTTCGATCGAGCGGATTTCCTTGACCGCTCAATCAAATCGAGAACGCCACGCGAGCACTGGCACCTTTCCGCCGTCGCGCTGCGGAACCAAGACACCCCCCACCGCTCCCAGGGGGGCGTCCCCAGGTCCAGTCTATCGGCGGGGTGCGACGGAGGGCCGGAAAAGTGGCTGCGCGGCAACGGTTGTCCACATTCGGCGGTGGGTGTGGACAACCTGGCCGGAGGACCGATGGCGGCCGGTCGGCGACGGCGGACAACCGGGTCGAAGACCGGTGGCGACCACTCAGCCGCGTGCTGGACGACCGCAGTTGGGAGCCCAGGCGGCCCGCCCGGCAGAGAGTGGACAACTGCAGCTGGGCCCGGACGAGGCCACCCCCAACGGACAGTGGCCGGGCTCGGGGCTGGCTGGTGGCCACCCAGCGAACCGGGTGGCCACCAGCGCGGCCTACAGGACGATGTTGACCAGCTTGCCCGGCACAACGATCACCTTGCGTGGCGTGCCGCCGCCGACCAGGGCGGCGACCTTCTCGTCCGCCAGTGCCGTCGCCTGGACCGCGTCCGGTGCGGCGTTCGCGGGGACCGTGATGCGGGAGCGGACCTTGCCGTTGACCTGGATCGGGTACTCGACCGAGTCCTCGACCAGGTATTTCTCGTCCACCACCGGGAACGGGCCCTGCACCAGCGAGTCCGCGTGGCCCAGGCGGCGCCACAGCTCCTCCGCCATGTGCGGGGCCAGCGGGGCCAGCATCAGCACCAGCGGCTCGGCCAGCTCGCGCGGTGTCGACGCGGTCGCGCCGTACGTCTTGGTGACGTGGTTGTTCAGCTCGATCAGCTTGGCGCCGGCCGTGTTGAAGCGCATCTCCGCGTAGTCCTCGCGGACGCCCGCCACGGTTCGGTGCAGCACCTTGCGGTCCGCCTCCGAAGCGTCCTCTGTGGACACTCGCAGCTCGCCGCCCGCCTCGTCGACGATCAGGCGCCACAGCCGTTGCAGGAAGCGGTGCGAGCCCACGACGTCCTTGGTCGCCCACGGGCGGGACATGGCCAGCGGGCCCATCGCCATCTCGTAGAAGCGGAACGTGTCGGCGCCGTAGTTCTCGGCCATCTCGTCCGGCGTGACGACGTTCTTCAGGCTCTTGCCCATCTTGCCGTACTCCTGGCTGACTTCCTCACCCTCGAAGAAGTACTTGCCGTCGCGCTCCTCGACCTGCTCGGCCGCGACGTAGACGCCGCGCGCGTCGGTGTAGGCGTACGCCTCGATGTAGCCCTGGTTGAACAGCTTCCGGTACGGCTCCTTGGACGTCACGTGGCCCAGGTCGAACAGCACCTTGTGCCAGAACCGCGAGTACAGCAGGTGCAGCACCGCGTGCTCGACGCCGCCGACGTACAGGTCGACGCCGCCGGTGTCGTCCGCGCCGTGCTCGGCGGCGCGCGGGCCCATCCAGTACGCCTCGTTTTCCGGCGCGCAGAACGACTCCGCGTTCGTCGGGTCGACGTACCGCAGCTGGTACCAGCACGAACCGGCCCAGTTCGGCATCGTGTTGATGTCGCGGCGGTAGGTCTTCGGGCCGTCGCCCAGGTCCAGCTCGACCTCGACCCAGTCGGTCGCGCGGGCCAGCGGGGACGACGGCATCGAGTCGCGGTCATCGGCGTCGAACGTCACCGGCGAGTAGTCGGCGACCTCGGGCAGCTCGATCGGCAGCATCGACTCCGGGACGGCGTGCACTTGGCCGTCCTCGTCGTAGACCACCGGGAACGGCTCGCCCCAGTAGCGCTGGCGCGAGAACAGCCAGTCGCGCAGCTTGAACTGCACGGTGCCGACGCCGGTGCCGTCTTCGGCCAGGCGCTCGATGATCGTCTTCTTGGCCTCGGCGACGTCCATGCCGTCCAAGAAGCCGGAGTTGATCGCCGGGCCGTCGCCGGTGAACGCCTTGCCGTCGAAACCGTCGGACGGCTGCACGGTCCGGATGATCTCCAGCCCGAACTTCTCGGCGAACTCCCAGTCGCGGACGTCCTGGCCCGGGACGGCCATGATCGCGCCGGTGCCGTAGCCCATCAGGACGTAGTCGGCGACGAAGACCGGGATCTGCTTGCCGTTGACCGGGTTCGTCGCGTACGCGCCGGTGAAGACGCCGGTCTTCTCCTTGTTCTCCTGCCGGTCCAGCTCGGACTTCCGCGACGCCGCGACGCGGTACTCCTTGATGGCGTCGGCGGGCGTTGCCGCGTCGCCGGTCCAGCGCTTGTCGACGCCCTCGGGCCAGGTGGCCGCGGTCAGCTTGTCGACCAGCGGGTGCTCCGGCGCCAGCACCATGTAGGTGGCGCCGAACAGGGTGTCCGGCCGGGTCGTGAAGACCTCGATGGCGTCTTCGCCGGCCTTGAACGTGACGCGGGCGCCGTGCGAGCGGCCGATCCAGTTCCGCTGCATGGACTTGACCTTCTCCGGCCAGTCCAGCAGGTCCAGGTCGTCGACCAGGCGATCGGCGTAGGAGGTGATCCGCATCATCCACTGGCGCAGGTTGCGGCGGAACACCGGGAAGTTGCCGCGCTCGCTGCGGCCGTCGGCGGTGACCTCTTCGTTCGACAGCACCGTGCCCAGGCCCGGGCACCAGTTGACCGGCGCCTCGGAGATGTAGACCAGACGGTGGTCGTCGATGATCGTCTTGCGCTCGACCGCGCTCAGGGAGGCCCAGTCCTTGTCACCGGGTGTCGGGCGCGAGCCGTCGGCGAAGGCGGCCTCCAGCTCGGCGATCGGCCGCGCGCCACCCGCCTCGACGTCGTACCAGGAGTTGAAGATCTGCAGGAAGATCCACTGCGTCCAGCGGTAGTACTCGGGGTCGATCGTGGAGATGCGACGGCGTTCGTCGTGGCCCAGGCCCAGGCGCCGGATCTGGCGCAGGTAGGTCCGGATGTTCTCCTCGGTCGTCTTGCGCGGGTGCTGCCCGGTCTGGACCGCGTACTGCTCGGCCGGCAGGCCGAACGCGTCGAAGCCCATCGTGTGCAGCACGTTGCGCCCGATCATCCGGTGGAAGCGGGCGAAGACGTCGGTGCTGATGAAGCCCAGCGGGTGCCCGACGTGCAGGCCGGAGCCCGACGGGTACGGGAACATGTCCTGGACGAACAGCTTGTCGCTGGGGACCGGCTGCCCCTCGACCGCCAGCGGCCCGACGGGGTTGGGCGCGTGGAACGTGCCGTGGTCGGCCCAGAAGTCCTGCCAGCGCCGCTCGATCTGACCGGCCAGCGCGGCCGTGTAGCGGTGCGCCGGGACGTCGGTCCCTGTTGTCTCGGTCATCGCCGTCTTCCTTCGTCGCGAGGTACTCCAGAAACAACTCGACCCCTCAGCCTCGAGGGCATGAGGGGTCGCCGCGCCGGCCGGGGACCGGTCAGCGCGGCAGGCTAAGGAGCAGCCGAGCCGTGTTCATACGTTCATCGTAACTTGCTGGTCAAAGCCGTTCGGAGGGGACCGCCAGTGCGACGAACTGCGTGACCTGGGTGGGCGAGAAGTTGTTGTCGCTGACGATCACCAGGCTGCGCTCGCCGTTCGGCAGCTTCGGGCCCCAGGTCATGCCCTCCAGGTTGTCCACAGTGGACAATTCGAGGTCGGCCGCGTCGAAGAGCAGGCGCTTCTTGACCGGCGTGACGTGCTTCGCCGCGCCCAGTGACGGCACGTTCAGGACGTTCGTCGCGCCCGTCGTGTCGATTTCGTAGACGCGCACCTTGTTGCCGACGCCGGTGACGAACGAGCGCTCCATCATCAGGAACTTCGTCGGGTCGGCCTGGTCGACGGCCAGCATCGACGAGACGCCGGTCGTCGCGAACGCGCCGGCCGGGACCGGTGACGCGAAGATCGGCTCCTGCGGGTAGGCGTACTGGGCGAGGACCGGGCCGTAGCGGCCCTGCAGCGTGATCCGGGAGACGCCGCCGGTCGTCAGCGTCGACTCCGGGCCGTCCTGCAGGAGCGGCCCCTCGACGTCGCTGGCCAGCAGCGCGCCGAAGCCGGTGAACGTGATGCCCTCGAGCACCAGGTTCTGCCGCGGGCCTGCCGTCGGCGTCATCTTCTCGTTCGCGGGGATCGGCAGGTCACGGACGTACTTGCCGTCGCGACGCGCCTCGCGGATCGACGGGTCGATCAACGTCGTCGCGGTGCGCTCACCCTCCTGCGACCAGTAGTAGTCGCCGGTCCACGGGTCGACGCGCAGCTCTTCGGGGTCGATCGTCTGCTCGTTCTGCGGCTTGGCGGGGTCATTCTGCGTGAGCGGCGGGTACGGCGTGCCGTCCGGCCGCAGCAGCGGCTTCGTGCCGGTGAAGGTGACGTCACCGACGCCCTTCGCCGTGATCGGGAAGGTCGCGGTGTAGAACCGGGCCGGGTTGATCGCCGACCGGTCGTCGCAGATCAGGGCGTAGCCGCCGGTGCGGGGGTCGTAGTCGATGCTGGACAGGCCGCCGACCGTCGTCCCCTGGTACTGCAGGGAGTTCGGGACGATCTTCTCGCCGAGCAACCGGATCGGGCGCTGGTGACTCTCGGTGGCATCGGCCGGCGCCGCGGCGGCCAATCCCCCGATCAGGGCAAGGGCCAACACGGTGGGCAGTACGCGGGGTGACATGGCCTGTAGCACAGTCGATCAGGGTATCCGGCAGGTTGCCAGAACGTCACGCTTATCCTTGACCCGTGTTCGCTATCGCGCTGGTTCCGATCCTGCTCGGTGTCGTCGTCGGCTGGGGCGGTGTCCTCGGCGTCCGCGAAAAACTGACGCGCGAAGGCGGCACCGGCGTGCGCACGCAGGCCGCGTTGCGCAGCGAAGACGCGTTCAAGCTCGCGAACCGCGTCGCCGGGTTGCCGACGGCCGCCGGTGGCGCGATCTCGATCCTCTCCGGGCTGGCCGGGCTCGCGATGCCGTCGGCCGGTGGCCTGATCGCCGCCGCGCTCGGGGGCCTCGTGGCGATGTTCGTGCTGGTCGTGGGCGGTGGCGTACTCGGCAACCGGGCCGCGCTGACCGTCCCCGCGCCGGCCCCGGCGGCGCCCGCCGGCTGCAGCGGCTGCGCGTGCGGCGAGGGCGGCTGCGGCGTCTTCAAGAAGGCCTAGTTCCGCTGAAGGTCACCCGGATGGGTGGCCAGCAGCGCGATCGGCACGCCCTGGCGGCGCAGCACCTGGCTCCACAGGTCGCCGCTCGGCGAGGCCAGGATGTCGCTCGGCAACGCGGGCACGATCACCCAGTCGTCCCGCTCGATCTCGCCGGCCAGCTGGCCCGAGTCCCAGCCCGCGTACCCGGCGAACACGCGCACGCCGCGCACCTTCGGCACCAGGACCTCGGGATCGGTGTCCAGGTCGACCAGCGCGACCGGCCCGCGGACCGCGATCACGCCCGGCACGCTCGCCGCGGTCTCGCCGGTGCGCAGCGCGGCCAGGCACAACGCCGTCTTCTTCTCCACCGGCCCGCCGACGAACACGGACTGCGGCTCGGCGACGTGGCCACCCCAGTTGGGCAGCACGTCGTGCACGGCGACGTCGCTCGGCCGGTTCAGGACGACGCCGAGCGTGCCCTCGTCGCGGTGATCGATGACGAACACCACGGTCCGCCGGAAATTGGGGTCGACCATGGTGGGGGCGGCGACCAGGAGCGTTCCCGGCTCAACCTCGGCGTCCGCTGGCACGCGACCCATGATCTCACCTCTGGCCCGGCGAATTACTTCGGCTCGGGAACAATCGCCCCACCCGCCTCGTTTGAAACAGTGGTCGGCGCACTCCGTGTCCCCCGGGCTCACTGAAGAACCGCCTTTGTGGAATACCAGTCCGGCTGGAGCCACACTGCGCATAGCCGCCGAGAGGCGACCTCAGTGCGTCGGCCACCTCTTACTCAGTGGCTGCGCCACTTTCGCGATCTCGCCCCGAGGGCGTCCAACCGGGGGAGGGCCCCCGGAGCCCCCCGAAGTGCGTCGGCCACCCTCTACTCTGGGTTCGTGACGATCAGCGCCCAGACGGCAACCCCGCGCGTAGGGCCGAAAGCGCTGCTCAAGGACCCGGCCTTCCGGCGTCTGCTCTTCACCCGCTTCGCCGCCAGCTGGGGTGACGGCGTCTTCCGCGCCGGGCTCGCCGGTGCCGTGCTCTTCAACCCCGAACGCGCCGCCGACCCGCTAGCCATCGCCGGCGGGTTCGCCGCGTTGCTGCTGCCGTACTCCGTCGTCGGGCCGTTCGCGGGGGCCCTGCTCGACCGCTGGGACCGGCGCAAGGTCCTGATCTTCGCGAACCTCCTGCGCGGCCTGGCGATCCTCGCGTCGGCCGCCGCCGTCGGGTTCGGGTTCGGCGGGGTCGGCCTGTTTTCCCTGGCCCTGGCCGCAGAAGGGATCTCCCGCTTCATCGGCTCCGGGCTCTCGGCGTCACTGCCGCACGTCGTCCCGCCGCCGAGTGTGGTGACGGCGAACGCGTTCGCCACGACGATCGGCTCGGTCATCGCCGTGATCGGCGGCGGCTGCGCGATCGGCTTGCGCGCCCTGTTCGGCAGCGACGACGCCGGCTCGGCGTACACGACGGCGTTCGCGGTGCTCGGCACCCTGGTCGCGGCGTTCATCGCCCGTGGGTTCGCGCGCGGGCTGCTCGGGCCGTCCGTGGTCGACGAGCCGACGAACCCGCTCGTCGCGGTCGCCCGCGGGCTGGCCGACGGCGCGAAGCACGCCTGGCGCGCGCCGAGCGTCACCGCCGGGTTCATCGCGCTCTTCGCGCACCGGGCGTCGTTCGGCGTCTCGCTGCTGGTCACCGTGCTGCTGATGCGCAACTACTTCACCGACCACGGTCTCCTGCGCGCCGGCCTGCCCGGGCTGGGGCAGATGGCCGCGCTGGCCGGGGCCGGGCTGCTCATCGCCGGCCTGCTGACCGCCCGGCTGATCCGCCGCGCCGGACGGGTGCGCGCGGTGCTCGGCGCGCTGGTCGTCGCGGCGATCGCGCAGTCCGCGCTCGGGCTGCCGATGGTGCTGCCGTGCGCGCTGCTCGCGTCGTTCTTCATCACCGGCGCGGGCCAGGTGCTGAAGCTCTGCGTCGATTCGTCGATCCAGCTCGACGTCGCCGATGAAGCCCGCGGCCGCGTCTTCGCGCTCTACGACACGCTCTTCAACATCACCCAGGTGGCGGCGGTATCACTGGGCGCGCTCGTCATCCCGGACGACGGCCGGTCGCCGGGCCTGTTGATCGCCGCAACCGTTTGCTACCTGGTCGGCGGGGCCGGGTACCTCCTCGCCCGGCGCCGGACGATTCGCTGAGGCAAACGCCCGAACCGGCTCCGATGACTGCTCCATTGGCATTAGGGTGACGGGAAGTCATTAGTAGGTTCGAGGGACACCGGGGGCTCCTGTGACCACCGCGGGCGACGACCGTGCGCGCCTTCAGGCACGCAATGCCGCGATGAAGGACCAGATGGACACCCTCCTGGAGAACTTCGAGCGGCAGACGGCGCAGCTGCGTGACGCCCAGGCCGCGGCGGCGGAGACGACCGCGCACGTGACGTCCCCCGACGGCCTGGTCCGCGCGACCATCGACGCCGGCGGCAGCCTCGCGAAGCTCGAGTTCGCACCGAACGCGTTCGAGCGCACGACCCCCGCGCAGCTCGCGAACACCGTCCAGACCCTGGTGCGTCAGGGATCGCTGCAGGTCAAGCAGAAGATCGCGGACCTGATGGCGCCGATCACCGAAGGTTTGCCCGACCTCGCCGACCTGGTCGACGGCGCGCCGTCGCTGGCCGGGCTGGTGCCGCCGATCCCGGACTTCGCCGAGGAAGCTCCCGAGCCGCCGCGTCCCGAATCCTTCGAAGACGACGGCTCGATCCTGCGCAACGACCAGCCGCCGGCGCCTGCGCCCGCACCCCAGCGTGTCCGCCCGCCGCGTGCGGACGAGGACGAGGAGCCGCCGTCGTCCTGGATGACGAGGGGCGACTGATGCCGGACGGGGGAGCCGGCTTCACCGCGGAGCCGGACGCGGTGCTGCGCGCGTCGACCGGCCTGGTCACGGCCGCCGACGGGCTCGACAACGCGCTGAAGGCGTTGCAGGGCGCGCTGTCCGCGCAGGGCGAGTGCTGGGGCGGCGACGACTCCGGCAAGGAGTTCGCGAAGGACTACGTGCCGGGCGCGCAGGGTGCCGTCGAGGGCTTCACCAACCTCGTGCAGGGGTTGCGCGGGATGCAGCAGAACGTCGACAAGTCGATGAAGGCCCTGACGGGCGCCGACCAAGACGTGACGTCCCAGCTCGGCAAGGGGCAATGACCCGTGGGTATGGAGATGCCCGACGCGGTCAAGTGGCTGCTGCCCATCGTCGTCGGCGAGAGCTGGCCGGAGGGCGACGAGACCAAGCTGCGCGCGCTGCGGGACGCGTGGCACACGGCGTCTTCCGCGATCGGCCCCGCGTCGGACGCGGGCAACCAGGCGGCGTCCGGGATCCGCGACAACTGGACGGGTGACGGCGCCGACGCGTTCGTCGAGCAGTGGAAGAAGTTCGTCGAGGGCGACGAGGCGTACTTCAAGCAGCTGGCCGACGCGACGAAGGCGCTGGGCGACTCGTGCGACCAGACGGCCCTGGACGTCGAGTACACGAAGTACATGATCATCATCTCGCTGATCGTGCTGGCCGCCCAGATCGCGGCGATGATCGCGGCCGCGGCGGTGACGTTCGGCGGCTCGACGGCGGGCATCGCGCCGGCCCAGATCGCGACGCGGATGACCGTGCAGATGCTGTTCCGGCAGCTGCTCGAGAAGCTGGCGCAGCAGGGGTTCAAGCAGGTCGCGAAAGAGCTGCTGGAGAAGCTGCTCAAGCAGGGCCTCAAGAAGATCGGCATGGAGGTCCTCAAGAACGAGGCCATCAACCTCGGCATGGACGCGGGTATTCAAGGCCTGCAGATGGCGAAGGGAGATCGCCAGAGCTGGGACTGGTCCAAGACCTCGGATTCGGCGATCTCGGGCGCGGTCGGCGGAGTCGTCGGAGCCGGCAGCGGCGCGATCGGGCGTGGAGCGACCGAGGGGTTGTCGCACAGCGCTGGTGGGCAGATCGCGGACGCGGCGATGCGGGCCGGGGCGCGGGGGGCTGCCGAGGGGGTCGCGCAGACGGTTGGTCAGGCCGCGGTGACGGGGGATCTCGGGTCGTTGACGCCGGAGCAGCTGCTGACGGGCGCGTCGAGTGGGGCCGTCGGTGGGGCTGTCGGGGGCGCCAAGGAGCAGCTGCACTCGGTGCATGAGGCGAACATTCCGCGGGCTGAGCCTGGTGGGGATGGGGGCTCCGGCTCCGGCTCGAGAGATTCGGAGTCGGGTTCTGGCTCCGGGGACTCGGGGTCGGGGGATTCCGGCTCGGGGGAGTCTCGTGGAGCCGGCGAGTCCGGAGGCTCCGGCTCGGGCTCGGGCAGCTCTGGGGAGTCCCGCAACTCTGGTGAATCGGGCGAGTCCGGGGGTTCGCGCAGCACCGGTGAATCCGGCGAGCCGAGCGGCTCAGGTGAGTCCGGTGAGTCCGGTGAATCCCGGGGTGCCGACGAGTCCGGGGATTCGCGGCGGGGCTCGGAGGAGCCGAGTTCGTCGTCGGAACCGGAGTCACGGAGTGAAGAGCCGCCGTCGCGGGCGGAGTCGTCGTCAGAACCGGAGTCGCGGAGCGAGGCGCCGTCCGAGCCCGAGTCGCGGAGCGAGGCATCGTCTGAGCCGGAGTCTCGGGGTGAGGCGTCTTCCGAGGCAGAGTCGCGGCACGAGACGGCGTCGGAGTCGCGGCACGAGCCTGAGTCGCGAGGTGAGGCTCCTGCTTCCCAGCAGAGGCCGGAACCCGCGTCGCAACGTTCGGAGCCTGACGTGCAGGGTCCTGCGCGTCAGGCGGCTGAGCCCGTCGCACAGCAGCAGCCCGAGGCGCAGCGAGTCGCGTCGGATGGTCCGGCTCCCCAGCAGCAGGCACCCGCAGGTGGATCAACGCCGCCGATGGGTGGCAGCGGAATGCCGAGTTCGTCGGGTGGGGTGTCGCACGGCGGCAGCTCGTCGGGCGGTTCGCACGGCGCGGATTCCTCTGGTGGCCCGTCGCAGACCGGAGGCTCACCGAGCAGCCCGCCGCACGGCGGCGGCTCGCCGCACGGCGAGAGTTCATCCGGCGGCTCGTCGAGCGGCGGCTATGGCATGGCCCCGCCGGGATTCGGCCCCGAACCGGGACGGCAGAGCGGCGGACGTCCGACGGACAACGTCGGCGCGGCCGGCTTCACCGGCGGCCCGGGCCAGCCACTAGCGGCGGACGCGGGGCCGACACCGTTCCAGGGTGGCGGGGCGCCGCAGCAGATGTCGCCCCCACCGGCGGGCGGATTCACGCCGCAGCCTGGCGGGATGCCGAGCGGCGGTGCTCCGGGCGGACGCGCGGGTGGCCCGGGTCCACGCCCGGGTGGGCCGACGCCGCCGATGCCCTCGCGAGGTGGCCAACCCCCGCACGAGCAGCCGCGACGAGTGCCGCCACAGGACCCGCGCCGGATGCCGCCGGGTGGTCAAGCTGGTCAGGCGCCGACGCCGCAGGGCGGTCGGCCGCCCCAGGGTGGGCAGGCCCCGCACGGCGGACAGCCGCAGCCAGGCGGCCAGCCGCCCCACAGCGGGCAGCCGCAGCCAGGTGGGCAGCCGCCTCACGGTGGGCAATCGCCGCAGACTGGGCAACCAACTCACGGGGGGCAGCCGCCACAAACCGGGCAGGCACCGCGTGGTGGGCAACAGCCTTACGCTGGACGGGTCCAGCAGGGTGGACAGCCACCACAGGGCGGGCAGCCGCAGCACGGTGGACAGGCACCGCTCGGTGGGCAGCCGACGCAGGGTGGACCGGCGCAGCACGGGGGGCAAGCCCGCCCCGGTGGACAGCCGCCCCAGGGTGGGCCGCCCTCTCACGGTGAGCAGGCTTCGCACAGCGGGCGGACGCAGCAGAGCGGGCTGCCGCCGCACAGCGGGCAGGGTCTGCACAGCGGGCAAGCGCAGCAAGGTGGACAGCCGCCGCACGGTGGGCAAGCGCCGCACGGCGGGCAAGCGCAGCAAGGTGGACAGCCGCCGCACGGTGGGCAAGCACCGCACGGTGGACAGCCGCCGCACGGTGGGCAAGCACCGCACGGTGGACAGCCGCCGCACAGTGGTGGCGGGCAGCCGTCGCAGGGGCAACAGCCGTCGCACAGTGGGCAAGCGCCGCGTGGCGGGCAGCCGCAACAGGGCGGGCAGGCTCCGCACAGTGGGCAGCCGCCGCAGGGTGGACAGCCGTTGCATGGGGGGCCGTCGACGCAGGGTGGGCTGCCGCAGCAAGGTGGGCGGTCGTCGCATGGGGGGTCGTCGACACCGGGTGAGCTGCCGCGGCAAGGTGGGCTGCCGTCGCAGGGTCCGCAGGGTGGGGGGCCGGCGCAGGGTGGGCGTTCGGGGCCGCCGTCTCATGGGGGGCTGCCTCCGCAGGGGCATCCATCGCAGGGTGGGCCGCATCCGAATGATCCTCGGCGGATGCCGCCGGGTGGGTGGCCGTCGCAGAGTGGGCAGCGTCCTGCGGGGTATCCGAACCAGCCGCGGGGCCTGCAGGGACCGGGTGGGCGGCCTTCGATGCCGCCACCGCCGCCTGGTGGGCGGCCGCCGATGCCGTCGCATGATCCGCGTGTGGTGCCGCCGCCGCGCTTCGGGCCGCCGCAGGAAAACCTTCCTCGCGGTCCGCACAACCAGCCGCCCAGGGGTTTCGAGCAGCCTCGGCCGGTGGATCGCGCCCCGGAGCAGCCGCCGGTGCATCGTCCGGCTGACCAAGCTCCGCCCGTCGCGCCGGCGACGGAGCGGTTCGCCGGACCGGCTCAGCCCGCGCGTCCGGCGGAACCGACCGCTCCTCAGCGACCGGTCGAACAGGCGCCTGCCCGGGAACACGCCGCTGAGGCGGCGCCGGCCACGCGTGGCCACGCGGCTGAGCCCGCCGAGCGGGCGGTCCGGCAGCCCGTCGACGAGCAATCGGCCACCTCCGACCACGTGGCTGAGCAGCACGGGTCTGCGGCCGAGCGGCCCGCCGAACCGTCGGCTGCTGAGCAGGACCGTGCGGCTGAACGGCCTGCTGAGCAGGCGGCCGGGCAACCCGGTGGTGAGCGGGCAACCGCCGAGGAACGGCCGGGCGAGCAGGTACCGGCCGAGCGCTCCGGCCAGCAATCGCATGCCGCTGAGCAGGCGGTTGCCGAACAGGCACGTTCTGAGCAAGGGCCCACCGAGCATGTACCCGTGGAGCAACCGCCTGGCGAGCATTCCGCCGAGCAGCCGGCTGCAGAACGCCCCGCTGAGCAACCGCCGGGCGAGCACGCCGCCGAGCAGCCGCCCGCCAAGCACCCCGAAGAGCGACCGCTCACCGAACACTCCGCTGAGCAGGCACGCTCTGAGCAAGGGCCTACCGAGCACGCATCTGCTGAGCACGCACCCACGGAGCAACCGGCCGCCGAACGCTCCGCTGAGCAGACGGCCTCCGAACAGGCACGCTCCGAGCAAAGGCCCACCGAGCAGGCACCCGCCGAGCACACACCCGCGGAGCAAGTGCCCGCCGAACAATCCGCTGAACAACCGCCTGGCGCGCACCCCGCGGAGCAGCAGCTCGCAGAACACCCCGCTGAGCAGGCGCCTGCCGAACAGCACGGTGATGGCGACGACTCGGCTGTTCCGGGACCGCAGCAGGGGCGTGCTGATGAGCCCTACCTGACCGATGAGCGGTTTCACACCGATGATCCCGCCGGGGTTCGGCGGATCGAGGACACCTTCATCGACTCTGGGCGGCAAAGCTCTGAGACCGGTGAGTGGCGGCACGAGCAGGTCCGGCGCGAGGCGCTCCTCAAGCGCGACGAGTTCTACCCCGGCATGTCCGACGACGGGGCCTTCGCCGTGCACGCCTACACGCGGCACGAGATGGTCGGGCCGCTCAACCGGGCTCTGCGGTTCGGCAGTCCGGAGCTTGCGGACATCGCTCCGCAGGCCGGGGCGCTCGTCTCTGGACTGAACGAGATGCCGCCGCATGTCGGGACCGTCTCTCGGCGGATCGACTTCCAGGGCGATCCTGCGCGGGTCCAGGCCTTCCTCGGGCGGTTCCACGAGGGTGCGCACATCACCGAGCCGTCTTTCCTCAGCTCGTCGAAGGTCGACTCCGGGCACCCTCGGAGCATCTTCCCCGGTGAGGTCGAGATGCGGATCGACTCCAAGACCGGCCGGGACGTCGAGTCCATGGCCAGCATCGGGCGCGAACGCGAGGTGCTGTTCAAGGCCGGGTCGCAGTTCGAGATCACGGGTATCGAGAAGGGGCCTGGCCACCCCGAGCACCCCGACTACGTCCACGGCTCCGGCGGCACCATGGACCAGCCGCAGTGGGTTGTGCACGCCGAGGAGGTCACCGCCGGTGATCCGCGGTACCTCGGGGACGCCGACGCCCAGCGTGCGATCGACGAGCGGCGGGCGCAGGAGCGGGCCGACGACGAGCGGTTCCAGCGTGAGGCCGACGCCGAGACCGAGAAGTTCTACGCCGAACACCCCGAGCTCAAGCCGAGCGGCAACCTGTTCAAGCTGCTGGGCGGGGACGACGCCGAGCCGCCCGCGGCCGAGCGGCGGGTGCCGGCGACGCGGGAGCCCGACGGTGGCTGGTCGCGGCTCGCCGAGCCGCTCACGCCGGGTGGTGCGCCCGTGCTGCACGCCGGGTCCGTCGAGAGCCCGCAGCAGCACGCGCGGCTCGTCCGGGACGCCGTTCCCGAGCTCGCCGCGGTCAACACGCGCAACCACTACGGCCCGGACGCGCTCGAACACGGCTTCCGGACCAACTCCGCCGAATCGATGGTCGCTTTCGAACGGCGGATGAACGGCGAAGACGTCGTCGCCGGGCCGGGGACGCACCAGGGCCCCGCGCACGTCAGCGAGCAGCTCGGCGGGCAGTGGCACAGCCGGGACGGCTTCGGTGACGTCGCCCGTGACCTGGGCGAACGTCCGGTCGGCGCGCGGACGGCCGTGGCCTTCGAAGCCGGCGGCGAGACGCACCTGGTCGCCGGCGTGCACACCGAGCACGGTGTCGTCTTCGCCGATCCGGTCACCGGCCGTCTGGCCGAGCTGCCGCACGACGCCACCGGGATCCACGAGATGCCGCTGGGCGGCGGAGACGCGGCGCCCGGGATCGCGGATCGGCTCAACCCCACGCCCGAGCGCGTGCCGCACGACGAGAGCTACCTCTTCGACGGCGAGCACCACGCCACCCCAGCCGACCACGAGAGCATCCGCCGGGCCGTCGGCGACGACGACGTCTACCAGGACGTCCACGACCGCGCGCTTGCCCGCCGGGACGCCGCCGGACTGCCGCTGACCGACGAGGGCGCCGTCGCGGTCCACGGCTACACCCGCGGCGAGTACGCCTACGACGTCAACGACGCCCTGCGCCGCGGCCCCGGCCACCCCGGGTTCGACCTCGCGCAGGAGAACACCCGCGCGATCGTCGACGGCCTCGGCCAGGTGCCGCGGACGTCCGGCGAGACCGTCCGCGGTATTGACGTCGGCGGCGATCCGCGGCTGGCCGAGCTGGTCGCCGGGCCGTACGAGCCGGGTGCGGTGGTCGTCGAGCCCGCGTTCTCCAGCGCGTCCATCAAGACCGGCGAGCTGTCGACGTCGAAGTTCGGTGACGACGTCGAGCTGCACGTCCGGTCGGACAACGTCCGCGACATCTCGAAGCTCGCCGAGAACCCGGGTGAGCGCGAGTCGCTGTCGCCGCCCGGGACGCAGCTGCTGGTGCACGACAAGCGGCTTGAGATCACGCCCGAGGGCCGCCGCAAGTGGGTTGTCGAGGCCGAGGAGATCGGGCCCGGCCACCCGCGCTACCTCGACCCCGAGGCCGCGCAGCGGAGGATGGCCGAGCGGCGCGCCGAGAACGAGCACAACGCGGCCGAGTTCGACCGGCGCAAGCAGGAGTCGATCGCCGAACGCCTGGGCGGGCTCAACGAGCCGGTGGTGGAGCACCACCAGCCGAAGGTCAGCGACGTCCTCGACAGCCCGGCCGAGCCGCACGTCGAAACAGCACCACAACCGGACTACTCCTCGCTGGCGCGCGCGACGAACCCGCCCGCCGAGCCCGCCATCCACGCCGGCGCGGCGACGCCGGCGGAGCGCGCGGCCTACGTCCAGGACCGCCACCCGCACCTGCGCGAGGTCAACCCCGGCTTCCACGAGCCGGGCGCGCTGGAGAACGGCTACGTCTCCAACTGCACCCGCGGCCCCGAGGCGTACTGGGACCGGCTGCACGGCGGCGACGCGACGGCCGAGCCGATCCCGCTGCACGAGATGGGCACCCGCGGCACGCTCGAGCACATCGAGAGCCGGTTCGGCGAGACGTTCTCCGATCGCGCGAGCTACGACGACGTCATCCGCGAGATGCGCGAGCGGCCGGTGGACCACCACGCCGTGGTCGCGGTGAAGTACGAGGGCCGCGGCGGCGTCGAGTACGGGCACGTCGCGATGGTCGTGCACACCCGCGAGGGCGTCGCGTTCATCGACCCGCAGTCCGGCGACCTGATGCACCTGCCGCACCCGCCAAAGGACATCAAGCTGCTGCACGTCGGGACGCCGGGCACCGAGCACGTCCAGACCGAGCACGTGCACACCGAAACCCACGGCGGCTACGGCATTTCCGAAGACGGTTTCCTGGCCCGCGACGACGTCGCCGCGGCGCTCGACGGCCACCCGGACGCCGACTACATCCGCGCCCACCTGCCGGAACACCCCGAGCTGGCCAGGATGCTCGCCGACCCGGCCAACGACTACCTGACGCGCTCGCTGCTCGACAACCCGAAGACGCTGGCCAGCCTGCTCAAGCACCCCGAGGCGATCCCGATCCTGGAGGACGCCGTCCACGAGGTGAACGAGCGCGGGTACAGCGTGGTCGACGACGTCGAGCACCAGGGAGTCGAGCCGTTCGACCCGACTCCGGAACAGGCGGAGATCTCCGCCGACGTGGCGGCGATCGCCCACGAAGCCCCGGAAGAGCAGCTGCAGCACGAAAGCTTCGACCAAAGCAGAATCGGCGATCCGGAGTACTGCCAGCAGTGGGTCGCCGAAGAACGTGCGCGCTGGCCCGAGACCCAAGGCACGCTGAACCGGATCACCGAGCGGATCGCGGGTGAGACCGACGGCCACGCGGGGTTCCGGCCGGAACCGAAGGACGACGTGCGGGCTCTGGCGAAGATCGAGAAGCGCAACTGGGACGGTTCGCTGCTGCACGACCTCGTCGGCACCAAGATCCAGTTCGAGCAGGTGGCGGACATGTACCGCGCGCTGGACGCGGTACGCAACGATCCCGAACTCACGATCGTCGACTTCTCGGACCGGCTGGCCAACCCGCAGGACAGCGGCTACCGGGACCTGCAGCTCAACGTCCGGCTGCCGAACGGGCACGTGGCCGAGCTGCGGCTGCACCTGACGCACATCGACGACGTCGCGTCATACGAGCACGCGCTGTACGAGGTCCGCCGCGACTTCGAGACCTTCAGCAAGAAGGACGGCCACGAGGGCTTCCTTTCGCCGGAAGAGGCGGCTCTCGACGCGGCGTTGACCGAACAGGTCCGAGGCCGTTTCGAGGAAGCGTTCCGGCAGGGACTGTCATCCGAGGGGAGCAGCTGATGGCCATCCAGGAGCCCACTTTCTACAGGTACTACGCCCAGACCTATCGGATCGACAAGGTGCCCAACGGCGGTCTGGCGGGCACCCTCCTCGACCTGCAGACGGGTTTCTTCGTCCAGGACGGCAGCCACATCCGTGAGGTCCTGCGGGCCACCACCGATTCGAACATCAAAGGTCCGATGAACGAGGAGGACTTCGTCCGGGAGACCGAAAAGCTGCGGAGCCGGTACCTGACGGGCGACGGCCCGATCTTCGCGCTCTACGAGACCGTGAAAGGTATAGACGACGTCGCTGTCCGAGAAGGACGCCGCCGGACCCCGCAGGAGACCGCGTTGGTCCAGGCACTCTGGAAGCGGACCTTCAAGATGTGGGAAGACGAAGCCACCCGTCGTGCGGCCGGTGAGGCGCCGACGTTCGAAGCCAAGCCGCGCTACCCGAGGCAATGATTCACGTGGAACAACGACTTTCGCCCGATGAGCAGCGCACCCTCCTGGTGCAGCTGGGAAAGCTCCTGCGCGAGCACCGGGCCGACGCCGCACGGCCGGCCGTCGTGGACTTCCGGCAGGTCGGGAAGCACGTCGAGGTCGAGGGGCACAACGCCGCGACGCCGGACGGGCTGGCCGACCTCTTCGGCCGGCTGCGGCAGGGGATGTACACCGAGGAGCGCGGGACCTGGCTGCAGGCGCGGTTCACGCTCGCGCCCGACGGCACCTTCGACTTCGACTTCGCGCTCGACGACGAGCCCGTGTGGACGGACCCGCCGGAGGCGACGGCGTTCCCGGCGGAGCTCGGCGAGTTCCCGCGGCCCGACGAGCACGTCCCGGACTGGTGGCGGATCCGCGCGCAGCTACCACTGGGCGTCGTCTTCCGGATCGCCGACGTCGGGGGCCCGGAGACCGAACGGCCGCTGCTGACCGACACCGAGGCGCCGCTCGTGCTGCAGTACCTCGAGCGCGAAGCCGTCGTGACCGAGGGTTTCCACACCGACGGCACCTGGATCTGGTCCGCGGCCGTGCCGCGGCTGCTCGCCGAGTTCGGCCTGCCGCCCGAACCGGACCTGGTCGCGCACATCCGGCGGCACCACTTCCAGCCGCCGTACGTCGAGCCGCTGGTCCGGCGGACCGCCGAGGCGGACCTGCTGGGGAAGCCGCGGCCGAAACCGGGGCGCACCGACGGCAAACCGACCGGCGGTGACGTCGTCGCGGCGCTGGAGACCACGCCGGACCCGTCGCTGGACGACGAAGAGCTGCTGACCGTCCTGGTGCAACGGCTCGGTGAGCACGGGGTGTGGCCCGAGGCGTACCGCGTCGGCGACCGCGCGGACGGCACGTGGTGCCTCAACTACACGCCGGACGGCTGGGAGGTCGCGGCGTACGTCGACGGCGCACCTCGCGAGCCGAAGCACTTCGGCCGGCTCGAGGACGCCGCGCAGCAGCTCCTGGGCGCGTTGCTGCTGCACCCCGCCCGGATGACGGCCGGCCACGAAACACCGTTGGAAACGGCTCGGGAGCTGGCCGACTGGCCGGTGCACCCGGCCCCGGGTGAGCCTCCCCTCACCCTGCTCCGCAACAAGCGCATCACCCGGCTGGTGGCGGGTACGGTCGTGCTGCGCTTCGGCGAGGAACCCGGCAAC
Organism: Amycolatopsis sp. WQ 127309; assembly: GCF_023023025.1. Taxonomy (NCBI): domain Bacteria; kingdom Bacillati; phylum Actinomycetota; class Actinomycetes; order Pseudonocardiales; family Pseudonocardiaceae; genus Amycolatopsis; species Amycolatopsis sp. WQ 127309. The sequence continues at coordinate 2,661,905 of NZ_CP095481.1, forward strand.
CTCGTTCACCACGGGGAGGTACGGTTCGCCACGACGTCGCTGCCACTCGAACGCGAACGGGTGCAGCGAAGTTACCGGCTGAGACGCCCCGTGCACGTGATCACCGGCATCACGGTGCCGTGGGCGAACCTGCCGGGAGGCGCGGTGGCCTACGTGCTGCCGAAGACGATCGCCGAGCACGAGTCCGACGGAAGCCTGGAGAGGATCGAGTAGGTGGAAGCGGCGGAAGCGATTGCCAAGGTCGGCCAGTGGCTGCGCGCGGTGCACGGCCCGGACGTCTCCGGTCCCGCCGGGCTGCGGGTGGACACCGAGAAGGTGCTGCGCATCCCCGAAGGCTGGTCGGTGCCCTACAACACGATCGCGTTCCTCGACGAGGGCCGGCCGGACAAGGAGATCTTCCCGCCGCCGTCGGTGGTGGTCCGCGAGCCGGACGGCGAGCTGCGCCAGGCGCACCCGCACCCCGGCGGGCTCTCGGTCCCGGTGGCGTTCCCCGGGCAGGAGAACTGGCGCGAGGTCGTCGACCCCGAGTACGTGAAGGCCGGGCTCGGCGAGCTGGGCGTGCCGCTGCAGGCCGTCGCCGGCTGGGTGAAGGTCGACGCCGACGGCAACCAGACCGGCGAAGAGCGCGAGAACCCGGAGTACAAGGCCGGGCCCATCCGCCGTGGCTACCCGAAGCCGGAGAACACGCTCGAGACGCTGCTGTCGTTCGCCAGCGTCGGCTGGCTGACGCGGGAGCTGCTGCTCATCGGGCTGATCCGGTGCGAGGTGTTCGTGCCGCTCGACCTGGAGACGGGCAAGACGGACCGGTTCTACTTTGCCGAGGAGCGCAACGAGCTCAAGGTCTTCAGCTCGACGCGGCACCTGCCCCCGCGCGAGCACGGCTGGTGGCGGGTCGACGTCGCCACGCTGGCCGAGTTCGAGCACCCGCCGAACCTGGTGATCAACGGCGGCCCGACGACCATCGAGGACGTCTCCAGCAACGAGCTGGCCCAGATCGTCAAGCGGTTCCCGCGGCACGAGCCGCGCATCGACGTCCACGGCCGCTGCCCGGAGGCCGAGGAGGACCTGATCCGCGTCGCCGCCGACACCGCGTCGCGGATGGCGCTGCCGGCGCCGGTCAAGCCGCCGCTCGCCGCGGCCGAGCGGGCCCGCAAGCGCGGCTACGAGCTCACCGCCGAGGAGTGCGCGAAGACCGTGCTCGGCGAGTCGTGGCTGAAGCGGATGACCATGCCCGAGCCGCCGCGCAGCAAGCCCAACGACCTGCGCGCGAACGGCTTGGCGCCGACGTACGACAACGACGGGCGCCCGGTGCCGCGGCTGGACACGTTCGGCAAGTACTTCGAGCGGGACCTCGACGGGTTCCGCTACGGCTGGCAGCGCGTCACCGGCGCGTTCGTCGGCTTCGCACTCGGCGAGGCGCTCGGCGCCGCGGTCGACCGGATGCCGCTCCACGACATCCACGCGAAGTACGGCATCGAGGGCGTCTCCGACCTGCTCCCGGCGTTCGACCAGCCGGGCCGGATCGGCTCGCTGACGCAGCGGCTGCTGTTCTACACCGAGGCCGTGATCCGCAGCCCGCACCGCGAGCAGCCGGAGTCCCGCGAGGCCGAGCAGCTGCTCCCCGACGTCACCCGCGGCGCACTGCAGCGCTGGCTGAAGACGCAGGGCGCGCCGCTGGACCACCCGGACGGCTGGCTCGTGCAGGTCACCGACCTGCACGCCCGCCGCGACGCCGACGACGCCGAGCTCAACGCCTACCACCAGCTCGCCACCGGGGCCGGGGGCACACCGTTGTCCGGCGCGGCCGCGCTGCTGCCCGCGTTGCCCGCCGCGCTCACCATGGCCGGTCCCGGCAGCGGGTTCAGCGGCGGCGCGCGCCAGGCCGTGCGCGCGATGGCCGGCGTCACCCACCCCGGCGAGCCCGACCTGGCCGCCGCGACGTACCTGACCTGGCTGTTCGAGCAGGCGCTGACCAAGGACGCGTTCAGCTTCCCGATCTGGAACCTCGGCCGGGAGATCCTCAACCCGGACAACCAGTTCCAGCAGGGTCCGGAGTGGACCGAGATCAAGGAGATGGTCGCCGAGTCGGTGCCGTTCTTCGGTGAGCACGGCCTGCCCGACCTGCGGATGCCGGAGCTGATCGGCGACGGGAAGAGCACGCTCTCGGTGCTCGGACGCGCTTTCGCGGCGTTGTCCGGCTTCGAGAACTACCCGGAGCAGGCGCTGCTGCGCGCGGTCAACCACTCCGGCCGCAGCGCGCTCACCGGCGCGATCGCCGGCGCCCTGCTCGGCGCGCGGACCGGCATCCCCGGGCTGCCGCAGAAGTGGGTCGACCAGCTGGAGCTGCGCTACCTGGTCGAGAACGTGGCTTCGGACGCCTACTGGCACTTCGACCGGCACTCGGCGCTGAGCGCGCTCGGCGACCGGTGGATCGAGCGGTACCCGCGGCATTAGCGCGAGGATGGGGAGAATGAGCGAAGAGGAAGCTGTCGCGCGTCCCGGCGCGGCCGCGGCGGTCGACGACGGCTTCGTCGAGTGGCGCCCGGACGTCGACCCGGAGTTCGACGAAGCGGCGTTCCCCGGCCTCGGCATCCCCGTGCGCGCGATCCGCGGCTGGGCGCAGTACACGCTGTTCGGGGAGCCGACAGGGCCGCGCCGCGACAACGACGGGTACACCCCGGGGCCGGTCTGGCGTGGCTTCCCGAAGCCGACGACCGACGCCGAGAAGCTGCTGAACTACCTGGGCGCGAACTGGATCAGCCGCGCCGAGTTCGCGCAGGCGCTGCTCGACACCGAAGTGCTCGTGCCGACGCCGGACGGCGAGCCGCTGCTGCGGCCGGTGCCCGGCGCCTCGGGCCACGAAGTCATCGCCTTCAGCTCGTCGGCGAAGGTGCCCGGCCGCTACCCCCAGCGGTGGCGGGTGGTCGTGCGCGAGCTGCTGCGGTACCAGCCGGGGACCGGCCTGACGCTCGACCCGGGCACCGGGCTCGTCCGCAGCCTGGCCGCGGCCGAGCTGGCGGACGCCGGGCACGACACCGCCCCCCGGCCGTGGCTCGACGAGCCGGCGCCCGAAGCCGGGCCGGAGGTCGCCGAGGCGCTGGCCGCGCTGGCCGGGGAGTTCGGCATCGAGCCACCGGACCTGCTGACCCGCCACCTGCGTTACGCCGTAGACCAGGCCCGCGACCACCGCGTCGAGCTGACGCCGGCGGAGTGCGTCCGGTACCTGCGCGGGTTCGCCTGGCAGCACCGCAACGGCGTCCGGCGCCGGGCGGGCCAGGACCCGCAGTGGCCGGCCGACCTGGGCGCGAACGGGCTGATCGCGCACGTCGGCGAGGACGCCGGCCCGCGGCCGGTGCCGTGGACGTCCGGCAAGTTCTTCGCCACGGGCACGCTCGCCGGGCGCTTCGCGTGGCACCGGATCGTCGGCGCGTACGTCGGGTTCGCGATCGGTGACGCGCTCGGCGGCGGTGCCGACGCCGGCCGGCTGGAGCTGGGCGGCCTGACACGGCACCTGCTGTTCCACACCGACGCCGTGCTGCGCGGCCTGCCGCCCGTGCCCACCGGCGAGGTGCCGGCGACGCTGCCCGAGCCGGACCCGGTCGGCTGGCTGGCCGTCGCGACCCGGCACGCGGGCCCCGCGCCCGCGGAGTTCTCCGCGCTGCTGGCCACGGCGCTGGCCGCGACGCCGGCCGGCGCGGTGGCGCTGGCGGACGTCGACGGCGAGCAGTACGCGAAGGACGTCGCCCGCGAGCTGACCGGCAGTGCGGCCGGGCCGGAGGTCACCGAAGGCGTCGAGCTGCTGGTGGCCCTGTTCCAGGCGCTGCTCACGCGGGAGGAGTTCGCGCTGCCGGTGCACCTGCGGCTGCGGGAGCTGGGCGGCGAGCTGGCGACGTCGACGCTGGCCCTGCGCGAGGACCGCGACGCCGACGACGTCACGCAGCTGGACAGCATCGGCGACGGCCGGAGCGTCCGGTCGGTGCTGGGCCGCGCGCTGTTCGCCGCGGCCAAGCGCGGCTACGACCCGGAAGCGGCGATCACGCTCGCCGCGCGATCCGGCCCGGTCGCCGGGGCACTGGCCGGCGCCATGGTCGGCGCCCGGCTCGGCGTGCCCGGCCTGCCCGCCGCGTGGGTGGCGGCGCTGCCCGACCTCGGGCTGCTCGACGACGTCGCGAGCGACGTCTTCTGGTACTTCAACCGCAACGGCCTCCAGACGGAGACGGCCGAGCACGCGCGGTGGGAGCGCCGGTACCCGAGCGGCCGGTTCGCCCCGAAACCCCCGCCGGCCGCGGCGGGACCGGACCTGCGCGCACGGCTGCGCGGCAGCCTGCTGGCCGGCGCGATCGGCGACGCACTCGGCGCGAAGACGGAGTTCGACTCGATCGACCGGATCCGCGAGATCGCCGGGCCGGCCGGGATCACCGACTTCATCCCGGCGTACGGCGGCGTCGGCCGAATCACCGACGACACGCAGATGACGCTGTTCACGCTCGAAGCGCTGATCCGCGCGCACGCCCAGCGGCGGCACACCGGCTCCGCCGACGTCGTGCACTCGCTGCAGCTGGCCTACCAGCGCTGGCTGCACACCCAGGGCGTCGCGTGGGACCGGGCGCGCGGGCCGCGGTCCGACGTCGAGGCGCCGGACGGCTGGCTCGTCACGCACCAGGAGCTGTTCAGCCGCCGCGCGCCGGGGCTGACGTGCTTCGGCGAGCTGGAGGCGTACGGCCGCTCCGGCGTCCGCGGCACCGTGGACCGGCCGGTGAACAACTCGAAGGGCTGCGGCGGGGTGATGCGCGCGGCGCCGATCGCGCTCTGGTCGGACGACCTCGCCGAGGTGTTCCGGCTCGGCGCGGAGAGCGCGGCGCTGACCCACGGTCACCCGAGCGGGTACTTGTCGTCGGGCTGCTTCGCGGTCATCGTGCACGAACTGCTGCACGGAAGGGCACTCCTCGACGCCGTCGCGACCGCGCGGGCCGAGCTGGTGAAGCACCCGGCGCACGAGGAGCAGAGCGCGGCGCTGGACGCCGCGCTGGCGTTGGCGGAGCAGGGGCCGCCGACGCCGGAGAAGGTGGAGTCGCTCGGGCAGGGCAACGTCGGTGAGACGGCGCTGTCGATGTCCGTCTACGTCGCGCTGACCACGACGGACGCCGACACGGCGCTGCTCGCGTCCGTCAACCACAGCGGGGACAGCGATTCGACCGGTTCGGTCTGCGGCAACCTCGTCGGCGCGATGTACGGCGAGCAAGCACTGCGGCGGAGCTGGCTCGACCAGCTCGAGCTGCGCGATGTCATCGTCGAGCTGGCGGACGACGCGCTCACCGAGTTCGGCGCGGATGCGCCGGACGAAGACCGGTGGTTCGCTCGGTACCCGCTCGACTAGGTTTCCGGTGTCACTGGGGTCAGGGGAGGACGAAACGTGCGTTACCGGGTCGAGGTCGCCGAACGCCCGGACGGCCTGTACGCCGCGTGGGGTGAGGGGACCTTCCGCGCGCAACGCTCCACCACGGACGGCACGGTGCTGCTGTCCGTGCTGCCGGACGACGAAGCACCCGACGGCTTCGACAAGGAGCAGGACGGCCGTCCGGCGCGGGTGGTGCCGGCGAGCGAGGTGCCGTCGACGTTCACGCTGCGCACCTTCTGCGAGTACGACGACGAGGTCTTCGAGGTCGCTCCGGGCGAGCGGCCCGAGCTGACGCTGCGCTGGGTCCGCGACGACGCCGCGCGCGCGGCCCAGCTGGGCTTGACCGACTTCTCGGTGACCGTGCCGGCGAAGCGCGTCCAGTCGATCTGGCAGGCGCGGCAGGACTTCACCGAAGCGCCGGACGCGCGCCCGAAGCCGGGCGACGGCGACCAGAACGCGCTGCTGCGGGCCATCGGGCGGACGCTGCTGCACACGGTGCCGGGCGGCTGGGCGCGTGTCGGCGCGCAGTTCCGGCAGGTCGGCGACTACGCCGAGATCGAGCTGCGCGCGGTCGGCGACGAGGACGGCCCGGTTTCGGTCTCGCTGCCCGCCGTCCCGCGGCTCGGCGGGCTCTTCGCGCGGCTGCGCGCGTCGATGTACCAGCCCGAGTCCGGGACGTGGTTCCAGGGGACGTTCACGCTGGACTCGGCCTCGCAGTTCGACTTCGACTTCGACGCCGACCGCGAGCCGGAGTGGCGGGTCCCGCCGAACGACGGCGGCCGGCCGTCGACCGCGGCCTACGAGCTGGAGCTGGCGACGTTCCCGCGGTCGGCGAAGCACCTGCCGTCGTGGCTCACCGCGCGCGCCGGGCTCCCGCTCGACCTGACCTTCCGGCTCGCCAGGGCGGCCGACTCGCACGCCGAGGGCGAACGCCCGGTCGTCAACCGGCCGCCGGTGCCGCCGGACCAGGTCCGCGGGGTGCTCGACTACCTGTTCCGGGCGCCGGTCGCGCTGCACCGGCCGACGCCGCTGCCGGACATCTTCGGGGTGCCGGGCGCGAAGCCGGAGGTGCCGAACGCGTTCCACACCGACGGCACCTGGATCTGGCCCGCCGCCGTGCCGCACTACCTGCGCAAGTACGGGGTGCCGCCGGAGCCGGAGCTGGTCGAGCACGTCCGGGCGGCCGGGTTCCGGCCGCCGTTCGTCGGCGAGCTCGTCCGGGCGACGGCGGAGGCGGAGGTCGCCGGGCACCCGCGGCCGCCGCAGACGGCCGCCGACCTGCCCGACGACCGCGCGCTGACCCGCGTCGCCCAGGGCGAGCAGGTGCGGAACCTGAAGGGCGCCGAGACACTGGAGCTGCTCCAGCAGCGGCTCGCCGAGCACGGCGTGCCGGCCGCGACCTACCGGATCGGCGCGAACGAGGTGCCGGCCGAGGGCGTCTGGACGCTCCGGCGGGCCGAGAACGGCTGGGAGGTCTCCCGGCCGCCCGCCGACGAGCCGGTGGCGTTCACCTCGCTCGGTGACGCGGCCCGGTTCCTGCTCGGCGTGCTGCTGATGCTGCCGGCGCGCCCGGCCGAGGAGTCCGACCAGCCCGCCGACTGGCCGATCCTGCCGATGCGCGGCGAACCGCCGTTGAACTTCTACCGCGGCAAGCGCCTGATCGTCCTGCCGCCGGGCACGCAGGTCGTCCGGTTCGGCAACGAGACCGGCAACCTGGTGCACGCCGACGCGACGCGGTTCGTCGAGACGTCGCTGGCGTTCGAGCGCGAGCGGGAGAAGCGGCAGTACCGGGTGCTGCGGTCCACCCGGGTGCTGACCGGCGTCACCGCGCCGTGGAGCGGGATGCCGGGCGGTGCGGTCGCGTACCTGCTGCCGCGGCCGATCGCCCAGCACCTCGAGACGGGCTCCCTGAGCCGGGTGTGATCAGCAGCGTTTGATCAGGAAGCCGTGATCAGGACGGCGGGCGACCACCAGTAGTCGGCGAGCGGTTCGACGCCGACGTCGGTGAAGCCCGCCGTCTTCAGCTGCTCGACCCAGGCCGCGGCCGGGTGCTCCCAGTTCGTCCGCTCCGGCCCGGCGACCAGGCCGAGCAGCACCGGCAGCAGGAAACCCTGCGCGACGAGCGAAGCGTCTTCGCCGTACTCCGCGACGCCACGCTCGTAGCGCTCGACGAGCGAGCGCAGGTGCTCCGGCGATCCTTCGGTGAACTCCGGGACGTCGAACTCGGCGAGCACGAGCGTCCCGGCGCGCAGCTGGATCGCGCGGAGCACCTCCGCGCGCTGCTCCGGCTCGATGGACTGCAGCGCGAACGTCGACTGGACGAAGTCCCAGCCGAGGTCGTCGCGGGCCAGGAACTCCTGCGCGGTCGACTGCCAGCACTGGGCCGCGGGCACCCGTTCGTGGACGCCTTCGAGCAGCGCGGCCGACGGCTCGACCAGGTCGATCCGGCTCGGCACGTGCGTCGCCTGCTCCAGCGCGGGCACGACGGCCAGGCCGTCACCACAGCCGAGGTCGAGCAGCGACTCCGGCTTCCCGGTGTCGTAGCGGGCCGCGAGCGCGGCGCTCAGCGCCCGGTAGAGGCCCACGTTGCCGCCGCCGCGGATGAACGCCGTGAACGCGCTCGGCGCGTCGTACACCGGCGCGGAGCCGTCGCCGGCGAGGTGGGTCCGCAGCTCGTCGGCCAGTGAGGAGCCGTCGCGGCCGGCTTGGCCGGCGAGGTCGGTGGCCCGCTCGCGGTCACCGGCGCGGTAGGCGGCGAGGGCGTCGGCGAGCAGCTCGATCGAGGTCATGGTTCAGGAGATATCAGAAGGGGACCCAGAGCGTCACCCGAGTGCCCCCGCCGGGGCTGGATTCCACCAAGGACGTCCCGCCGACCTCGGCCAGCCGCGCGGTGATCGACTCGCTGATACCGAAGCCGGCTGGGCGGTCGGCCGGGCTGAAGCCGGTGCCGTGGTCGCGGGTGATGACCGCGATCCCGCCGTCGCGCGCCTCGACGCGCACGACGACCCGGTCGGTGCCGGAGTGCTTCATCGTGTTCCGCAGGGCCTCGCGGACGGCGTCGCGGATGGCGATCTGCCGGACCTCCGACAGCGTGTCGTCGTCCAGCTCGGCCACCACGAGCTGGGCGCGCAGCCCGTCGCGCGCCATCTCGGCGGCCAGCGTGGCGAGCTTCTCGCCGAGTGGCCGCGCGCCGGCCTCGGCGCGTTCCGACGCCGCCGACTCGATCTCCTGGCGGATCTCCATCGCCTGCGCCCGGGCGAGCCGCTGGATCTCGACCAGCCGCTCCTGCGGGTTCGTGGTGCCGGACAGCGCCATCGCCTCGAGGGTCTGCAGCACGGTGTCGTGCAGCATCCGGTGCTGCTGGGCGCGCTCGGCGAGCCGGCCGTTGCGGGTGCCGTAGGCCAGCGCCAGCCGGGTGCCGAGCCCGGTGAGCACCAGCCCGGCGGTGGCCAGGAACATCAGCGCGAGCAGCGCGGAGTACGTCGAGAACGCGGCGTCGACGTGGAACTGGCCGGTGTTGAGCCAGTTGGCCAGCATCCGCAGCGGGAAGCTGATCAGCGCGAAGACCAGGCCGGCCGGGACGCCGAGGGCGAGCGTCAGCAGCCCGGCCTCGCCGAAGAGGTGGACGCTGCTGACCGCGAGCGCGTCGAAGTACGCCTCCCGCGGCACGGTCAGCGCGAGGACCAGCGGCGAAAGCACGGTGAACGCGATGTCGACGGCGAGCAGCTTGCCCGCGTCGCGGCCGTGGAAGGGCGCCGAGCGGAGCATCCAGCGGAAGCCGACGACGTTCAGCACGACCGAGAGCAGCGTGAACACACCGACCGGCAGCAACCCGGTCGTCCCGTGCTCGATGACGTGGACGCCGAACTGGCCCGGCACGGCGAGCAGCCGGTACGCGAGCGGGATGAGCACGACGTACCGGGTGGCGCGCAGCAGCAGGCCGTCGCGCTGGGCCGGGTCGATCGGCCCGGCCATCTTCGAGATCCGCTTCAGCGCGTGGATCGGGGTCGGGTCGCCGATCTCCTCCGACAGCTCGCTGGTGGCCGTCGCGATGGCCGGCGCGCCCTGCCGCAGGAGCGCCACGAAGAAGCTCCCGCCGCCCACCGCTTTCGGCGAGTCGGGCGCTTCAGTGGACATCGCGCAGACAACTCCCTGGTCACATCGGTGAGCCGAGGTCCGGAGTATCCCCAATCCGTGGCCGCGAGGTCCAGCGTTCCACGGAATTCATCGTGAATTGGTCAGGCGTTTCCGATTCCCTCTGCCTGCGCCCACTTCTTCAACTCCGCCACGGCGTCGTCGTGCTCCAGCGGTCCGCGGTCCAGCCGCAGCTCCTTGAGGAACTTCCACGCCTTGCCGACGTCCGGCCCCGGCCGGAGGCCGAGCAGTTCCATGATCTGCTCGCCGTTGAGGTCCGGCCGCACGCGGTCGAGGTCCTCCTTGGCCTTGAGCGCGGTGATCCGGGCCTCGAGGTCGTCGTAGGTCGCCTGCAGCGCGGCCGCCTTCTTGCGGTTGCGCGTGGTGCAGTCGGCGCGGACGAGCTTGTGCAGCCGGCTCAGCAGCGGGCCGGCGTCGGTGACGTACCGGCGGACCGCCGAGTCCGTCCACTCGCCCTTGCCGTAGCCGTGGAACCGCAGGTGGAGGAACACGAGCTGGGAGACGTCGTCGATGATCTCCTTGGAGAACTTCAGCGCCCGCAAACGTTTGCGGGCCATCCGCGCGCCGACCACCTCGTGGTGGTGGAAGCTCACGCCGCCGCCGGCCTGGAACTCCCGCGTCGCCGGCTTGCCGACGTCGTGCAGCAGCGCCGCCAGCCGCAGGATCAGGTCCGGCTCCGACGTCGGTTCGTGCGAGGACTCCAGGTCGATCGCCTGGGCCAGCACGGTCAGCGAGTGCTGGTAGACGTCCTTGTGCTGGTGGTGCTCGTCGATCGCCAGCCGCATCCCGGGCACCTCGGGCAGCACCCGCTCGGCCAGCCCGGTGTCGACCAGCAGCTCCAGGCCCGGTTGCGGGTCGGCCGCCAGCAGCAACTTCGCCAGCTCGGCCTGCACCCGCTCGGCGGTGATCCGGTCGATCTCCTCGGCCATCGACGTCATCGCGTCGACCACCCGCGGCGCGGCGGTGAAGCCGAGCTGGGCGGCGAAGCGGGCGGCTCGCAGCATCCGCAGCGGGTCGTCGGCGAACGACTCCTGCGGCGTCGCGGGCGTGTCGAGCACCCGCTCGGCCAGCGCGTGCAGGCCGTCGTGCGGGTCGATGAACGTCTTGGCCGCCAGCTCGATGGCCATCGCGTTCACCGTGAAGTCACGGCGCAGGAGGTCGCCCTCGATGGTGTCGCCGAAGGTGACCTCGGGGTTGCGGCCGACGCGGTCGTAGGTGTCCGCGCGGAACGTCGTGATCTCGAGCTGCATGCCCTTCTTCGTCACGCCGACCGTGCCGAAGGCGATCCCGACGTCCCAGACGGCGTCGCCCCAGTCGCTGACGATCTTGAGCACGCGGTCCGGCCGCGCGTCCGTCGTGAAGTCGAGATCACCGGACCGCCGGTCGAGCAGCATGTCGCGCACGCTGCCGCCGACGAGGTACAGGCGGTGACCGGCCCTGGCGAACCTTTCCGCCAGCTCTTCCGCCAGGGGAGGGACCTGCATCCGCTCCACCACCGCGTTCTGCTTGGCGACCACGTCGTTCACGGAAAACCCACTACTTTCGGGTGCGATTACTACAGGCACCACCGGACAGGACACGGAGAGCCAGCCTACCGGGGCAACCGTTTGCTCTAGCATCGCAGCATGTCTGGATCAGCCGGCCGCCCCGGCGCCTCGAAGCCGCGGAGGCGGCGGAGGCGGCAGCGCGGCAGGCGCCTGACCACGGTCGACGAGACGTCGGCCGGTGGCCTCGTGCTGGACGCGGCGCGCGAACAGGCGGCGCTGATCGGCCGGCTCGACCGGCACGGCAGACTGCTCTGGTCGCTGCCCAAGGGCCACATCGAGGACGGTGAGACAGTGGAACAGACGGCCGTGCGCGAGGTGAAGGAGGAGACCGGCATCTCCGCGCGGGTCCTGCGGCCACTGGGGACCATCGACTACTGGTTCGTCGCCGAGAAGCGGCGGATCCACAAGACCGTGCACCACTTCCTGCTCGAAGCGCTCGGCGGTGAGCTGTCCGACGAAGACGTCGAGGTCACCGAGGTGGCCTGGGTCCCGCTGGCCGAGCTGGAGACCAAACTCGCGTATTCCGACGAGCGGAAGCTCGTCCGGAAAGCCAAGGAACTTTTAGCGCGCCCGGACGTCCACGGACGAGACGAGCACGCCCCTGAGGGAGCCCCCGAGTGAAGCGGTTCGCCGCAGCCTTCCTTTCCGTCCTCTTCCTGGCCGTCCCCGCCCTGGCCGGCGCCACGGTGGCCCACGCGGAAGAGGGCGCCCGCCTGCGCGTGGAGCTCGACGAGCTCAACCCGCGGGTGATCACCGGCTCGACGACGACGCTGACCGTCGCCGGCAGCGTCACCAACACCGGCGACCGCAAGGTCAACCGGCCGCAGGTGCGGCTGCAGGTCGGCGAGCGGCAGACGACCGAACGCGGGATCGGCGAGGTCCTGTCGGGCGCGGTCATCAAGGACAGCCCGCTGACGGACTTCACCGCCGTCGCCGACGCGCTGGAGCCCGGGCAGACCGCGCCGCTGAACATCTCGGTGACCCTGACCGGCCAGCGCGCGGCGCAGTTCGGCAAGCCCGGCGTCTACCCGCTGCTGGTGAACGTCAACGGCACGCCCGAGTTCGGCGGCCCGGCCCGGCTGGGCGCGGTCAGCATGCTGATGCCGGTGCTGGCCGGCCCGGGCAAGCAGACGACGCACGCGTCCGGCGCGCCGAGCATGACGCTGCTCTGGCCGCTGACCAGCAGCGTCCCGCACGTCTACGCGGCGCCGCTCGGCGGCAGGCCGGTGCTGGCCGACGACCGCCTGGCCGACGAGATCGGGCCGGACGGCCGGCTGAACGCGCTGGTCACGGCCGCGCACACGGCCGTGCAGGGCGACTCGAACCTGGCCAAGTCGATGTGTTTCGCGCTCGACCCGGACCTGCTGGCGACCGTCGACGCGATGAGCCGCGGTTACCAGGTGCACACCGACGCCGGGAACGTCGACGGCAAGGGCGCCGGGACCGCGCAGACGTGGCTGGCCGCGCTGCGCTCGCTGGCCGGCACCCGGTGCGTGGTGGCCCTGCCCTTCGCCGACGCCGACCTGAACGCCGTCTCGCGGATCCGCCCGGGCGACCCCGCGCTGGTCACCAAGGCGGCTTCCGGCGCGGCCGTGATCCAGCAGCTGACCGGCGCCACGCCGCAGACCGGCGTGCTCTGGCCGGACGGCACGCCGGGCGACGCCGTCCTCACCGCGCTGTCGCAGGCCGGGATCCGCACGGTGCTCACCGACGCGGGCAAGCTCGCGCCCGCCGCGGCCGGCGGCGGCGTCACCGTGCAGGGCAGCACCGTCCGCGCGCAGCCGACCGACTCGCTCATCTCCTCGGCCATGACGGGCGTGCCGACCGTGCCGGACTCGGTCACCATGCCGGCCACCACCGAGGCGGCCGTCGCGAGCCAGAACGGCCTCGGCGCGCTCGCCTTCCGCGCCGGCCTCGGCCTGACCGCCGGGCAGCAGCGGCCGGACCACCTGCTGGTCGCGCCGCCGCGCCGCTGGGCCGCCCCGGCCGCCGAGCTCACCGCGTACCTGCAGCAGGTCGGCAACTACCTCGACGCCGGGCTCGTCACGGCGACCTCGCTCCCGACGCTGCTGGCCGCGGACCCGGAGGGCTCCGGCCCGGTCGGCGACGGCGGCCAGGACCCGGCCGCGGCGGCCGACCCCGCCCTCGTCTCGACGCTGTCGACCCTCGACGACAAGACGACCGGCCTGGCCGCCGCGATGCAGCTGGATCCCACCAAACGGGTGAAACCGGACGACGTCGTCGCGCCGGTCCGGCTGGCCGAGCTGCGGGGCGCGTCCACCGCGTGGCGGGGCCTGCCCGCCGACGCGGCGACGGCGAACGCGCGCGCCGACCTGGCCGCGATCAGCGAGCAGGTGTCCGTCTCGCAGCCGAAGCAGACGATCGCGCTGGCCTCGGGCAACTCGCCGCTGCCGGTGTACGTCAGCAACGACCTGCCGGTCGGGATCAACGCCCGGTTCGTCCTGACCAACAACACCGGCCTGCGCTCCGACGACGCCAAGGCCTGGTTCTTCCCGGCGGGCGGCGGCAAGAACTACTTCCTCCCCGTCGAGGCGCTGCGGGCCGGCCGGTTCAGCGTGGATGTGTCGTTGCGCACCCCCACGGATACCCCGCTCGGGTCATCCGCGCGGTTCGAACTGACGTCCACGGAGTACGGCGCGATCACCATCATCGCGACCGTCGCCGCAGGTGCGGCCCTGCTTCTGCTCGCCTCCCGGCGCATCTACCGGCGGGTGAAGGACGCGAAGGCCGGCCGGGACGCAGTGGACTGATCTCTCGGCCTTCGAGTGTTCCGGGCGGTTCCCGATTACCCTGGGTCCGCACGTGCGCGGCGAACGGGCCGCGGCACCGGGGACCGAGCACTGAGGATTGGGCACGCGTTGGAGAGAGAGCCGGGCTTACCCCCCGAGCGTGCGAGTCGTCCTCGGCGCGAAGGCGCCCCGCCCCCGCAGCGGGGAGACGGGCCGCCACGAGCGGCGCAACCGGGCCGCCGCCAGCCGCCGCCGAAGCAGCAGCCGCCTCCGCCACCGGAGCGCGGCCGCCGCCAGCCGCCCCGCAACGGCCAGACCCGCCAGATGCCCCGCGAGGACCAGCCGGTCCGCGAGGGGCGTCCGCCGCGCGACGACCGGCCGGTCCGCGAAGGCCGCCCGCCGCGTGACGAACCGCGCGACGGCCGTCCGCCCCGGGACGACCGCGCCCTGCGCGAGGAACCGCGCGAGGGGCGCCCGGCCCGCGGCAAGCCACCGGTCCAGGACGACCGCCAGCGCCCGCCCCGGGACGACCGGCCGGTCCACGACGAGCGCCCGGTCCGCGAACGCCCGCCGCGCGACGACCACCCGCCGCGGGACGACCGGCCGCCGCGCCGCGTCCCGCCGCCGCAGGGCCCGCCGCCGCAGGGGCCACCGCCCCAGCCGCCGCGTGGTGGGCAACCGCCGCGCGCCGCCGCCGGTCCGGCACCCACCCGCGTCCAGCCGGTACCGCCGCTACCGCCGCAGAACCCGCCGGGCCCGCCACCGCAGGGCCCGCCGTCGCACCAGGGCCGGCTGCCGCAGTCGGCCCCGCCGGTGACGCCGCCGGTCGCCGTACCGCCGTCGACCCCGCCGCCAGGCACGCCGGCCGCGGGCAACCCGGCCATGGGCACCCCGCCCCCGGGCATCCCGGTGCCGCCGCGCGGCCGCGCGCCCCGCCGTCCGGCGCCGGTCCGGCCGTGGCAGGAGGAGGCCCAGCGGCCCGTCGACCCGGAGGCGACGCGGTTCATCCCGCGCACCGCCGGCGTCCCGATGGCCTCCCGCTGGCCGGTCGCCGACCCCGACGTCATGCGGCCCTACGACGCGCTGGCCACCCAGGTCATGCCGGCGATCAAGACGCCGCTCGTCAAGCCGGTCGAACCCGGCACGGAGGCCGCGGCCCCGGCGAAGGCGCCGTCGCTCGCGAAGGCGTCCGGCCGGATGGCCATCGCGTCGCTGATCAGCCGGATCACCGGCTTCCTGTGGAAGCTGCTGCTGGTCGGCGCGATCGGCCAGGGCATCGCGAACGACTCGTTCAACGTCGCGAACACGATGCCGAACATCATCTTCGAGCTGCTGATGGGTGGCGTGCTCGCCAGCGTGGTGGTGCCGCTGCTGGTGCGCGCGCAGGACGAGGCCGACGGCGGCGCGGCCTACACCCAGCGGCTGATCACGGTCGCGTTCTCGCTGCTGCTGGTCGGCACGGCGGTCGCGGTCGTCGCGGCGCCGGCGTTCACGAGCCTCTACGTCGACGGTTCCGGCAAGGCCAGCTCCGGGCTGACCACGGCGTTCGCCTACCTGCTGCTGCCGGAGATCTTCTTCTACGGCGTGTTCGCGCTGCTCTCGGCGGTGCTGAACGCCAAGCAGATCTTCGGGCCGACGGCCTGGGCGCCGGTGATCAACAACCTGGTGGTCATCTTCACGATCCTGGTCGTCTGGGTCATGCCGGGCGACATCGACACCGTGCACCCGTCGCTCACCGACCCGAAGGTGCTGACGCTGGGCATCGGCGTCACCGCCGGCATCGTCGCCCAGGCGATCCTGCTGGTCCCGCCGCTGCTGCGGTCGGGCTTCCGGTTCAAGTGGCGCTGGGGCTTCGACAAGCAGATGAAGGAGTTCGGCGGTCTCGCGCTCTGGATCCTCGGCTACGTCGCGGTCAGCCAGATCGGCTACACGATCAACACCCGCGTCCTGACCAGCGGTTCTCCCGGCGGTGTGACGGCGTACAGCAACGCGTGGCTGCTCTTCCAGCTGCCGTACGGCGTCATCGGCGTCTCGCTGCTGACGGCGATCATGCCGCGGATGAGCCGCGCGGCCGCCGACGGCGACCACAAGAAGCTGATCGGCGACCTGTCCTACGCGTCGCGGATCTCGACGGTGATGCTCGTGCCGATCTCCGCGGTGATGACCGTGGTCGGCGGCTCGATCGGCATCGCGCTGTTCACGTTCGGCAAGGGCACGGTCGAGACCGCCGAGCGGCTCGGCGACGCGCTCGCCATCTCGGCGTTCGCGCTGCTGCCGTACGCGCTGGTCATGCTCCAGATGCGGGTGTTCTACGCGATGAAGGACGCGCGGACGCCGACGCTGATCATGATCGTGATGACGCTGGTCAAGGTGCCGCTGCTGTACCTGTGCCCGGTGCTGCTGACGCCGGACAACGTCGTGCTGGGCGTCATGATGGTCAACGCGCTGACGTTCGTCGTCGGCGCGATCCTCGGCCAGGTGTGGCTCTGGGTGACGCTGGGCAACCTGCGGAGCAAGCGCATCATCGGCGTGATCCTGTTCACGGTCGTGGCGAGCGGGCTCGGGGTGGCCGCGGCGTGGGTCGTCGGCAAGGTCGTCCCGGACTCGTTCGGGCCGACTTTCGGGGCCTGGGTGAAGCTTCTGCTGCAAAGCGTCGTCGGCATCGTGGTCTCGTTCGGCGTGCTGATGGCGCTCAAGGTGGAGGAGCTGCAGCCGGCCACGAGCAGGTTCACCCGGTTGATCAAGCGGGGGTAACGATTCCGGTACGGCTGCCGACGACTCCCGCGTCGTATTCTGGGTACCCTCGACGCGGGGAGCTAACGGGAGAGTGCGGGTGGATACGAGGCGCAGCGAACAGGCAGGGGGTGCGAACCACGTGGGCAAGGCCCAGGTCGGATCGCTGGCCCCCGGACGTGTGGTCGGCGACGGCCGCTACCGCCTCCTCGCACAGTTCGGTGTGGACGAGCGGGGTGACGCGCACCTGTGGCGCGCGCGGGACGGCCAGCTGAAGCGGGACGTCGCGCTGACCCTGCTGGTCGGCGACCCGGCGGACCCGGAAGCCGCGCGGCTCGCGCGGCGCACCCTCGAACGCGCGACGCACGCGTCGAAGTTCGGCCACGGCGGCGTCGCCCGCGTGCTCGACGTGCTCGCGCTCGGCAGCGGGATCACGTCGAGCGAGGGCCTGCTCGGCGTCGTCGTCGCGGAGTGGACCAAGGGCAGCGACCTGGTCGACCTCGTCGCGCAGCGCCCGGTGGCGCCCGGCGCGGCGGCCCGGATGGTGCAGGCGCTGGCCGAAGCGGTCGAGCAGGCCCACCAGAACGGTCTGGTCCTCGGCCTCGACCACCCCCAGCGGCTCCGGCTGACGCCGAATGGCGCGCTGAAGCTCGCGTTCCCCGGCCCGCTGCCGGAGGCGACGCTGCGCGACGACGTCAAGGCGCTCGGCGCGGTGCTGTACCTGCTGCTCACCGGCCGCTGGGCGCTGCCCGGCGGCCCGCCCGCCATCCCGGCGGCGCCGCTGAACCCGCAGGGCCGGATCGTCCCGCCCCGGCAGCTCATCCCGACCGTGCCCGCCGACCTGTCGTCGCTGGCCGTCCGCACGATCGAGGACGGCGGCAACGGCGGCATCCGCACCAGCGCGGCCATCCTCCGCATGCTCGAGCAGGTGGCCGAGGAGGAAGAGCGCACCCAGCTGATCAAGGCCGTCGGCGGTGACCCGGCCGCCGAGACCGAGGGCACCGTCTGGACCACGAAGAAGCCGGTCAAGGACGTCGCCCGGCGGCGCAAGCTCGCGCTCGGCGTCACCGTGCTGGTGGTCGCCACGGTCGTCATCCTCGCCTGGGGCGGGCTGATGCTGATCAACGTCTTCCAGGGCGACTCCAAGGCGACCGGGCCGACGATCAACGTCGCGGCGCCGCCCGCGTCGAGCCAGCCGGCCGGGCAGCCGCCCGCGTCGAGCCAGCCCGCGCCCCCGCCGTCGCCGACGGTCGGTGCCGCGGTGGCCCCGCAGGCGATCGCCGTCTACAACCCGGACGGCAAGGGCGACAACACCGCCCGGGCGCGGTACGCGACCGACGGCAAGCCCGAGACGGTGTGGCGGACCGAGAAGTACAAGCAGCAGTTCCCCGTCATCAAGTCGGGCGTCGGGCTGGTCGTCACCTTCAAGGACCCGATCAACCTGAGCCAGGTCAAGGTCTCCGGGGGCACCGCGGGCACCAAGGTCGAGATCCGTTCGGCGACCGAGAAGAACCCGGACCTGGCCGACACGAAGGTGGTCGGCAACGGCGACCTGCAGGACGGCGACACGACGATCCCGCTGGCTCAGCCCACCCAGGGTGAGTACTTCATCGTCTGGATCACCCAGCTGGGCGGCGAGGATGGCCAGTTCCTGACCCAGATCGCGGACCTGTCCTTCCTGCCTGCGGGGTGACGCACCCGACAGGGTCAGTAGGCTCTCGCGGGTGACAGCTGCAGCTCCCACGGATGCGGATCTGATAGCGGCTCACGCCGCGGGGGACCCTCATGCGTTCAGCGAACTCGTCCAGCGACATCGCGACCGCATGTGGGCGGTCGCCCTGCGCACGGTCCGCGACCCGGAGGAAGCCGCCGACGCGCTGCAGGACGCGTTCATCTCGGCGTTCCGGGCCGCCGGCAAGTTCCGCGCCGAGTCGCAGGTCACGACGTGGCTGCACCGGATCGTGGTGAACGCCTGCCTCGACCGGATCCGCCGCCGCCAGGCCCGCCCGACCGTCCCGCTGCCGGAAACCGGCTTCAACGAGCCGGCCACCCCGCGCGATTCGATGGCCGAGCGCGAGACCAGCTTGCTGGTGCGCGAAGCGCTCGCCCAGCTGCCGGAAGACCAGCGCGCGCCCATCCTGCTCGTCGACGTCGAGGGCTATTCCGTGGCCGAGACGGCGAAGATGCTCGGCATCGCCGAGGGCACGGTGAAGAGCCGATGTGCCCGGGGGCGCGGAAAACTCGCCAAGGTTCTCGGACACCTGCGGAACCCCGATGCGATTGCGAACGTCCCAACTCACGAAAGCAAACGGGCCGGGCGCCAGCCGGGTAGCGGGGAGGGACGATGACGGACGAAAGCCGGGGGATCGGGGGGACCGTCGGTCCGCCCTGGTCTGTCGACGTGCTCGCCGATCTCCACGCCGGCGTGCTGGACGACGACCGGGCCGCGCAGCTGTGGCCGGTCGTCAACGCCGACCCGGAGGCCCGCGCGATCCTGGACGCCCTCGACGCGACGCAGGCCGACCTGGCCTCACTCGCCGAGGCACCCGCGCCGCCGATGCCGGCGGAGTTCGCGGCACGGCTCGACGCGGCCCTGGCCGCGGAAGTGGCCGCCGCCTTTCCTGGACAAGCACAGTCGAAGCAGCGGACCGCGCCGGCACCGGAGCAGACCGGGACCGGGGACGCCCAGGTGGTGGACCTCGCGGCCGCCCGGCGGCGCCGGAACAAGCGGCTCGGCTGGGCCGCCGGCGTCCTGACCGCGGCCGCCGCGGCGGTCGTCGCGGTGACGGTCGCGATCCCGAGCACGCCTCAGCAGAGCGGCACCCCGAACGTCGCGGCCCCGGCACCGTCCGGCCCGACGGTCGGCGCCGACGGCAGCGGCGCCCAGGCCCTGGTCGGCAAGGCGGTCGGCGTCCGCGACTTCGGCCCGCTGGGCACCGAAGACCGGCTGGACGCCTGCATCACGGCCGCCGGCCTGGACGCGAAGGTGCGGCCCGAGGGCATCCGCCCCGTCAACGTCGGCGGCAAGGCCGGCGTGATGATCATCCTGACCACCGGCAAGCTCGCCCAGTTCCGCTTGGTCGCCTTCGGCGCGGACTGCGGACCGGGCAATCCGGCGGTGCTGTTCGACAAGGTCGTCGGGGAGAAGTAGCGCCTGTCACCCCGGGAACACCGCCACCTACGATCGTGTTGAGCCTGGTACAGGGTCACTACGAGCGGAGGTCACGGGTGGCTGCCGAAGACATCAGGAACCTGATCATCGTCGGATCGGGTCCTGCCGGATACACCGCTGCCGTTTACGCGGCGCGGGCGCAACTCGAACCGCTGGTGTTCGAGGGCACGCAGTTCGGTGGCGCGCTGATGACGACGACCGAGGTCGAGAACTTCCCCGGGTTTCGCGACGGCATCATGGGTCCGGACCTGATGGAGGAGATGCGCAAGCAGGCCGAGCGCTTCGGCGCCGAGCTGCGCGCGGAGGACGTCGAGTCGGTCGAGCTGACCGGCGAGGTCAAGTACGTGACCGCGAACGGCAAGCGGTACGCCGCCCGCGCGGTCGTCCTCGCGATGGGCGCGGCGGCGCGGTACCTGAACGTGCCGGGTGAGCAGGAGCTGCTCGGGCGTGGCGTGTCGGCGTGTGCGACCTGTGACGGTTTCTTCTTCCGCGACCACGACATCGTGGTCGCCGGTGGTGGCGACTCGGCGATGGAGGAGGCGACCTTCCTGACGAAGTTCGCGAAGTCCGTCACCGTGGTGCACCGCCGTGAGGAGTTCCGGGCCTCGAAGATCATGCTCGAGCGCGCCCGCGCGAACGAGAAGATCAAGTGGAAGCTGAACTCGCAGATCACCGGCGTCGTCGGGGACAACAAGGTCGAGGGCCTGAAGCTGAAGGACACCCAGGACGGCTCCGAGTCGACCCTGGACGTGTCGGGCTTCTTCGTCGCGATCGGGCACGACCCCCGCAGCGCGCTGGTGCGCGGGCAGGTCGACCTGGACGAGGACGGCTACGTCATCACCCAGGGCCGCAGCTCCTACACGAACCTGGACGGCGTCTTCGCCGCCGGTGACCTGGTGGACCGCACCTACCGGCAGGCGATCACCGCGTCCGGCTCCGGCTGCAGCGCCGCGATCGACGCGGAACGCTGGCTCGCGGAGCACGGCGACTCGGACGCGCACGAGGCGGCCGAGCTGGTCGGCGGCGGCTACGGCGCGGGCACCAACTGACTTTCCGGCGTAACACCCACCTGAAGGAGAAACCATGTCCAACACCGTGAAGGTGACCGACGCGACGTTCGTCGACGAGGTCCTGACCAGCGAGAAGCCCGTTCTGGTCGACTTCTGGGCCACCTGGTGCGGGCCGTGCAAGATGGTCGCCCCGGTGCTCGAGGAGATCGCGGCGGAGAACGGCGAGAAGCTGACCATCGCCAAGATCGACATCGACGAGAACCCGAACACGCCGCGTGACTACCAGGTGATGTCCATCCCGACGCTGATCCTGTTCCAGGGCGGCAAGCCGGTGAAGCAGATCGTGGGCGCCAAGCCGAAGGCCGCGCTGCTGTCGGACCTCGCCGACGTTCTCTGAACCGAACAAGCCCGGCGAACCCGGGGCCTGCGGGAACCCTCCCGTGGGCTCCGGGTTCTCGTCGTTCGGGGGAATCTCACCGGTGTGGGTGAATCCTGCGTGACGAGGGCCACCACCGGGACGCCACGAACGGGCTCTTGACGAACCGACCGGGCCTGCGGTGTCACCGAGAGTTCGCAAGGCACAATAGAGGACCTGGGCCCGTCCCAGTGATGGTTTTCCCCGAAGTTTTGCCACGCACCGAACCCCCAATCGGTGCCTGAGGAAGAGCGAGGAGTGCATGCGGGTACTCCGCCGCGGTGACGCCGGTCCGGACGTCGCCGAGATCAGGTCGATCCTGGCCGGGATGGACCTGCTCCCGCCGGTCACCGGTACCGACGCCTACGACACGTTCGATGTCGCCGTCGAGAACGCCGTACGGGCCTTCCAGCAGAGCCGTGGGCTGATGACCGACGGCATCGTGGGTCAGGCCACCTTCCAGGCGCTCAAGGGCGCCAGCTACCACCTGGGCAGCCGGCTGCTGTCGTACACGATCGCGGCCCCGATCCAGGGTGACGACGTCTTCACGCTGCAGGAGCGGCTGACCGAACTCGGCTTCGACGCCGGTCGCCCGGACGGCTACTTCGGCGCGGCGACCGAGCGCGCCCTCAAGACGTTCCAGCGCGACATGCGCCTGACGCCGGACGGCATGTGCGGCCCCGCGACCATCCGAGAGCTGCACCGCCTGTCCTCGCCGCGGGCCCGGGGCGGCCGCCCCGTGTTCCTGCGCGAGCAGGAGCAGGTGCGCCAGGCCGGTCCCCGGCTGCGCGGCAAGCGCATCGTGATCGACCCCGGCCACGGCGGCGACGACCTCGGCGTGGTCGCCGGCGGTCTCCGCGAGGCCGACATCGCGTGGGACCTCGCGCGCCGCCTGGAAGGCCGGATGAAGGCCACCGGCATGGAGGCGCTGATCTCCCGCGGCCCGAACCACAGCCCCACCGAGCTGGAGCGGGCGAAGTTCGCGAACGACGCCGGCGCCGACCTGTTCCTCTCGCTGCACAGCGACAAGAACCCGTCGCCGCGGGCGCAGGGCGTCGCGAGCTTCCACTTCGGCAACGGCAACGGCACGACGTCGACCGTGGGCGAGCTGCTGGCCGGCTTCATCCAGCGTGAGGTCGCGGCCCGCACGGGCCTGCAGGACAACCGCACGCACTACAAGTCGTGGGACATCTTCACCCGCACCCGCTGCCCGGCCGTCCGGGTCGAGATCGGCTACCTGACGAACCCGGACGACAGCCGCAAGCTGGGCGACCCGGCCTTCCGCGACATCGTCGCCGAAGGCATCCTGATCGCCGTCAAGCGCCTGTACCTGCTCGGCGAGGGCGACCAGCCGACGGGCACGTTCACCTTCGCGGACGTCCTCGCGCACGAACTCGCGAAGGCCGAGTAGGGCGACCACAACCCCTAGCGGCTCATCTTCACCTGCTCCACCACACCTGGGGACGCGCACGCGCCGTCCCCAGGTTTCGGTGCAGTCATCCACAGCTTTTCCACCGCGCCTATCAGGGCTCTGTGGATAACTCGGCACTTCTTCCACAGCTGTGCACACACGACGGAATCCGTGTTCCAGCCGCGCCGGAGCTCCGGCGCAAACGTTTGCGGCAGGTCAGGCGCGGCCGAGGACCGGCTCGGCCGTGGTGATCGTCACCTGGCCGAGCAGCCGCTCCAGCGCCGCCTCGACGTCTTCCTTCCAGGTGATCGCCGAACGCAGCTCGAGGCGCAGGCGCGGCCACTTCTGGTGGGGACGGACGGTCTTGAAGCCGACGCTCTGCAGGAAGGCCGACGGCAGCACGCAGCTGTGGCCGCCGTCCGGGTCCGACTCGTCGGGACGCGCGTCGCCGAACGCCTCGATGGCGCGGACTCCGCGCTTGGTGAGGTCCTTCGCGACCGCCTGGACGAGCATCCGGCCGAGGCCGCCGCCGCGGAACTCCGGGAGGATCTGGAAGGCCGTCAGCAACACCGCGTCCGCGCTCGGCGGGGACGTCGGGAAGGCCAGCGAGCGCGGGACGGCGTTCGGCGGGGCGTACAGCACGAACCCGACCGGCAGCGTGTCGCTGTAGACGATGCGGCCGCAGGAACCCCACTCGAGCAGCACGCTCGAGACCCAGGCTTCCTTCTCGACCTCGGTGGCGCCGAACTCCTCGGCCTGGTTCTTCAGGTGCGGAGCCAGTTCCCAGTACACGCACCTGCGACAGCTCTTCGGCAGATGCTCGAGGTTGTCCAGTGTGACGCCCACGACGCGACGCGACACCCGCGACCTCCCTGACCTGCGCTCCCGGTGGGCTCCTCCGCCGTCAAGCCGCGCGGAACCACAGCACGAACACGGGAGCCATGGTCGATGGTAGGCCGATGTGAGAAGCACCGAAAGGTCAGGGGTCCTCGACAGGCCCCGGTTACACTCGATGGATCTACCGCTCCCGCGCGGGAGCGGACCGTGTCCACCGACCCCCGGGTGAATCGTCGATGACCGAGAACCGCCCCAGCAAGCCGCACAGCGGCCGTCAGAACCTCGACCCGCACCTCGAGCGGTATGCCGCGCGCACCGCCGGGATGACCGCCTCCGAGATCCGGGCACTGTTCGCGGTCGCCAGCCGGCCCGAGGTGGTCTCCCTCGCCGGTGGCATGCCGAACCTGGCCGCGCTCCCGCTCGACACGCTCTCGGCGCAGGTGGCGGAGATCATCGCCGAAGACGGCCTGGTGGCCCTGCAGTACGGCTCGGCGCACGGCGTCCCGGCGCTGCGCGAGCAGATCTGCGAAATCATGGCGCTGGAGGGCATCAAGGCGCACCCGGACGACGTCGTGGTGACCGTCGGCTCCCAGATGGGCCTGGACATGGTCACGCGGCTGTTCTGCGACCCGGGTGACGTCGTCATCGCCGAGGGCCCGTCCTACGTCGGTGCCCTGGGCTCCTTCGCCGCGTACCAGGCGCAGGTCGTGCACGTGGCGATGGACGAAAACGGCCTGGTGCCGGAACTGCTGCGCGAGGCGCTGAGTCAGACGGAGAAGGCCGGCCGGCGCGTCAAGTTCCTCTACACGATCCCGAACTTCCACAACCCCGCCGGCGTCACGCTGGCCGTCGAGCGCCGCGCGGAGATCCTGGAGATCTGCCGCGAGCACGGCGTCCTGGTCGTCGAAGACAACCCGTACGGGTTACTCGGTTTCGACGGGCAGACGTACCCGGCGCTGCGCTCGACGGACCCCGACAACGTCGTGTACCTCGGCTCGTTCTCGAAGACGTTCGCGTCCGGTCTGCGCGTCGGCTGGGTGCTGGCGCCGCACGCCGTCCGCGAAAAGCTCGTGCTGGCCGCGGAGTCGGCGACGCTGTGCCCGCCGACCCTCAACCAGCTGATCGTGTCGCGCTACCTGGCCACGCACGACTGGAAGGGCCAGATCAAGAAGTTCCGCGAGAACTACCGCGAGCGGCGCGACGCGATCCTGTCCGCGCTCGACCAGTACCTGCCGCCGGGCTGCTCGTGGACGAAGCCGGACGGCGGGTTCTACGTCTGGGTGACAGTGCCGGAGGGCGTCGACACCAAGGCGATGCTGCCGCGCGCGGTGACCGCGCGGGTGGCGTACGCGTCCGGAACCGGCTTCTACGCCGACGGTTTCGGCAGCCGCCAGATGCGGTTGTCCTACTGCTACCCGACACCGGAGCGCATCCGGGAAGGCGTCCGGCGGCTGGCCGCCGTGCTGGAGTCCGAAATGGACCTCGCGCGCACCTTCGGTAACGTGAGCGCGCGCCAGATCCAGGGACCGCAGAACCCGTCTCCCGACACGGTCTGAGTCTTTTCTCAATCCAGCTAAGGAGTTTCCACGGTGGTCGACCGTACCGTTGCCGTGCTCGCCGGCGGGCTTTCGCACGAACGCGACGTCTCGCTGAGGTCCGGGCGACGGCTCTCCGCGGCGCTCAAGTCCGAAGGCCTCGGCATCGAGGAGTGGGACACCGACGCGGGGTTGCTGGAGCGCCTGCGCACGCAGCGCCCGGACGCCGTGGTCGTCGCGCTGCACGGCGGTGAGGGCGAAAACGGCTCGGTGCAGACGGTGCTGGAAATGCTGGACGTGCCGTTCGTCGGCACCGGTTCCCAGGGCTGCCGCCGCGCGTGGGACAAGCCGACGGCCAAGGCGCTCATCGAGAACGCCGGCTTCGTGACGCCGGGCTGGGTCGTGTTGCCGCACAGCACGTTCCGCGAGCTCGGCGCCCAGGCGGTGCTCGACGCGATGGTGGAGCAGCTCGGCCTGCCGCTGATCCTCAAGCCGGACCAGGGTGGCTCGGCGCTCGGCACGCAGGTGGTGCGCGAAGCGGCGGAACTGCCCGCGGCGATGGTCGGCTGCTTCGCTTACGGCGACACGGTTCTCGCCGAGCGGTTCGTGGCCGGCGTCGAGGTGGCCGTGACGGTCATCGAGGGCGAGAACGGTCCCGAAGCCCTGCCCGCGGTCGAGATCGTGCCGGAGAGCGGCGTCTACGACTACACGGCCCGCTACACCGCCGGCCTGACGGACTTCTTCACCCCGGCCCGCCTCGACGACGCCGCGGCCAAGGCGGCGGCCGAACTCGCCGTCGCCGCACACCGCGTCCTCGGACTGCGGGACATCTCCCGGACCGACGCGATCGTCGCCGAAGACGGCACGGTCCACTTCCTCGAGGTGAACCCGTCACCCGGGCTCACCGAGACGTCGACGGTCCCGATGGCGATCGACGCGGCGGGCAAGTCGCTCGGCACGGTGTTCGCCGACCTGATCGGGCGCGCGATCTCCCGCTGACTTTTCGCACACGAAAGGCCACCTCGGTTCTCCGCGGTGGCCTTTTTCGTGCCGCTGACGATCATCACTGGATGTGGTCGTCGCGACTGCGTCGAGCAATCATCACCGTGACGAAACACCCTGGGGTGATCCCTAATCGGTTTCCGGTGTCTGATTCGCCCCATTCGCATCGATGATCGAGACGATGCGCTCGAGATCGTCGACCGAGCCGAACTCGAGCACGATCCGCCCCTTGCGCCGGCCGAGATCGACCTTCACGCGGGTGTCGAACCGGTCCGAAAGCCGGTTGGCGAGATCCTGGAGCCCGGGGGCCTGGATCGGCTTGCGCGGCGCGGGCTTCGGCTTGGCCGGCTTCTCGCTCTTCTTGAGCGTGACGGCTTCCTCGGTCGCCCGGACCGACATGCCCTCCGCGATGATGCGCGCGGCGAGCTCTTCCTGACTGTCGGCGTCCTCCAGCGACAGCAACGCACGCGCGTGCCCGGCGGACAGGACGCCCGCGGCGACCCGGCGCTGCACCGGCAGGGGGAGCTTGAGGAGCCGGATGGTGTTGGTGATGACCGGCCGGCTGCGGCCGATCCGGCTCGCCAGCTCCTCGTGCGTGACCGCGAACTCGTCGAGCAGCTGCTGGTACGCCGCCGCCTCTTCGAGCGGGTTCAGCTGGACGCGGTGGATGTTCTCCAAGAGCGCGTCGCGCAGCATCGACTCGTCGGCAGTCTGCCGGACGATCGCCGGGATCGCTTCGAGCTCCGCCTGCTGCGACGCCCGGAGCCGCCGCTCGCCCATGACGAGCTCGTACTCGTCGTTCCCGAGCTCGCGAACCACGATGGGCTGCATGAGCCCGAACTCGCGGATCGAGTGCTCGAGTTCGGCGAGCGCCTCTTCGTCGAAGGCCAGCCGCGGCTGCTTCGGGTTGGGCTTGATCGAGCCGACCGGGATCTCGCGGTAGACCGCCCCGGCGACCTCGCCGCTGTGCTGCTTCGCTTGGCCGTTCGCCGCGAACCAGCCCTTCTCGTCGGCCGCCTTCTTGTCCGCCGCCGACCCGTCACTGGGCGCGGGGAGGGGGCCGCCGGTGGGCCCGGTGGGGATGAGGGCGGCGAGGCCGCGCCCCAGCCCTCCTCTGCGCTCGGTCATGTGGAACTACCCCTTTCCATGAGTGCACCTCGCTCGGCGATCTCCTTCGCCGCGTCGACGTAGCTCAGTGCCCCGCGCGAACCGGGGTCGTAGGCGAGCACGGTCTGGCCGTACCCGGGCGCCTCCGACACCTTCACGCTGCGGGGGATGACGGTCTTCAGGACGGTGTCGCCGAAGTGGTTCCGCACCTCGTTCGTCACCTGGTCGGCCAGCTTGGTCCGGCCGTCGTACATGGTGAGCAGGATCGTCGAGACGCGGAGTTCGCGGTTGAGGTGCTGCTGCACGAGCTCGATGTTGCTCAGCAGCTGCCCGAGCCCCTCCAGCGCGTAGTACTCGCACTGGATCGGGATGAGCACCTCCTGCGCGGCGACCATCGCGTTGACCGTCAGGAGGCCGAGCGACGGCGGGCAGTCGATGAAGACGTAGTCGACACCGATCTCGTCGAGGATCTCCGAAGAGATGGCCTCCTTGAGCCGCGACTCGCGCGACGCCATCGAGACGAGCTCGATCTCGGCGCCGGCGAGGTCGATCGTGGCGGGGACGCAGAAGAGGTTGGGGGACTGCTCGGTCGGCTGCGCCGCCTCGGCGAGCGTCACCTCGCCGATGAGCACTTCGTAGATGGAGGGCGTCCCGGACCGGTGGTCGACGTCGAGCGCGGTGCTCGCGTTGCCCTGCGGGTCGAGGTCGACGACGAGCGTCTTGAGCCCGTGAACGGCGAGCGCGGCGGCGAGGTTGACCGTGCTGGTGGTCTTGCCAACGCCGCCCTTCTGGTTGGCCACGGTCATCACGCGGCGACGGCCAGGCCGCGGCAGCGACCCATCCGGGTGCAGCAGCCGAGCGGCGCGGGTGGCTTCTTCGGCGATCGGCGTCCAGCCCACGTCGTGGCTGGTCTCCGTGGAGTCGGACGGCGGGGGATTCACCGGTCTCGACACCTCCTCCATATAGACGTCTGGTCGATGGACGAGTCGCGTCGTTTCACGTGGAACACCGCGGCCCGTTGTCTGCGCTAGCGCTTCCTGCTCCGCGCCTGAGCCGTCTTCGACGACTGGCGACGGATCTTCACGACCGTGCTGGGGACCTCTAGTACTGCCACACCGCACTCCACGATCATCGGGTCGGCACCGCCCGCCTTCCTGATGGCAGCGCCGTCCCGCTCGATCTCGTCCGCCGCACTGGCGCCTTTGAGAGCGACCAGGAAGCCGTCAGGACGAACCAGCGGCAAGCACCAGTCCGCAAGCCGGGCCAGCGGGGCGACCGCGCGAGCGGTGACGATGTCAGCGCCACCGAGCTGCTCACGCACAGGCCGCTCCTCCGCGCGTCCACGGACGATGGTGATCGGGAGTTCCAGCTTCTCGGCCACCTCGGCCAGCCAGTCCACCCGGCGGGCCATAGGTTCGAGCAAGACGATATCGAGGTCCGGCCGAGCGATGGCGAGCGGCACACCCGGAAGCCCCGCCCCGGACCCGACATCGACGACGCGAGCCCCCTCAGGCATCTGCTCGCCGATCACCGCCGAGTTGAGCACGTGCCGTTCCCAAAGCCGTTCGACCTCCCGCGGACCGATCAGCCCACGCTCAACCCCATGGCTCGCGAGGAGCTCCACATACCCAGCCGCTTGGTCGACGTGAGCACCGAACACTCGCTCCGCCGCGGTCCGCACCGCACCCGCGGCCTGCTCCAAGCTCACTCCGGCTACTCCTAGTCCGCGCGTTTCACGTGAAACGGCGCTCCAGCGATTGTCCCTGATGTCGACGCGAAAACGAGCCGACAGACCGCAGATGTGGACAACTCCACTCACCCAGCGGCGCGTTCCACGTGAAACACCACCCCACCGCCGCCGGCCCCGGCGCGCGTTCCACGTGAAACATCACGGCTGTAATTCGCCCCGCGCCACCCCCAACCCAAGCCGGGCGGCCGCGCCCAGCAAGACGCCAGGCGACCGGGACAGGACGGCGACAGTCTCAACGATCACCCCCGCAACGACGGCCGACCACGGCATCGCGGCAACCGGCGCCGCGCCTCCGCCGCCAGTCTCGCCAGGCGACCGACCACGGATAACGGCTGCGCAGCACGCGGCCCGCCGGAGCCACGACAGCGACCGACCACGACAACATCGGCAACGTCACCCAGCCCGCCAAAACAGCACACGACCCAGTCACGGCGGCCTGTAAGCCACAGCAGCCGACGCCCCAAAGCGGCGACAGAAGCGCGGCAGTCACGGGACGGCGGTCGTGGCCCGCAGCGCAGCAGCGGCAGCGGCAGCGGCAGCGGCGGCAGCGGTGGTGGCAGCGGCGGCAGCGGTGGTGGCGGAGCAGTGATGGCGGCAGCAGCGCGGCAGTGCGCGGCCCGGCGCGGCGGGCCGCGGCCCGGCGGGCGCGGCGCGGCGCGGCGCGGCGCGGCGCGGGGCGGGGCGCGGCGGGCGCGGGGCGGGGCGGCCTGGCCCGGCCCGGCCCGGCGCGGCGAAGCGGGGCGGGGCGGGGCGCGGCCAGGCCCGGCGGGCGCGGCGGGCGCGGCGGGGCGGGGCGGGCGCGGCAGGGCGGGGCGGGCGCGGCAGGGCGGGGCGGGCGCGGCGGGGCGGGGCGGCAACCGAGGCAACGACGGAAGAGCAGCGGCAGCGAGACGGTGGCGAGCCACACTGAGGCGCGGCAGCGGAGTAGCGGCCGCCGTGGCAAAGCCGGGGCGACGGGGTACGTGGTCGCGGCGCACGGCCCGCCAGAGCGGAGGCGCGACTGGCGAGGCAAGCCGGCGACAGCCGTGTCGCCGCAGCGGCGGCAGCGCGGCCGTGGGTCGCGAGGCACACCGCAGCGGCGGGACGGCAGCCCGTGGCGCGGCGACCACGGCGCCTACAGCAAATGCGACCGCCGCGGCACGCGACCAGTCAGGGCGCAGCCGCGACCGCCCGGGCAGACAGCCCGCACACTCACCACTGTGGCGGCGTGGTGGGCGACGGCTCGCACGGTGGCGGGATGACCGCAGCCGCTGCGCGGTCAGCACACGCCCGCGACGGCCGCAGTCATGCAGGCGACCAGCCAGGGCAGCGGCGCGCCCGGCAAGGCGAGCCGGCTGCGGCCACGATCGGACGCAGCCGTGGCACTAGCGGTGGGCAGTGGCGGCGGATCGCACTCCCGGCGGCGGCAACCACGCGGCGGCGTGGCCTGACCGCATGCTCCTGGCAGATGCGACAGTCACACGGCCAGTCACCGCGGTGAAGGCAGGCGAGGCTGGCGGGTCAAGGCCGGCGACGACCGCACTCCGCCACAGCAGCGGGAGCCACGGCAGCAGCGGCCACGCAGGCGGAGGGCCACCCCCAGGAGACGACGTGGCGGCAGGGTGATGTGCCGGGGCACAGCGGCGACCGCAGCAGATGTGACGGTCGCGCGCAACCAGTCGAGGAGGGGCAGGTCGCGGTCTGGCGTGTGCGACTGGTGGACCAGCCACGCCGATCGTCCAGACCCAACAGCACAACGGGCGAGGCGCAGCAGAGCGATCCTGGGCCGATGACAGCCGCGCAGCGACCTACCGCTGCGGCAACGGCACTCCATACGGCAGCGGGCGACTGCAGCCGCGGCGATGGTCACAGCGGCAGGGTGATTGAGCCCCAGCGATGGTCACGGCACACAGCAGCAGCGGAGGGGACCGGCACATGAACGGCCACAGTCGCTCACGCGACTGTGACGCGAAGCGGGAGACCGTGGCCTCGGGGTGCCGGGGCGGCGATCGCGGCGGCCGGTGCCGACGCATGGTGCACGGTGAGGCAGTCGCTGCCGAGGCAGCAGGGCGGAGCGAGACGCCACGGGCGGCACCGGGCAGAGCGAGATGTCGCTGTGGCAGGCGGCGAGCGTGGCTGCGCCACGAGGTGGAGGGCGTGGCTGACGCGGCAAGAGGTGGCGGCCATAGCTGCCGCGGCAGCAGCCCGTGGGAGTGGTGGTCGCGCCCGCTGCTGGCACACGGCGCCCCGCAGCCTCGCGGTAACGGCCCGCGGTGGTCGCACCAAGCAGGCGAGAGCCGCCCCACAGCGGCAGCGCCTGACTGTCATGTCAGGCGGGGCCGCGCGGTGGTGAAGTGCACGGTGGTGGTCGCGGTGCGCGGCAGCGGAATGGTGCCAGCGCGAGGCCGAGGGTCAGCTGGGCGTATTGCCTGCCGGTCAGCTTGCCCGCGGGCGCACGGAGTACGGAACGGCGGCCCTTCCACGACCGCGACGGCCGCAGCAGGTGGAGCGGAGGCCACCGCGGTAAGTGGCGGTAGGGCAGGACGGTACGGCTCCAGCGGCGCGGGCGATGCGGGGCAGGCGGTGCCGGGCCGGACCGAGCCGGACCGGACCGGACCGAGCCGGACCGAGCCGAGCCGAGCCGAGCCGAGCCGGGCCGAGCCGAGCCGGGCCGAGCCGGGCCGAGCCGAGCCGAGCCGAGCCGGACCGAGCCGGACCGAGCCGGACCGAGCCGGACCGAGCCGGACCGAGCCGGACCGAGCCGAGCCGAGCCGAGCCGGGCTGGGCTGGGCTGGGCTGGGCTG
This sequence comes from Amycolatopsis sp. WQ 127309, assembly GCF_023023025.1. Lineage (NCBI taxonomy): Bacteria > Bacillati > Actinomycetota > Actinomycetes > Pseudonocardiales > Pseudonocardiaceae > Amycolatopsis > Amycolatopsis sp. WQ 127309. The sequence continues at coordinate 2,693,510 of NZ_CP095481.1, forward strand.
GGCTGAGCTGGGCTGGGCTGGGCTGGGCTGAGGCCAGAGGACTGGTAGCCGTGAGGCAGGGCCGAACGGCCGGGCTCTCTATCCGTCCAGGAAGGCCGCGATCGCGAGTCATCGGCGACCGCCGACTTCGTCGGCTTGCCTGCCGGCGGGCGACCGCCCAGCGGAGTCCGGGGTGAGTCGCGCCGGACTAAGGCGCCACGCCTCCCGGACGTCAGCGCGGGTGCGGCCCGCAGGAGACGGATTCCGTTGAAGCCCGGGCGTGCCCCACCTGCGACAGGATGACCGCCTCCTCCCACCGCAGCCGATGCCGAGCCGGGCAGCACCCGCGGTCGCCGCCAAGGCAGGTTCGATCCGCCCAGACCTACCCCCCACAAGGGCAACAAAAAGCGGCCCGCCGGACCGAAGTCCGGCGGGCCGCTGAAACGAAGTCCGTCAGGACTCCGGGAAGATCACCACGCGACGCTTGGGGTCTTCGCCCTCGCTCTCGCTCGTGACGCCCGAGACCGTCGCCACCGCGTCGTGGACCACCTTGCGTTCGAACGGGCTCATCGGCTGCAGTCGCACCCGCTCGCCGCTCGAAAGGACCGACTCCGCCGTCGAACGGCCGAGTTCGCGGAGTTCCTCGCGGCGGTCCGCGCGCCAGCCCGCGATGTCCAGCATGAGGCGGCTGCGCGAGCCCGTCTCCTGCTGGACCGCCAGGCGGGTCAGTTCCTGCAGCGCTTCGAGCACCGTGCCGCGGGGGCCGACGAGCTTCTCGAGGTCTTCGCCGCCGTCGATGCTCACGATCGCGCGGCCGGCCTCCACGTCCAGGTCGATGTCACCGTCGTAGTCGAGCAGGTCCAGCAGCCGCTCGAGGTAGTCGCCGGCGATGTCGCCCTCCTGGACGAGGACGTCGTCGCCACCTCCTGCCTTCTGCTCGCTCTCCTCTTCGGTGGTCGCGCCCGCGGCCGCGTCGTCCTGATCGGCGTCGATCGTGTCGATCGTCTCCGACATCATTCGTCTCCTCTCCGAACCGGTCGCGCCTCAGCGGCGCTTCCGGCCCGACTTCCTGGTCGAGTCTTTGAGGAGCCCGGGCACTCCCGTGCCGTTCTCCGATGAGCCGTTCTGGCCGTTCGTGGCGACCGGGGTGGCCTCCGCCACCGTCGCGCCGTCCGTCTTGGCCGCAGCGGCCTCGGCGGCCTTGGCCGCGGCGGCCTCCGCCGGCGTGGTCTGCGCGAAGCCGTGGGCCGAGCCGGCCTTGGTGACCTTCTTCTGCGAGCCGGTCTGGGCGGGCTGGTTCTTCTTCTGCTGGACGGGCTTCTGGCCCACCTTCGGCGCGGTCGGCTTCTGCCCGGGCTTCGGGCCGAGCGACGCGCGCTTCTCCGCGGCCTCCACCTTGCGAGCCGCCTCTTCCTTGTCGATCTTCGTGTAGACGAGGCGCTGCTGCATCAGGGTCCAGCCGTTGTTCGCCAGCCAGTAGAAGAGGAGGCCGAGCGGGAACAGCGCACCGAAGACGAGGACACCGAGCGGGAAGATGTACATCGTCAGCTTGTTCATGATCGCGGTCTGCGAGGTGGCCGACGCGGCGTTCTGGCGGGCCACCGAGTGCCGCGCGGTGAGGTGCGTGGCGATCGACGCGATGATCATGAGGGGCAGAGCGACCGGGAGCACGCTCCAGTGGAAGCCGACGTTCGCGGCGTTGCCCCCGCTGACGACGCCGACACCGTTGTAGACGGCCTCGCCGAGGTTGACGCCGAAGAGCTTCGCGTTGACGTACGACTCGACGTCGTGCTGGGTGAAGAAGTAGTTCTCGGTCTTCGGCTTGCCGTCCGCCGGCATGATCGAGAACGCGCGCAGGACGTGGTTCAGGCCGATGAACACCGGGATCTGCAGCAGCATCGGCAGGCAGCTGCCCAGCGGGTTGACGCCGTGCTCCTTCTGGAGCTTCTGCATCTCCTGCGCCTGGCGCTGCTTGTCGTTCGCGTACTTCTTCTGGAGCTTCTTCATCTCCGGCGCGAAGTCCTGCATCTTCTTCATCGACCGGACCTGGTTCACGAACGGCTTGAACATGATGCCGCGGACCGTGAACGTCAGGAAGATGATGCCGAGGATCCAGGCGATCGCCGTCGACTCCCCGAAGACGAGCCCGAAGACCTTGTGCCAACACCAGAGGATGAAGGACACGGGGTAGTAGATGAAATCGAGCACTGCTGCTACTCCTCGATCGGTGTTTCAGGTCGTCGGTGCCGCCACGAGAACGTCTCGGGCACGGGGTCGCGGCCGGGCATGGTCCACGGGCCGCAACGCAGCAGGCGGCGCGCCGCGAGGTAGGAGCCGCGGCCGGCGCCGTGCCGGGTGAGGGCTTCGACCGCGTACGCGCTGCAGCTCGGGTAGAACCGGCACGCCGGCGGCAGGAAGGGCGAAATCGCCTTGCGGTAGAGCTTGATGGGGAGCAACAGGACCCACGCGACCGGACCGGGCCGGGCGGGCCCTGGCTCGTCGTCGTGGTCGTGCTCGTCGTGCACTGAGTGCTCGGGGGTGGCTCGCATACCGGTCACACCGCTGATCCGTGGTCGGGGGCCGCGTCCGCGGGACGCGTCGGGCTGGGGACATCCCCGGCCGGACGGCGCGACGACAGTAGTCCGAGCCGCCGCAGCGCGGCGTCGAGATCGGCCCCGAGCTCCGCGCTGGACGCGGACGCGGACGGCGGCAATGCCCGTACGACCAACGCACTGCCGGCGGGCAGGGTTCCGAGCCGGGCCGAAACGAGATGGCGCAGCTTGCGGGACACCCGGTGGCGGACCACCGAGTTCCCCACGGCCTTGCTCACCACAAAACCCGCCCTGGTCGCCGACGAAGCATCGGCGGCCATGGACGGGTCCGTGGTCAACGCGTGGACGACGAGGCGGCGCCTGCCTGCCTTGGATCCGCGACGGAGAACCACGCGGAAATCCTCACTCCGCCGCAAACGTGCGGCAGCCGGCAGCACGGCGCGCCCCGACGTGCCGGATCAGGCCGACAGCGCTTCGCGGCCCTTGCGACGGCGAGCCGCCAGGATGCCCCGGCCTGCCCGGGTCCGCATGCGCAGCCGGAACCCGTGGGTCTTGGCGCGACGGCGGTTGTTCGGCTGGAAGGTCCGCTTACCCTTGCTCACTGCTTCTCCTGTGTGTCGCTGTGTCGTCTGCCCACCCGCCGGAGAGGAACGGTCATCCCTCTCACCTGGCGTGTCGTGCGGGCGCACGGCAGTCTCTGGTGTCTCCTACCAACGTGTGGCCTCGTCACGACGAGCGACGACAACTAGGGCACGCGAAACGCGCCCGTCGCATACGGGAGACCTTACGAGGGTACGCACCCCCGCCCGGCGCCCGGTAAGCACCCCCTCCGCCACCGCCGGTGACGGGCCGCGCGAGGCCCCTTCGTCGACGCCGCGGCATCGGCTGGCAACACGCCGTACACCATGAAATGCTGGTGGCCCAGGATGCCTTGTGGCAGCGAGCGGGGCTTGTTAGCGTGCCTCTCTCGGGTCACCGGTCGAGGTGTCCGAGTATCCGGGTGGTGGAGTGCCCACCGGCTTACGACGAGCCCGCAGGTGGCGTCGCCGCGGGTCGCCGTACATTAGTGCACAGCTGTGGACAACTATGTGGATATTCGCTGTGCCGGTACCCGGTCAGGTCCGCAGGGGGTCATAGGGCGGTGTGACCAGGGGCGTTCCCGGGCCGATCCGGCCGTACGCGCCGTCGAGGGGAGGGGAGCCAGCCAGGTGTCGGAGCACCAGCACAACCTGGGTGTCATCTGGGAACAGGTGGTACGCGAACTGTCCGACGGGACCCTGTCCCCCCAGCAGCGTGCCTGGATGCGCGTGACCCGCCCCATCGGGCTGCTCGACGGCACCGCGCTGCTCGCGGCCCCCAGTGACTTCGCGAAGGAAGCGATCGAGCGCGGGCTCCGCGGCGCGATCACCGACGCGCTCTCCCGGCGGCTCGGCCGCGCCATCTCGCTGGCCGTGAAGGTCGACACCGCCGAGACCCTCGCCCCGGTCGCCGCGCCGCGCTACGTCCCGTCACCCGCCCGGGTGGAAAACGGCGTGAGCGCCGAGCCGGCCCCCGCGCCGATGCCGGGCCCCGGCCCGATGATGCCGCCGCAGCGTCCCGAGCCCGCGCCGCCGATGCCGGCCCACCAGTCCGCCGGGCCGAAGCCCGACGACGGTGACGACACCGACGAGGAAGTCGACGAAGAGGGCGAAGCGCTCGCCGCCGTCCACGAGATCTGGCCCACGTTCTCCGGGCAGCCGATCGCCGGCCAGCCCTACACCGCGCCGGCGCAGCCGCAGACGTCGAAGACGAAGCTCAACGAGAAGTACACGTTCGACACGTTCGTCATCGGCGCGTCCAACCGGTTCGCGCACGCGGCCGCGGTCGCTGTCGCCGAAGCGCCGGCCCGCGCGTACAACCCGCTCTTCATCTGGGGCGAGTCCGGGCTCGGCAAGACGCACCTGCTGCACGCGGTCGGCCACTACGCGCAACGGCTCTTCCCGGGCATGCGCGTGCGGTACGTCTCGACCGAAGAGTTCACGAACGACTTCATCAACTCGCTGCGCGACGACCGCAAGGTCGCCTTCCAGCGCCGCTACCGCGACATCGACATCCTGCTCGTCGACGACATCCAGTTCTTGGAGGGCAAAGAAGGTACGCAGGAAGAGTTCTTCCACACCTTCAACACCCTCCACAACGCGAACAAGCAGATCGTCGTCAGCTCCGACCGCCCGCCCAAGCGCCTCGAAACGCTGGAGGACCGGCTGCGGACGCGGTTCGAGTGGGGCCTGATCACCGACATCCAGCCGCCCGAGCTCGAGACGCGCATCGCGATCCTCCGCAAGAAGGCGGCGCAGGACCGGCTCGCGGTGCCGGGTGACGTCCTGGAGTTCATCGCCTCGCGCGTCGAGGCGAACATCCGGGAGCTCGAAGGCGCGCTGATCCGGGTCACGGCGTTCGCGTCGCTGAACCAGCAGCCGGTCGACGCCGGGCTGGCCGAGATCGTGCTGCGCGACCTCATCCCCGACTCGCACGCCCCGGAGATCACCGCGCCCACCATCATGGGCGTCATCTCCGAGTTCTTCGACGTCTCGCTCGACGACCTGTGCGGCCCGGGCAAGACGAAGGCGCTCGCCACGTCCCGCCAGATCGCGATGTACCTCTGCCGCGAGCTGACCGACATGTCGCTGCCGAAGATCGGGCAGACGTTCGGCGGCCGCGACCACACGACCGTCATGCACGCGGACAAGAAGATCCGCAAGGAGATGGCCGAGCGCCGGCGCATCTACGACCAGGTGCAGGAGCTGACGTCGCGCATCAAGCAGCGCGCCCGCCAGTAGCCCGGCTTTCCTTACCTCCCAACGACTCAGGGGCGTCCACGCGATGTGGGCGCCCTTGAGTCGTCTTTGGACTGCCTGAAGCACGCCTACGCCCGCGAAGCAGCGAAGTGTGCGTACGCGCGCTTCGCAAAGTCGCGAAAATTGTTTGTACACAAGGAAGTTTCCCCATGGTGTGGGCAGTTTGCCCACAGCGTCCGCGGATCTCCCACCAGCGACGACCCGGAATCCGTCCACACCCCGCCCACAGGTGATCCACAAGAAATCCACACCGTTGTCCACGCTGATTCCACAGGTTGCCCACATTGTGTGCACAGGAGGGCCCGGTCACCCGGAAGAGCGATCCAGACCGTGCCGCGCACCCCCAGACCCTGGGTACAGAAGGCCCCACACCTGGGGACAACCGTGGGGATAACTGGGGACAACTGTGGACGGATCCGGGGCCGCTCGAAGTTGTCCACGGACGGCCCGATCTGTCCCCAGATCCACCACCATGGTTCTCCACATGCCCGCGAGCACTCCCACCTGCGCGAACGACCTCAATCCACACAATCCACAGGACTTACTACTGCTACTGCCTTTTAGATCTCTTCTAAGAGAGAAAAAGATAAAAACAGGCGGCGGACGAATCTGGGGACAACCGCGAGAGACTGTCGCCAAGTCGACAAAGTCAAGGGGAGGCCGAAGTGACGGCTGCCCCCGCGACGGCCTACCGTGGATGTCTGCACCTGGTCCGTGCTCCGGCCGCTGACGCGGAGGGCGGACCGGCCGGAGCGGGCAGCCGGTCACTGCCCCAAGCCAGAGCGAGGCCGGGCCGGCCCCGTCGCCCTGTCCGAGCCGAGTGGCTCGGGTCGTCGAAAGGATGCGCGCATGAAGATCCGCGTCGAGCGTGACGGGCTCGCCGACGCCGTCGCGTGGGTGGCGAGAAGCCTCCCCTCCCGGCCTCCTGTGCCGGTACTGGGCGGAGTCCTGCTCGACGCCGGTTCCGACGGCGACTCCGACGCGCTGACCGTGTCGGGTTTCGACTACGAGGTGTCCGCGACCGTGGGCGTCCCGGCGACGATCGCCGACGGCGGCCGCCTGCTGGTGTCCGGCAGGCTCCTCGCCGACATCACCAAGTCCCTGCCGAACCAGCCGGTCGAGATCGCCGTCGACGGCGCCCGCGCCACGATCACGTGCGGCAGCGCGCGCTTCTCCCTGCCGACCATGCCGGTCGAGGACTACCCGCAGCTGCCGTCCCAGCCCGCCTTCGCGGGTGAGCTCGCCGGCGACGCGTTCGGCCAGGCCGTCACCCAGGTCGTCGTCGCCGCGGGCAAGGACGACACGCTGCCGATGCTGACCGGCATGCGGCTCGAGATCTCCGGCAGCTCGCTGACCCTCGTCGCGACCGACCGGTTCCGGCTCGCCATGCGCGAGTTCACCTGGCAGCCCGCCGAGGGCCTGGCCGACGCCGCGGTGCTCGTCCCGGCGCGCACGCTCGCCGAGGCGGCCAAGACGCTCGGCGCGAGCGGCGCCACGATCCGGCTCGCGCTCGCCAGCGGCGAGGGCCTGCTCGGCCTGTCCGGCTCCGGGCGCTACACGACGACCCGGCTGCTCGACGCCGAGTTCCCGCCCTACCGCCAGCTGCTGCCCGCGACGCACACGTCGCGCGCGGTCATCGAGGTGTCGGCTCTCACGGAGTCGATCAAGCGAGTTTCGCTGGTCGCGGAGCGGGGGACTCAGGTACGACTGGAGTTCGGGGACAACACGCTGCGGCTGTCCGCGGGCGGCGACGACGAGGGAAGCGCCGAGGAAGAGCTCCAGGTCGACTACGAAGGTGAGCCGGTGACGATCGCGTTCAACCCGGGTTACCTCGTCGACGGTCTCGGCGCCCTCCACAGCGACCGGGCGGAGCTGACGTTCACCACGCCGAACCGCCCCGCCCTCATCAAGCCGGCCGACGCCGAGGGCAACCTCATCCCCGGCTACCTCTACCTCCTGATGCCCGTCCGTCTTCCGGGCTGACTCGCAATTTTTCGTTAGTACGTAAGGGGATCTCATGGTTCAGCTCGGTCTGATCGGCCTGGGCAAGATGGGCTTCAACATGCGTGAGCGGCTGCGCGCGGCCGGTCACGAAGTGGTCGGCTACGACCGCAACCCGGACGTCAGCGACACGACGTCGCTCGAGGACCTGGTGTCCAAACTGGACGCTCCGCGGATCGTCTGGATCATGGTTCCCGCCGGCGACCCGACGCGGCAGACCATCACCGAGCTGGGCAACCTGCTCGCCGAAGGTGACATGGTCATCGACGGCGGCAACTCGAAGTACACCGACGACAAGCTGAACGCCGAGCTGCTCGCCGCGAAGAAGATCGGCTACGCCGACTGCGGTGTCTCCGGTGGCGTGTGGGGCAAGGAAAACGGCTACGGCCTGATGGTCGGCGGCACGGCCGCCGATGTCGAGCGCGCGATGCCGATCTTCGACGCGCTGCGCCCGGAAGGCCCGCGTGAGGAAGGCTTCTCGCACGCGGGCAGCGTCGGCGCCGGCCACTACGCGAAGATGATCCACAACGGCATCGAGTACGGCATGATGCAGGCCTTCGCCGAAGGCTTCGAGCTGCTCGAGGCCGCGAAGGTCGTCGACGACGTGCCCGCCGTGATCAAGGGCTGGCAGCGCGGCACCGTCGTCCGGTCCTGGCTGCTCGACCTGCTCGTGCGCGCGCTCGACGAGGACCCGGAGCTGGACGACCTCGAGGGTTACGTCGAGGATTCCGGCGAAGGCCGGTGGACGCTCGAAGAGGCGATCAACAACGCGGTGCCGGCGCCGGTCATCTCGGCCGCGCTGTTCGCCCGGTTCGCCTCCCGCCAGGAGCACTCGGCCGCGATGCGCGCGGTCGCCGCGTTGCGCAACCAGTTCGGCGGGCACGCCGTGAAGAAGGTCGGCGGGTAGGTCCCGTCCGGGAAGGAACCACGTGTATCTGCGCCACCTGCAGGTCACCGACTTCCGCTCCTGGCCCCAGGCCGATCTCGCCCTCGAACCGGGGCCGACCGTGCTGGTCGGCCAGAACGGTCGTGGCAAGACCAACCTGCTGGAAGCGATCGGGTACGTCGCGACGCTGGGCTCGCACCGCGTCGCGACGGACGCGCCGCTCATCCGGCACGGCTGTGAGCGCGCGCTGGTGCGGGTCGCGGTGGTCAACGACGACCGCGAGCTGACCGTCGAGCTCGAGATCACCGCCGGCCGGGCGAACCGCGCCCGGGTCAACCGCGGCGCGGTCGGCCGGCCGCGGGACGTGCTCGGCATCCTGCGCACGGTGCTGTTCTCCCCGGAGGACCTGGCGCTCGTGCGGGGTGACCCTGGTGAGCGACGCCGGTTCCTCGACGAGCTGCTGGTGCTGCGCGCGCCGCGGTACGCCGGGGTTCGCGCGGACTACGAGAAGGTGCTGAAACAGCGCAACGCCCTCCTCAAAACGGCGGGCAAGCGCCGGACCGGACGTGAGGACCCGTACGCGCTGTCGACGCTCGAAGTCTGGGACGACCACCTCGCGGTGGCGGGCGCGGAGCTGCTGGCCGCGCGCCTGAACCTCGTCGCCGACCTCGGGCCGTACGCGGCCGCGGCGTACATGGGCGTCGCTCCGGACTCCCGGCCGGCGAAGATCTCGTACAAGTCTTCGCTGGGTGAAGGCCTGCCGTCGACGTACGGCGTACCCGATGGCGAACGGGCGCAACCCGAAGTCCTGAAGGACGTCTTGCTGAAGGCGCTCGGGGAAGCTCGCAAAGCCGAGCTGGAGCGGGGGATCAGCTTGGTCGGCCCGCACCGGGACGAGCTGGAGCTGATCCTGGGCGAGGCGCCGGCCAAGGGTTACGCGAGCCACGGCGAGTCGTGGTCGTTCGCGCTCGCTCTCCGGCTCGGCAGCTACGAGCTGCTGCGCGGGGAAGCGGGTGAGCCGGTGCTCCTGCTCGACGACGTGTTCGCCGAGCTGGACCGCAAGCGCCGGGCCCGGCTGGCGGAGGTGGCCGCGAGCGCCGAGCAGGTGCTGGTGACGGCCGCGGTCGACGAAGACGTGCCCAGCGAGCTGGCGGGGAGCCGGTTCGTGGTGGCGGATGGTGAGGTCACGCGTGGCTGAACAGCGCAAACCAGGCGCGCCAAGATCGACTCGACCACCCGGTGTGACCGCTGACACAGGAGTTACCCACCGATCTGGGGACAAACCTGTGGACAGTGTGGATAAACCCGTGCCCGGGTTATCGCCGCGCGTGACCAAAAGGCCGGATCGGCCGCTTGACACCCCCCACAAAGGGGTTAACCCGGCCGGGAACGCCACGCCGAGTACGCAGAGTGAGAACCCCACTGCTCCGAACGGGGCGGCGATGACGGGCCGGGACCTCGCGCACGCCGCGCTCGAGGCCGCAAAAGCCAAGGCCAAGGAGCGGGGCGTCCCGCCGGGGCAGCGCCGCCGCGTGGCCAGCAGCGGACAGAACCCCCGGCGCCGCCGCTGGTCGGGACCGGGTGCGGACGCGCGTGATCCCCAGCCACTCGGCCGGCTCGTTTCGCGGCTCGTCAGTGACCGCGGCTGGAACGAGAGCGTCTCCGGCGCGCGCGTCTTCGCGCAGTGGGCGCGCCTGGTCGGCGAAGACGTCGCGGAACACGCCCAGCCGGTCGCGCTGAAAGACGGCGAGCTCACGGTCCGTGCCAGCTCCACGGCGTGGGCCACCCAGCTGCGGTTGCTGCAGGGGAAGTTGCTGGCCAAGATCGCGGCGGGAGTCGGAAACGGCGTGGTCAAGCGCATGCGGATCCAGGGTCCGATGGCCCCGAGCTGGCGGAAAGGGCCCCGGCACGTGTCGGGTCGCGGCCCGCGTGACACGTACGGCTGACCCGGGTTGCGCGTTGCTCGGTTGAATGCCCCGAGAACGCATCCAGACGCGCTGAAATACGTCAAGACTCGGCTCGGACCGATTTCGTCCGTCTGTGACGCGTTCAGGGGTGTCCTTGCCGCATGTCAGCAGACGCGGCCAAGTACACTGGAGGGGAGCGAGCGTCCGCTCGGGCGAGACGAGGAGAAACAAGGCCTGTGACCGAGAACAAGAGCGAGTACAACGCGTCATCGATCACGGTGCTCGAAGGCCTTGAAGCGGTCCGCAAGCGCCCCGGTATGTACATCGGTTCCACCGGTGAGCGCGGGCTGCACCACCTCGTCCAGGAGGTCGTCGACAACTCGGTCGACGAAGCGATGGCGGGGCACGCCACCAAGGTCGAGGTTACCCTCCTCGCCGACGGTGGGGTGCGGGTAGTCGACGACGGCCGCGGCATCCCGGTCGACATGCACCCCAAGGAGCACAAGCCGACCATCGAGGTCGTGCTCACCCAGCTGCACGCGGGCGGCAAGTTCGACAGCGACTCCTACGCGGTGTCCGGCGGCCTGCACGGCGTCGGCATCTCCGTGGTGAACGCGCTGTCGACGCGGCTGCTGGCGGAGGTCAAGTACGGCGGCCGCGACTGGCGCCAGCTGTACACGGACCAGATCCCGGGTCCGCTCGACGACCTCGGCCCGGCGTCCGAGACCGGCACCACGATCACCTTCTGGCCCGACGGCGGCATCTTCGAGACCACCACCTTCAACTTCGAGACGATCTCGCGCCGCCTCCAGGAGATGGCGTTCCTCAACAAGGGACTGACGCTGTCCCTGCGCGACGAGCGCGTCGCCGACGAGGAGGCCGAGGCGGACGCCGAGGGCAAGGTCGCCCGGGTCAAGGAGAAGGTCTACTGCTACCCGGGCGGGCTCGAAGACTTCGTCAAGCACATCAACGGCAGCAAGGACCCGATCCACGCCAGCGTGATCTCCTTCGACGCCAAGGGTCCCGGCCTCGAGGTCGAGGTCGCGATGCAGTGGAACACCGGGTTCACGCCGTCGGTCTACACGTTCGCCAACACGATCAACACCCACGAGGGCGGCACCCACGAAGAGGGCTTCCGCGCCGCGCTGACCCGCGTCGTCAACACGTACGCGCGCGACAAGAAGCTGCTCAAGGAGAAGGACACCAACCTGACCGGTGACGACGTGCGCGAGGGTCTCGCCGCGATCGTCTCGATCAAGCTGAGCGAGCCGCAGTTCGAGGGCCAGACGAAGACCAAGCTGGGCAACAGCGAGGCGAAGACGTTCGTGCAGCAGCAGTCGAACGAGTGGCTGGCCGACTGGTTCGAGCGCAACCCGGCCGAGGCGAAGACGATCATCAACAAGTCGATCTCCTCGGCGCAGGCCCGGATGGCCGCCCGCAAGGCGCGTGACCTCGTCCGCCGCAAGGGCGCGCTCGACATCGGCGGCCTGCCCGGCAAGCTGAAGGACTGCCGCTCCACCAAGCCGGAGGAGTGCGAGCTCTACATCGTCGAGGGTGACTCGGCCGGCGGCTCGGCCAAGGAGGGCCGGGACTCGATGTACCAGGCGATCCTGCCGATCCGCGGCAAGATCATCAACGTCGAGAAGGCCCGCATCGACCGCGTCCTCAAGAACACCGAGGTCCAGTCGCTGATCACCGCGCTGGGCACCGGCATCCACGACGAGTTCGACCTCGAGAAGCTGCGGTACCACAAGATCGTGCTGATGGCCGACGCCGACGTCGACGGCCAGCACATCACCACGCTGCTGCTCACCCTGCTGTTCCGGTTCATGAAGCCGCTGATCGAGCACGGCCACGTCTTCCTGTCGCGGCCGCCGCTGTACAAGATCAAGTGGCCGCGGGCCGAACCGGAGTACGTGTACTCCGACAACGAGCGCGACGCCGTCATCCGCGCGGGCGTCGAGGCCGGCAAGCGGCTGCCGAAGGACGACGCGATCCAGCGGTACAAGGGTCTCGGCGAGATGAACGCCGAAGAGCTGTGGGAGACCACGATGGACCCGGCCAACCGGCTGCTGGGGCGCGTCACGATGGACGACGCCGCCCAGGCCGACGACCTGTTCTCCGTCCTGATGGGCGAGGACGTCGAGGCCCGCCGCTCGTTCATCACGCGCAACGCCAAGGACGTGCGCTTCTTGGACGTGTAGGCGTCCCCCGTTCGTTTGTCCCGCTAGGACCCCCGCACTCGAGAAGGACCCATGACGGAAACTCTGCCGCCGGCTCCGGACCACGACCGGATCGAACCGGTCGACATCCAGCAGGAGATGCAGCGCTCGTACATCGACTACGCGATGAGCGTGATCGTGTCGCGCGCGCTGCCGGACGTGCGCGACGGCCTCAAGCCGGTCGCCCGCCGGATCCTGTACTCGATGTTCGACTCCGGCTTCCGGCCGGACCGCGGGTACAACAAGTGCTCCCGCGTCGTCGGCGACGTCATGGGCAACTACCACCCGCACGGTGACTCGGCGATCTACGACGCGCTCGTCCGGCTCGCCCAGCCGTGGTCGCTGCGGTACCCGCTGATCGACGGCCAGGGCAACTTCGGCTCGTCGGGCAACGACCCCGCCGCCGCGATGCGGTACACCGAGTCCCGGCTCGCGCCGCTGGCCATGCAGATGCTGGCCGACATCGAAGAAGACACCGTCGACTTCCGCGACAACTACGACGGCCGCACGCAGGAGCCCGACGTCCTGCCGTCGCGCTTCCCGAACCTGCTGGTCAACGGCGGCTCCGGGATCGCGGTCGGGATGGCGACGAACATCCCGCCGCACAACCTGCGCGAGGTGTCCGAGGGCGTCGTCTGGGCGCTCGAGAACCCCGAAGCGGACGACGACGAGCTGCTGGCCGCGCTCCTGGTGCGGATCAAGGGCCCGGACTTCCCGACCAAGGCGATGATCCTCGGCACGTCCGGCATCGAGGACGCCTACCGCACCGGCCGCGGCTCGGTCCGGATGCGCGCGGTCGTCGAGGTCGAGGAAGACGTCAAGGGCCGCACGATCCTGGTCGTGTCCGAGCTGCCGTACCAGGTCAACCCGGACAACCTGGTCGAGAACATCGCGAACCTGGTCCGCGACGGCAAGCTCACCGGCATCTCCGACATCGCCGACGAGTCCAACAGCCGCTCCGGCATGCGGATCGTCGTCACGGTCAAGCGCGACGCCGTCGCGAAGGTCGTGCTGAACAACCTGTTCAAGCACACCCAGCTGCAGCAGAACTTCGGCGTCAACATGCTGGCGCTGGTCGACGGCGTGCCGCGCACGCTGCGGCTCGACCAGATCATCCGGCACTACGTGAAGCACCAGGTCGAGGTCATCGTCCGGCGGACCCGCTTCCGCCTGAAGAAGGCCGAGGAACGGGCCCACATCCTGCGGGGTTACGTCAAGGCGCTCGACGCGCTCGACGAGGTCATCGCGCTGATCCGGCGGTCGCCGTCCGCGGACGAGGCCCGGCCGGCCCTGATGGAGCTCCTGGACGTCGACGAGATCCAGGCCACCGCGATCCTCGACATGCAGCTGCGGCGCCTGGCCGCCCTCGAGCGGCAGCGGATCATCGACCAGCTGGCCGAGATCGAGCTGGAGATCGCCGACCTCAAGGACATCCTCGAGAAGCCCGAGCGGCAGCGATCGATCATCCGCGACGAGCTGATGGCGATCGTCGAGAAGTACGGCGACGACCGGCGCACGAAGATCATCGCCTTCAACGGCGACGTCACCGACGAAGAGCTCATCGCTGTCGAGGACGTCGTCGTCACGATCACCCGCACGGGGTACGCGAAGCGGACGAAGACGGATCTGTACCGCTCGCAGAAGCGCGGCGGCAAGGGCGTGCAGGGCGCGACGCTGAAGCAGGACGACATCGTCCAGCACTTCTTCGTCTGCTCGACGCACGACTGGATCCTGTTCTTCACGAACAAGGGCCGCGTCTACCGGACCAAGACGTACGACCTGCCCGAGGCCAACCGCAACGCGCGCGGGCAGCACGTGGCGAACCTCATGGCGTTCCAGCCGGACGAGAAGATCGCCCAGGTCATCGAGATCAAGAACTACGAGGTCGCGCCGTACCTGGTGCTCGCCACCAAGCGCGGCCTGGTGAAGAAGACCAAGCTCACCGACTTCGACTCCAACCGCTCCGGCGGCCTCATCGCGATCAACCTGCGCGAGGGCGACGAACTGGTCGGCGCGGTCCTGGCGGCGGCCGAGGACGACCTGCTCCTGGTGTCGGCCGAAGGCCAGTCGATCCGCTTCCACGCGACCGACGAGGCGCTGCGGCCGATGGGCCGCCCGACGTCCGGCGTGCTCGGCATGCGGTTCAACGACGGCGACGAGCTGCTCGGCATCAGCGTGGTCAAGCCGGACAAGTTCCTGCTGGTCGCGACCGACGGCGGATACTCGAAGCGCACGCCGATCGAGGACTACCCGGTGCAGGGTCGCGGTGGCAAGGGTGTGCTCACCATCCAGCACGACCGCAAACGTGGGAGGCTGGTGGGGGCGCTCATCGTCGACGCCGAGGACGAGCTGTACGCGATCACCTCGAGCGGCGGCGTGATCCGCACGCCGGCGGTCGACGTGCGCAAGGCGGGGCGGCAGACGAAGGGGGTGCGGCTGATGAATCTCGGCGAAGGCACCACTCTTCTCGCGGTCGCACGCAACGCGGACGAGCCCTCGGACGTCGCCAACGGTGACGACACCGTGGAAGCGGACGTCACGGTGGACGACACTGCGGAAGCCGTGTCGGAAGCAGTGGCCGAAGCGACAGACGCGGATGAAGAAACGACGGCGCCGCCGGAGCAGTGAGACGGCGCCACCACGGCACGGGTAAGGACTGACTCTTCGTGACACCATCCGAGAATCCCGAGGCAGCGGGTTCGAACGGGACTCCGTCGAGCCCGCCCTGGCAGCGGGTCGGCAAGGACGGCGGCGACGCCGAGGCGACGGTCGGGCTGGCCACGGACGAGGTGCGCCCGGCCGGCGAGACGCAAACCGTCTCGCCGGCCGAGCACCCAGTGGTGACCGGCAGCGCCGCCCCCCGCCTCTTCGGCGGCGGCGACACCCCGCCGGGAGGCGAGCCGTCCGCGGCCGCCATCCCGTCGGCGTCGACCCAGCGCGCCCGCCCCAGCGCCCTCCGCCGCCCGGGCCGAGGCCCGCGACGGGCGAGCCTGCAGGTCAAGCGGTTCGACCCGTGGTCGGTCCTGAAGCTGTCGCTCGTGCTGGGCGTCGCGATGTTCTTCGTCTGGCTGGTCGCGGTCGGCGTCCTCTACACGGTCCTCGACGGCATGGGCGTCTGGGACAAGCTGAACGGCACGTACTCCTCCCTGGTCGGCGGCGAAGGCGCGAACGCGTCCTCCGAACCGCTGATCAGCGCGGGCCGCGTCTTCGGCATCGCGGCCATCCTGGGCGCGATCAACATCGTCCTGGTGTCGGCACTGGCCACGGTCAGCGCGTTCATCTACAACGTGTCGGCCGACCTCGCCGGAGGCCTGGAAGTCACGCTGTCGGAACGGGAGTAACCCGGTTGCAGGGCCCCCTCGGGGGTCCTGTAAAGTTCTCCTCGTTCAAGGGCCTATAGCTCAGGTGGTTAGAGCGCTTCGCTGATAACGAAGAGGTCCCAGGTTCAAGTCCTGGTAGGCCCACGCAGGTCAAAGCCCGGTTCGCGTCTCGCGAACCGGGCTTTTGCGTGACCTGGAGTGACAAACTGGGTGACTGTCACTCCCAGGAAGCCTCAGTCTCTCCGTTGGCTTCCCGTACCTCATGCATATCCACGATGATGCCCGCGATGCTCGTACGGTCCGGCAAGTACGTGGTGAGGATGACGTTGGTGAAGGCAACTTTCCCGGCAAGTCGCCTATCGATCGTCGGGAGGGCGCCGGTGAAGGTCGCCTCATTGAATGAGACACCACCGGTGAAGGTCGCATCGCTGAATGAGACGTCGTCGGTGAAGGTCGCTCCATCGAAGGAGGCGCCGGTGATGAAGTTCGCGTTGTCGAACGAGGTGTTGCCGGTGAAGGCCGCGTTGCTGAACGAGACGCCGGTGGTGAAGGTCACCCCATCGAACGAGGCGCCGGTGGAGAAGTTCGTGTTGTCAAAGGAGGCGACGGCGCTGAAGTTCGCGTTGTCGAACGAGGCGCCGGTAGCGAGGGCCATGCTGTTCAACAAGAAGCCAGTGAAGGTCGCGCTGCTGAATAGGGTAATGCCGGTGAAAGTTGCATCGTCGAACGAGGCGCCGTCGGCGAAGTACGTCTTGCCAAACCAGGTGCTGCCGCTGAAGGTCGCGCGGTTGAACAAGGCACTATGGGTGAAGGTCGCGCCGTCGAACGAGGCGTTGGCGGTGAAGGTCGCGCCGGTGAACCAGGCAATATGGGTGAAGGTCGCGCCGTCGAACGAGGCGTTGGCGGTGAAGGTCGCGCCGTCGAACGAGGTGTAGCCGGTGAAGGTCGTGCCATCGAAGCGAACATCTCGAGTACGGCAGTTCTCTAGAGTGAAGGCCACTAGGTGCGCATTGCTCAGGTCGAGGTCGAGGTCGTTCCAGAAACTCCGGAGATTCTCTGGGTCGAGGTGATCGGTGAGGATGCGCTGGAAAGCAAGTCGGACCTCGCGTTCCTGGGTTCGTTCCTGATGTTCCACGCTGTCGGTCGTCAGTGCAGCGCCGGGCGGTGTATAAGGCATGCGCAGGTAAGCGCAGATAACGTTGACGATGCTCTGCCGCTGCCCTGGATTGTTGTGGGCGAGGCGTTCGAGAGCGTAGAGGCCGGCCAGGCGCACTGGGGCTTCAGCTGAGCCGAGCTGATCGGCGGCCTTGGCATACAGCTCAGTGACGTTCTTCTCGATTGCGTCACTCTCACTGTGCCACTGCCGCCGCACCGCCAGCAGGAGCGCGAAGATGCCCGTGGTGCCGGCGCCGATGCCGAGCCCGGTCTTGATCGCGTCGACCCGCGCGGCGCCGGGGTCTTTTGCCGCGGCGGCCTCACCCAGCAGCCAATTGGTCGCGACCCAGGCCACGACGACCACTACGATCGCCGCACCGACGACGACCCACCAGCTCATCCCCGAGGCCCGTGTCCGCGGCGCACGCTGCCCACGCAACCGCCAACCGGCGGCGGTCACGCCTATTCCGGCGGCAGCGAACAGGGCTATCGGCACGGCGTGAGGGCGTGCCCACTGGCCCAGCGCCAGCCAGTCGATCCACCCGAACAGCACCGTCATTCCGGCAAGCAGCGCGGCCCCGCTGAGCACGAGCGCTCCGCGCGCCGGCGCCCAGCTCAGCTCGGAGAGGCGGGGCAGCGTTGGCTTCCAGTTCGTCACGCACGGTCAGTCGCCGCCGACCGACCCGGTGCTACATCAGGGACTAGCCAGTAATCGATTTGCGGCGACGGGCCACGCAGGTCACGGGCTGGTCGCGACGGTGAACCAGCCCGTAACCTGGTGATCGATTGAGAGACTATGCCGCCGAATCCGGGAAGATCGCGTCCATCGCCTTCGCTCCGTCTTGGATCACCGGCCGCAGCTGGTGGCGGTAGACCAACTCGGTCACCTTCGTGTCCGAGTGCCCCACCAGCCGTGAGATCTCCTCGATGGTGAGCCCGCTGTCCGAGAGCAACGACACGAAGCTGTGGCGCAGTTCGCGCGGCGTCCAGTCCTTCGGTTCGAGCCCGGCGAGCTTCAAGATGCGCCGGAAGCCGCGTCGGACGTTGGCCGCGTCGAGCTGCGTCCCGACGTCCGATGCGAACACGATTCCGAGTTCTTGCCACCGGTCGCCGACCGACTCGCGCTGACGCTTCTGTCGGAGCTTCTGGCGCTCCAGGGCGTCGACAGCCCGACCTGAAAGCGCGAGTGAACGTCGTGACTTCTTAGTCTTCGTGTCCCCACCCGCCCGTACCGACCGCCACACGTTGACGTGCGGTGGGATCGGCGGCTTCGCTTCCGGTTTTCCGACCACGTCGACCTCCGGCCACGCCAGCGGGCGAGCCTCCTCGGTCCGCGCGCCGGTCAGGAGGGAGACCACCGTGTAGTCGCCGTACGTGGAGTCCTCCGCCTCCGCAGCGGCGAGTACCGACACAGCCTGGGCGAAGGTAAGCGACTTCGACGGACGGCCGTCGCGACCAACCGGCAGTTCGTCGCACAGCAGCACCACGTTCCGGATGCCCTTGTTCCGCTTTGCCGATCGGTTGATCGCGCGCCGGAGAATCGAACGGAGGTCTTGTAGCGTGCGCGTGGCGAGAACCTCGGCCTTTTCCTCCAGCCAGGCGTCGACGTCGTCAGCCGTTAGTTCCTTCGACTGCTTCGGGTCCAGCAGCACCCTTGCGCCGAGTGAAGGGATGATGTGCGTCTCGGCCAGGATGGTCAGCTTCTCAACGGTCGCGGTGCTGCGACCGTTGAGGCCGTGTCGCAGCCAGTCTCGAACAGCCTTCTCCACCTTAAGCCCGCCGACTGCCGTGGCCGTCCCCTCCTTCCTGCGCTCCACGAGCCGGTCGAGCGCAGCCTTTGCCTCCGTCTTCGTCTTGCCGGCAGCCTTGCGGGTAATACGCTTTCCGTTCGGTCGGTAGCCGATCGTCAGCTCAGCGATCCATCGTTGTCGGGCTTCGGACCAGTACAGGCCGCCGTCTCCGCGGCTACGCCGACTCGCCATAGCTGACCTCCGCTTCCTTCATGAGCAACTCGACGTACTGCTGGATGGCGACCGCCGGCACGAGCCGGGCGCGTCCCTGCTTGACCGAGCGCAAGCGCCCCGAGCGCAACTGCTCGTAGATGACCGAGCGGCTCATCGAGAGCAGCCGCATCGCTTCCGTGATCCGGTAGAGATGCCGTTCGGGCACCGCGACCGGCATGGGTACGGCGTTCATCGATCCCCCTCGTTGTCGTGATCCGGCTTGGCGGGCGCGACGTCCGCGACGTCCGCGACCGGGCTGGTCAGCACGGGTGCGAGCGGCTGTTGGGTGCCGCGACCGTCCGCGACCCGGGTTGCGGAGGTCGCGGCCAAGCTCCGCGACTCCGCGGCGTCCGGTGTGGCGGTGACCTGCGGGGTTGCGCTGGTCGCGGAGGTCGCGCCCGTTTCGAGCGGCGGGAGGTAGCGGCTCCAGGCGTCGGCCAGGCCGCCGTCGCCGTCGATGCGATAGCCCTTCAGCGTCTTGCCGCTGACCTTGAGGTCTTTCGGCCGGACCAAGTACCGGTCGAGTTCCTTCGCGAGACGGCGGCTGTCGAGCGGTTTGCCCTGCAGGTCCGTCCACGGCCCGTCTTCGATGGCGTGCAGCTCGCGGATCAGCTCGGCGGTGACCATGCGGTCGGTGTTCTCCGCGGCGAAGATCTGCCGGACGTCCGCCAGCAGCCGCACGCCGATCGAGACGGGTTGCGCGTTGGCTTCGAGCACGAAGTGCCGGCATGCTCGCCGTGCTGTCTCCGGCCAGTGCCCGCCGGCTGCGTCCGCGATGGCCAGGAGCGGACGCCAGATCTCCGCGGCGCGGTCGCGCACGCCGGCCGGTCGGTCGGGTCGCGCGCGGCTCACCTCGTCGCCGACGCGTCCGACCCAGCCCGCCAGTTCGGCGCGCACCGGCGCCGACTCGCGTTCGACGTCCTCTTCGATGAACTCCTCGACGACCTCGTCGAACCGGCGCTTGCGCATATGCACGGTGATTGCCCGCGTGGTGATCGTGTCGGGCATGCCGCCGGCGATCCCGGCGAGCGCGACCGGCGCGTAGACGGGGAAGCGGGTCACGTTCATGCTCTTGGCGTCGCCGACGCACCGCGTCACGGTCGCCGAGCGCTTGTAGCCCGCGTTCAGCAGCGCGCGGAGGTCCTCGTTGTTCCCGCCCGTCTTCGGGTTGAACACCGCGTCGATCTCGTCGAATAGGAGTGTCATCGGGCCGTCGGCGAGCATCCGGAAGATCGCAGCCGGCGTGACGTCCGGTTCGCAATGTGTGAGCCGAGCTTCGCGTGACCTGGGTGACTGTTACAAATCCCGGTGATCCTTGAAGGTCACCGCACCAGGTTCTCCTGGCTGGCCGCCCACGATGCCAACAGGGCCAGACCGTCCGCGGTCGGCGTGCCGGCGGGGGCGGTGTAGACGGTCAGGTGCAAGCCCGGTTCGGCAGGCAGCTCCATCGACTCGACGTCCAGGTCGAGCTGGCCCACTACCGGGTGGTGCAGACGCTTGCGTCCGGACCGGTGTAGTCGAACGTCCTGAGATGCCCACCGCTGCCGGAATAGTTCGCTGCGCGTCGACAATTCGCCGACCAGGGTGATCAGCTCCTCGTCGTGCGGGTTGCGGCCGGCTTCCATGCGGAGCTTCGCGGCCGTATCGCGGGCGATTCGGTCGTAGTCGACGAAGAACTTTCTTGCTGGTTCGGGATCCAGGTACAAGAACCGCGCGGTGTTCGCCGGTCGGCGCGGGTCGGCGAGCACCGGTGAATAGAGCGCGCGGGCGAGGTGATTCACGGCCAGGACGTCATAACGGCCGTTGCAAATCCACGCCGGCGCATCGGTGATGGCGTTGAGCACCTGGTGAAGAGCCGGACGCACCGTCACCACGGGCCGTCGGCGGCGTGGAACGCCGGGGGACCTGGACTGCCGCGCGAGGTGGAGCAGGTGATCGCGCTCGGCCTCGTCGAGTTGCAAGGCGGCGGCCAGCGCGTCGAGCACCCCGTCGGAGGTGCCGGCGAGGCCGCCGCGCTCCATGCGCACGTAGTAGTCGACCGATACCCCGGCCAGCAGAGCTACCTCTTCGCGACGCAGGCCTTTGACCCGGCGGTTGCCGCCGTAGGCCGGCAGTCCGGCCCGCTCGGGCGTGATCCGCGCGCGGCGGGAGCTCAGGAATTCCTTGATCTCGGTGCGCAGATCGATCGTGGCCACCTCGTCACGGTAGGCCCTGTCCGCAGGCGAAGGGAGGTTCTGCTGGTACCCCCGACGCCTAGGTACCTGTTGCGGTCGTGGCGATGCCGCCGTCGACCGGGATGATGGTGCCCGTGAGGTAGGACGCGGCCCGGCTGGCCAGGAACACGGCGATGCCCGCCATGTCGTCGTCGCGGCCGAGCCGGCGCAGTGGGGCCTTCGCCGCGATCGTGTCGCCGATGGCGTCGAGCGTGGACGCCATCATCTGCGACGGGAACGGTCCTGGGGCCACCGCGTTCACCGTGACGTGCTGCGGGCCCAGTTCCCGGGCGAGCACCCTGGTGAGCTGGTGGAGTCCCGCTTTGCTGCTGGCGTACGAGTAGTTGGGCGACGCGGCGACGTGGATGGCGGCGATACTGCCGATGTTGACGATCCGCGCGGGATCGTCGGCGGTGCCCGCCCTGCGAAGTGCGGGGAGCAGCGCCTGCACCAGCCAGAACGGCGACTTGAGGTTGAGGTCGATCACCGAGTCCCAGGCCTCGTCCGGGAACGTCTCCAGCGGCTCGCGCCACATCGCTCCCGCGTTGTTGACGAGGATGTCCAGGCGTTCCGAGCCGGCCTCGACAAGATCGGCGAGGCGTTGACATTCGTCGTGCTTGGAAAGGTCGGCGGGAATTGCTCGAACGTCGCCGAATTCGGACAGCAGATTCTGGGCCTCCGCGCACGAGTCCGCATTGCGTGAGCTGATGACGACGCGGGCGCCCGCCTGCAGAAGGCCGCGCGCGATCATCATCCCGATGCCCCTGGTGCCGCCGGTGACAAGTGCGTTCTTCCCACTCAGGTCGAAAAGGTCTGCGTGAGTGGTGAATTGGCCGTCCGCCATTGGTCGTCATTCCTTTTGTCGTGGAAACCGCAGTGCTCAACCAGGTTGGCAGGCGTTCTGGACGGCTGGGAGAGCCTGGTGATCCAGGTACTGCGAGAGCCACGATCCTGGGTACAGGTCAGCCCTGCCGGGAAGAGAAGTGCCGGCAGGGCTGAGTTGGTGGTCGACCACCTTGTACAACGACGGCGCTCGGTGCGGTATTTCCGGCCGGGTGTGACGTGGGTTACTGGTGTTTCCAGTGGTTCCACGTGGAACACGGCGCTGCGGCACCGGTCGATCTCGCGCTGGGCGAGTCCGGTAACATCGCGGGGTAAGGGAAGCAAGCTGAGAAGGGGGCTTCGGTGAAGAAGCTGCTGGCACTCGCGGTTATCGCGGGCGGCGTCCTGTTCGTGGTCAAGCGCAACAAGGCGGCGAAGGCCGAGGCCGACCTCTGGCGCGAGGCGACCGCTCCGGTCCCCTCCAACAACGGAACCACCCCGGCCAAGCCGGCGGGCGCGTCCCACAACTGAGTCTTCGTGCGGACGGTCCGCCGTCCGCGCTCGGGGCTGTAGCTCAATTGGTAGAGCACCGCCTTTGCAAGGCGGGGGTCAGGGGTTCGATTCCCCTCAGCTCCACAACCCCTCAGGGCCAGGTCATCCGGTGACCTGGCCCTGAGGTCGTTCAGCCGAGGAAGGCGATCACCGCGTCGCGGCCCGCGTGGCCCAGCTCGCGGTTCTGGATCGAGTGCGATGCTCCCGGGACCACCACCAGCTTCCCCCGCGGTGCCTGGCGAGCCTCCTCCTTCGCCCACTCCAGCGGCGTCGACAGGTCGTGGTCGCCGTTCAGCAGCAGGACCGGGACGTTCGGCAGCCTTGACGTCGGGTTCGAGCCCGGACGCTCGGCCGGCCACGGGAGGCAGCTCTGGATGAACCCCTGCTGCGTCGCCACCGCCGTGGTGTACGGCCACGTCGCCTGCGGTGGCAACGCCCGCGCCGTCAGCGAGAGCAGGGGTTGGCGCAGGGAGACCGGTGTCGCCGCCGAGCCCCAGGGGAAGCGCTGGTCCGCGCAGAGCGTCGCCGCGTGGAGGCCGGCGCTGAACGACGCCGGGTTGTCGCCGCCCGACTTGTACGCCTCCAGCAGGTCGTTCAGGGGCCCGCTCGAGCCGCCGCGGGCCTGGTGGAGGGCGCCGATGATGTCGCCCGCCTCCGGGTTTCGGTACGACGGGTCGCTGAACTCGTACGAGACGATCGTGTCGAAGATCTTCACGCCGTCCGCTGTGCTCCGGTGGCGGACCACCCACGCGAGGTCCTCGGCCGGGTCGTAGCCGCACGCCGGCGGCGACGCGCAGGCCAGCCGCAGGACGCGGGCCTCGGCCTGGAGGCCGGTCAGGTACAGCGAGGCCGACGCCGTCGCGTGGTGCGGGAGCACCGAATCCAGCACGACCTTGCTGACGTTGCCCGGGTGTGCGATCGCGTACCGCGCCGCCGTGAAGGAACCGTACGAGACGCCGTCGACGACCATCTTCGGCACGTTCAGCGCCTGCCGCAGCTGGTCGAAGTCGGCGACCGTCTGGTCCGTCGAGTAGAGCGGTGCCGTGTCACCGAGGATGCGGGCGCATTCGGTGACGGCGTCCGGTGTCGGCGTCGCGATGTCCGAACTGCCCATCTGCGCCTGCAGGCCCGGGCACAGGAGCGCCCCCGACGGGCCGGTGCCGCGCTGGTCCAGCATGACGAACCGGTAGTCCTTCGCGACCTCCGGCAGCCGCTGGGTGGCGATCCGCGTGATGGTGCCGACGCCGCCCTGGCCGGGGCCGCCGGTGAGGAACAGGAGCACGCCCTTCGGCGCGTCGACGTTGTCCGCGGCCGCGATCGGCAGCTTCAGCGTGCCCGGGACGCGGCCGGTGTGGTCGAGCGGGACGGTCAGGGTCGAGCACGTGAAGCCCGGTTGGCCCGGGCACGGGTGCGAGTCCGTCAGCGTCGGTCGTCCCCCGGGACGCGTGTCGGCCGCGGCCACACCCCCGAGTGCGGCGGTCAGCGCCAGGACCAGCCCGGCGGTCAGCAGTTTCGAACGCATGATCCATCATGGCCCCACCGGCCCCGGCGCCGTAAACCCCCGAACGGACCGTCTCACCGGCTGACGCAGGAAACCTTCGCCAGCGCGGCTTTCCCGGGCCCGGCCTCGCCCGCCGTGTTCGGCGAGTTGTCCCGCCGGTTGCCGTCGGACTGGGTGACGCACAAGCGGCCGTCCGGCAGCAGCACCGGGCTGGTCGGGAACTCCAGCGGCCCGCCGTTGCGCAGCTTCGTCGCCGCGTCGGCCGGGTTGCGGAAGTACTCGACGACGCGGCCGTCGCGCCGGGCCAGCACGATCGCGTTGCGCTCGTTCGCCGCTGTCCAGACGTTGCCCGCGCGGTCGATGGCGATCCCGTCGGCGCCCTCGAGGTACGGGTGCTGGACGTCGACGTCGTCCAGGCAGAGCGTGTTCGCGGGGAACGCGGCGTCGCAGCCGGTCGCCGCGCGCGGCCGGCCCGCGCGGTCCATCGGGACGCGCCAGAGCGCGCCGCGCGCGGTGTCCGCGACCAGGAGCGTGCCGTCTTCGGTGAACGCCAGGCCGTTCGCGACGATGTGCTGCGAGCCGGCGGTGTCCGCGGCGGTCCGGCCGGCCGGGGTGATCGTCACGGTGCCGGGCGGCAAGCCGCGTACGTCCCGGCCGACGCCACCCGCGATGACGTCGCTGACCAGCGGCTGGACGCGGAACATCTCGGCGGCGACGCCGTCGCTGCCCGCCCGCCACACCCGGCCCTGGCCGGTGCCGCCGTCGGAGATCCACAGCGCGCCGGCCCGGTCGAACGCCAGGCCGTTCGCGCCGGGGACGCCGCGGGCGAACACCGTCGCGGCCGGCGGGTTCGCGGCGTCCGGCACGAACGACACGACGGTGTCGGCGTTCGCGACGTACAGCCGCCCGTGGCGGTCGAAGGTCAGCCCGGCCGGGCCGCACGGCGCGGGGATCGTGCCGACGACCGCGGCCGGGCCGCCGGTGGCCGCGACGCGGTAGACCGGGCAGGGATCGGCGCCGCGCGCGGGCGTGTAGAGGTTTCCGCGGCCATCGGTGGTGAGGCCTTCGAGGCCGAGCGGTGACGCGAACACCGTCTCGAAGACGGCGGGACGCTGCGATGAGGGCACTTCACCGGCGGACGCGCCGGACAACAGCCCGGCGGACAACGCGGCGGTGGCGGCGAGGACGACGGTTCGGCGCATCAGGGCCTCCGTTTTGTCGGATTTCCTGCCTACCCGCGCCGCCCCCGGTGCGTCAAGGCCCAGGTGTCAGGGCCACAGCCGTTCGCGGACCCATGCGCCGTCGGCCTTCCGGTACCGCAGCCGCACGTGCCGGCGGTCGTGGCTCGCCTGCCAGAACTCGACTTCGTCCGGGTCGACGAGGTAGCGCGTCCACGTTTCCGGGGCGACGCCGGGGTTTTCTTCCACCCAACGCTCGGCTTCCGCGGCCGCTGTGTCGAGTTCGGCCGGGTCGCGCAGCACCTGCGACTGGTGCCCGATGAACGCCTCGACGCGCGAGGCCGGCGGCCGCGCCAGGAAATCTTCGGCGGACACCTCGGGCGCGGCGGGGGAGACCGGCCCGCGCAGCCGCACCTGGCGGCCGCGGCCGGGCCAGAAGAACGTCAGCGCCGCGCGCGGATCCTTGCGCAGCTGCAGGCCTTTCGGGCTTTCCGAGCTGGTGGCGACCGCCCAGCCGCCGGGGCCGACGTCCTTGAGGATCACCACGCGGGCGTCCGGCGCGCCATCGGCGTCCACAGTAGACAGTGTGACGGCGTGCGGCGCCAGCACGTGCTCACCGGCTTCGGTCAGCCACTCCAGGAACAGCTCCCGGGGCTCCGGCGACGCCGTTTCCGGCGTGAACGCCGGGAGCTCTTCGGGGAACGACGGCCATCCGCGCAACGCGACCATGTCAGTAACCGTACGGGGGCTGGTGCTGCGGCTGTTGCTGCTGCCAGCCCGGCGGCGGCAGCTGGCCCGGCTGTGCGGGCGGCAGCTGCTGCTGTTGTTGTTGCTGCGCTTGCCACTGCACCTGCTGGTAGACCTCGGCGGGCTGCGGGAAGCAGTACGTCAGCTTCGCGTTGACCGAGCCCTGCACCGCGGCGCCCCAGAACTTCCCGCCGACGAACGCGTACATCTGCCCGGCCGAGACGTCGACGGCGACCATCCGCGTCTCGCCGCCGAACTGGTTGCCCGACTTCGCCGACGCGGCCTGCGCGGCGTCCGGGTAGACGCGCTGCCCGATGAGCCCGGCGATGACGACCGAAGCCGCCGTCCAGCCGACGGTGCCCATGACGTTCGCGCGGGCGTGCTGCGTCGCGCGGCTGGTGAAGTCGTACAGCGCGGCGGCGGTGACCTCCGGGACGGCGCAGGCGACCACGCAGTAGTTCATCGTGGAGAGCATCACCGACTCGGTGAACAGGCCGACCACGGCGACCGCGGGCCCGAACTGCACGGAGTTCAGCCGGCCACCGGAGCGCTGGATGCGCTCGGCCACCGCACCGAGGTACTGCTCGGAGGTGAGCACGCGGGAGACCTCCCTCGCCGAAGACGGACACGGCCGGACACCGCCCGGTCATGCTCCCATGCCGGGCGGTGCCGACGCCGTCAGGCCGGCCGCGTCAAGCTGCGGGTTCCAGCTGGGCGGGGGCCCGGCGGAACGCGCCCGCGACCGACCAGAGGCCGCGGTCGGCGAACGCGATGACCAGGAAGCCCCAGCAGAACAGAACGGCCGCTTCGCCGCCGTTCTCGACCGGCAGCAGCCCGCCGCTCTGGTGCACGGTGAAGTACGCGAACGCCATCGAGCCGGAGCAGAGCACCGCGGCGGGCCGGGTGGCGACCCCGATCGTCACCAGCACCCCGCCCACCACCTGGATCAGCGAGGCCCACCACGTCGGCCAGGACCCGAATTCCGCCGCTTTGGCCCCGAAGAGGCCGAAAAGCCGTGAAGCGCCGTGGCACAGGAACAGAAAACCGAACACAATGCGGAAGAGCGCCATCACGTGGTCTCGACCCTTGTCGAACAGCTTCATTCGTCGTCTCCCGGGCTGGCTGTTGGAAAGAAACGTGACAGCCAGGTTAGGAGCCCCTAAGCCTCCAAGGAACACAATGTGTGATTGGTCCGATACTGAGCGGTACTTGAACGTTCGACCGCACTCACTCGTGTGACTGGACATGATTGACTGAGCGCGCTATGCGACGACTCGTACTTCTCGCGCCCGCCGTGGCTCTCCTCGCCGGCTGCAGCGCCACCATCGTGTCCGGGACCGCGACTCCCAGTCCGCCGTCCAAGTCCGCCGGTGCGGCGGCGGGCACCGAACTGCCACCGGATCCCCAGCCGGGGGCGACCGAGGACTGCCCGTACCTCGACAGCCAGTTCGTGGCCGACGCGAACGGGCAGCACGTTTCGAAGGTACGCGTGTCCGCCGACCAGCCCCATCCGGCGTGCTTCTTCTACCGGCCGGACGGCAAGGTGCAGCTGACCGTCCAGGTGTACGTCGGGGCGGCGAGCGTCGCAACGGCGCTGGTCAACAGGGCGGCGCCGGTCGAGACGTCCAACCCGGCCAACGACCCGACGGGGTGGAAGGGCGGCTACCAGTCGACCGACGACGGCGCCGTCTACGCGGTCTCGAAAGGGACCGCGGCCATCGTCGCGACGACCAATCAGAAGCAGAGCGTGAAGGCACGCTCCGTGGTGAGGAAGGCCATCACGGCCCTGAAGCTCTAGGTAGTCGTAGCCACACGGGTGAGTGAAGTTGATCTTGTATTACCCTGTGCGTCACGCGCAGGCTTCGTGGACTCGCGCACCGCAGCCGCCGGGGAATCCCCACCCCGGGGCGGGGCACCAACTCTGCAACGACAAAGGACTAGATTCGTGGCTGACACCCTCAAGGACATCCTGCTCGACTCCAGCCGTCGCCCGGCTGTCGTGAGCGACTTCGAAGGCCTCGTGGACGCTGAGGTCTCGGACAAGGGCGGCGTTTCGGGTGCCGTCGTCAAGACCGGCTTCGCCGCGGTCAAGAAGATCAAGCCGGGCATCATCCCCTCGGCCGTCGACACGCTGCTGCCCGACTTCGTCGGCGCGCTCGAGCCGTTCTACGGCGACTTCCGCGCCAAGGGCGGCAGCGACTTCGGTGCCTACCTGACCAGCCGCTCGGACGAGGCGTCCGACGCGCTGCTGAGCGTCACCGACTCGCGCGCGGAGCGCAGCAGCCGCGACAGCATCAAGAAGGTCTACGGCAAGCTCCGCCCGAACGGCAAGAAGAACGTCGAAGAGGCGCTGCCCCGTCTCGGCCAGCTGGTCGACAAGCACGCCGCCGCGGTCTGAGCGGCACCTGAGCACGACTGAAGAGGCCCCCGGTGCACCCCCGGGGGCCTCTTCGCGTCGTCTTCAGTTCTTCTTTTCGGCAGGCGACGAGGACGGCGCCTTGCCGTTCGCCTGCGGAGCCGGCTTGGGAGCCGGAGCCGCGGCGGGCTTCACTGCTTCAGCCGGCTTCGGCGGAGCCGGCGGGGTGGCCTTCGGCGGCGCCGGGGCGACCGGCGGCTCCTGCTTCGAGCGCAGCACGTAGGCGGCACCGGCGCCGATCACGACCAGTCCGAGCAGCCACGGCCAGCGACGACGGCTGCGGGTGCCCTTGGCAGCAGCCTTCGCCTCGACGACGGCAGCGGCGAAGTCCTTCTTCGCGGACTTGAAGTCCTTCTTGCCGCGACGCTTCGAGTCACCGGCCGCCTTCGCGGCCTTGATGGCGGCCTTCTTCGCCTTGCGACCAGGCTTGCGCAGCTCGGAGAGCCGGGCGAGGGCCTCCTTGCGGGCGGCCTTCGAGCTCTTCTTGAGCTCCTTGCGGGTCAGTTCCGTCTTCTTCGCGAGCTGCTTCTGCACGCGGCGGCCGGTCTTGGCTCCTTCGGAGACAAGCTTGTCGGCGGCATCGACGGCCTGGGCTGTCGCCCGGGACATGGCCTTCACCTCATCAATCGTTTTGACACTGCTCTGTTGCCCGTAACCTATCGTGCCCCTTTTTCCACGCGCCCGCCGCAGATGGCACCATGAAGCGCGTGAAAGCGACGCTGCACACCAACCAGGGTGACATCAACCTGATCCTGCTCCCCGACCACGCGCCCAAGACGGTCGCGAACTTCGTCGGTCTCGCGGAGGGCACCAAGGAGTACACCCAGCCGAACGCGGCGGGCACGAACTCCGGCCCGTTCTACGACGGCTCGATCTTCCACCGCGTCATCGACGGCTTCATGCTGCAGGGCGGCGACCCGACCGGGACCGGCCGCGGCGGCCCGGGCTACAAGTTCGGCGACGAGTTCCACCCGGAGCTGCAGTTCAGCAAGCCGTACCTGCTGGCCATGGCGAACGCCGGGCCCGGCACCAACGGCTCGCAGTTCTTCATCACCGTGGCGCCGACCACCCACCTGAACTTCAAGCACACGATCTTCGGCGAGGTGGCCGACCAGGAGTCGCGCAACGTCGTCGACGCGATCGGCCGTGCCTCCACCGGGCCGGCGGACCGTCCGCTGTCCGACGTCGTCATCGAGAAGGTCACGATCGACCACGAGGGCTGAGCTGCGGGGAGTTTCGGTAGGTTGGTTCCTATCGTGAGCCAACCGCCGAACCCCGCCGCACATCCCCAGGCCGCACTGCCCGGGTGCTGGTGGCACCCGAACCGCCCGACCGGGCTGAGCTGTTCCCGGTGCGGGCGTCCGGCGTGCCCGGATTGCCTCCAGGAGGCCCCGGTCGGCTTCCAGTGCACCGACTGCGTGCACGCCGGCAGCCAGCAGCAGCGCCGCCAGCAACGCAGCTACCAGGAAGCCGGCTTCGGCCAGCGCACCGTCTTCGGCGCGCGGCTGTCCCAGTCGGTGCTCGTCACGCAGGTCATCCTCGCGGTGAACGTCCTGGTCTTCCTGTTCACGGCGTTCCAGGCGAAGAGCCTCACGAACAACGACTACTCGAGCTTCTTCCAGTACGGCGAGCTGTACGGCAGCGCGACCCTCGGCGGCGGCGAGTGGTGGCGGGTCCTGACCAGCGGGTTCCTGCACTTCGGGCCGATCCACGTCGCGGTCAACATGTTCTCGCTCTGGATGATGGGCCGGTCCCTGGAGCAGGTCTGCGGCCGCGGCCGCTACCTGGCGCTCTACTTCATCTCGATGCTCGGCGCGTCCGCGGCGGTGCTGCTGTTCGACGACCCGCAGAAGTCGACCGCCGGCGCGTCCGGCGCGCTGTTCGGCCTGATGGGCGCGTACGCGGTGATCGTGCTGAAGCTGCGGCTGAACCCGACCGGGCTGATCATCACCCTCGCCCTGAACGCCTTCATCACGTTCGGCATCCCGGGCATCTCGATCTACGCGCACGTCGGCGGCCTGGTGACGGGGGCGCTGGTGGCCGTCGCGCTGCTCTACGCGCCGGAGGCCGACCAGCGGCGCTGGCAGATCACCGGGCTCGCGATCATCGTCGTCGCGATCGCCGGCCTGCTGGTCTACAAGGACAGCCAGTTCGCCGCCCAGACGTGCGGCCTCGTCCCGTACCGCGGGTTGCAGCTCTACAACTGCGTCTAGCCGCGCGCACGCAGGGAGCTGAGGACGTCCAGGACGTCCCGCGGGTCCTCGCCGAGCTCCAGCCACCCGAAGACGTACAGCTGGTCGTCGTGCTCGATCTCGAGGGTGACGCCGTCGCGGCCCAGCCGGCGCGTGGTGCGCAGCCGGGTCCGGGTCTGGGCCCACGGCAGCCGCTGCGTGCCGCCGAGCGTCCTGGTCAGCAGGCCTTCGGCGTCGGCGGCCAGCCGGGGCCGGACGATCGTGGCGTGCGTCGCGAAGGCGCCGACAGCCACCGCCGCCAGGGCGAACAGCACCAAGCCGCCGCGGTCGTCGGTCAAGGCGTCGACGACCACGCCGAGCACCAGCAGCGCCGTGACGGCCCACGCGGATACCACAAGGGCTCGCCGCGGCGCCCACGAGGTGGGGTAGTTATCCACAGGGGTTATCCACACTGGGGATGAGTCACACCGGTGTAATTCGGCGTCAAGCCGCCATTCGGAGTAATAATCAGCGCCAGCGCATCGTCATCAGCAGACCCGCGATCATCAGCGCGAACCCGCCGGCGAAGTTCCAGTTGCCGAGGTCGGCCATCCAGGAGATCTTGTCCCCGGCGATGTAGTTCACCAGCAGCCACACCAGGCCCAGGATCATCAACCCGAACATCGGGATCTTCCAGGCGAGGCCGGTAGGGCCTGCGGCCCGCACCTTCACCGGCGTGCGCCGGTCGGCAGGCGGGGTGTAAGCAGTCTTCTTGCGGACCTTGGACTTGGGCATCGTGTGTTCCTCGCGGTGCTCTTCGGGCTCGTCTGGTGGCGCTGTCCCGCTTAGGGTGCGCAACCAGCGCCACCCGCACACGTTAACGTAAACGACCGCAGTAAAGCAGCGTCCAGGAGTGGTCGGATTTCCCGGACCGTGACGCATGCGTCACCCAGGGTTCGACGCGGCTTGAGAGGAGCTTGCGTGGCTACGCGCGAAGGACCGGATGACGACCGGCGCAGACACCCCGGACAGCGGCCCGTGCCCCAACGCCGCCAGCCCCCGACGCCGCCGCGCGGCCAGGCCCCGCAGGGGCCCCCGCCACGGCGTCCGCAGGGCCCGCCGCCCCGCCGCTACACCGGCCCCGTCCCGCCGCCGGGCTCGGCCGAGGAGACCGTCGTCTTCGCCCCGGTCGGCAAGGGCGGCACCGCGACCAAGGAGAAACCCGCCCCGGCCCCGCTGGGCAAGGGCGGCGTCGCCATCCGCACGGCCGGCGAAGTCCTCATCACGCTCGGCCTGGTCGTGCTGCTGTTCATGGTCTACGAGCTGTACGTGACCGACCTGTTCTCGGCCGGCAAGCAGTCCGAGGCGAGCGACCAGCTCAACGGCGAGTGGGCGCACGACCGGACGCTGCACCCCGAGCTGGTCGACGGCAAGGCGTTCGCCCGGATCCACATCCCGACGTTCGGCGTCGACTACAACTTCACCATCCAGGAAGGCACCGACGACGCCTCGCTCGAAGTCGGTCCCGGCCACTACAAGGGCACGGCGCTGCCCGGCGAGCCCGGCAACTTCGCCGTCGCCGGCCACCGCGTCGGCAAGGGCGCCCCGTTCAACGATCTGGACAACCTCTCATCTTGTGACCAGATCGTGATCGAGACTTCGACCGACTTCTACATCTACAAGGTCCTCCCGTACGACGACGAGATGAAGGACTGGGCCGGCGGCAAGGGCGCCGACCCGCGGTGCAAAGGCGTCTCGACGCTGCGCGACACGAACGCCGAAGAGGGCGGTGCGTACAGCGAGACCTTCGGCCGCAAGGTCGTGCTGCCCAGCCAGGGCACCGCGGTGAACCCGGTCCCGTACAAGGACGCCGAGACGCTGCCGAAGGCCCAGCAGGCCGCGCTGCTCACGCTCACGACGTGCCACCCGCAGTTCTCCGCCCAGCAGCGGCTCATCATCACCTCGGTGCTCACCCAGCAGGTGCCGAAGAACCAGGTCAAGGACTACGGCGACCTGCTCTCGAAGATCGGGGAGGCCTGATGTACGGCTGGCTCTGGCGGAAGCTGCCGGGCCCGTTCGCGGCGAAGCTGACGGTGTCCGTCGTCCTCGCGCTCGGTGTGGTCGCCCTGCTGATGTTCATCGTGTTCCCGTGGCTCGAGCCGCGGCTGTGGTTCAACGAGGTCGCGGTCAACTGAGGTTCGGGATCTTCCTGGTCAGCGGCCGGTTCCCGGGCCAGGCGGACGGCGACGTGCTGCGCCGCTCGGTCCGGGCCGCCGAGGCGGCGGAGCGGGCCGGGTTCGACGACGTCTGGTTCGCCGAGCACCACTTCACGCCCTACGGCGTGTGCCCGTCGGCGATCACGCTGGCCGCGCACGTGCTCGGGCGGACGTCGCGGATCGGCGTCGGCACCGCGGTGAGCGTGCTGTCGACGACGCACCCGGTGGCGCTCGCGGAGCAGTGGTCGATGCTCGACGCCGTCTCCGGCGGCCGGCTGCGGCTCGGCGTCGGGCGCGGCGGCCCGTGGCAGGACCTCGAGGTGTTCGGCACCGGGCTGGACCGCTACGAGACCGGTTTCGAAGAGAGCCTCGACGTCTTCCTGCGCGCCGCGACCGGCCGGGTGGGCGCGGCCGGGCGGCACTTCGGCTTCCGGGAGGTCCCGGTGGTGCCCGCGCCGGAACGGCGGCCGGACGTCGTCGTGGCGGTCGGCGGGCCGGCGTCGGACGCGGTGCGCGTGGCCGCTCGGCGCGGGTTGCCGATGCTGCTCGGCCTGCACGCGGGCGACGCGGAGAAGGCGGCGACCGTCGCGGCCTACGGAGCCGAGGCCAAGCACGTCTCGACCGTGCTCTGCCAGGTGGGCGCCGACGCCGTCGACGTCGTCCGCGCGGCGCTGCCCGGCTGGCTGGCGGACGGGCTCGGCGCGCACGTCACGGTCGACGGGCGGCCCGGCCCCGCGCGGGACCCGGGGGAGTACACCGAACGGCTCTGCGCGATCCACCCCGTCGGCGACGCCGGGCACTGCGTGCGGACGCTGGAAACGAGCCTCCGGCGCACCGGCGTCGCCCACGTGCTGATGCTCGTGGAGGCGTCCGGTACGCCGGAGGGGACTTGCGCGAACATCGCGCGGATCGGCACCGAGGTGCTGCCCGCGCTGCGGGCTAGCAGTCCCGCAGCTCCGGGCTCTGGTTGAGCAGCTGCCCGCGCGGCGAGACGAACGCGCGGTAGCGGTCTCCGTCGAGCTCGGAATTCTTGAACACGGCGATCCGGTGGCAGTTCTGGAACGCCAGCTTGACGCCGAAGTGCCGCTCCAGGCCGCCGCGGATCGCGTCCGACGCCAGCGCCCGCAGCAGCTGGCCGCGGGCGGCCTCGCTCGGCGGCGGCGTCTCGTTGTCGGCGAAGCCGTCCGCGGCGCCCTCGGCGTCGGCGATGACGCCGGTGATGACTTCCCAGGCGTAGGGCAGGGATTCCTTGACGCAGGTGACGAACTCGGCGTCGGAGACCTCCCCGCGCTCGGCCTTCTCCAGCAGCGCGGGTGACACGTCCAGGGACATCGAACCTCCAGTTTGAGCAGGGCCACCCTCTTGGCTACCGGCCGGGTGGCCCGGCCACAAGAGAAAACGATGATCATCACCATTATGGCGGAAGGGCCGGTCACTCCCAGCGGAAGAGCCGTGCGGCCGATGCCGTACCGATTACGGCGAATGCCGCGAGCACCACCAGCTGCAGCGGCTGGACGCCGGGGCCGACCCAGGCGTCCTGCAGCGGCTGCGCGCCCGGCGGGAGGTAGTCGCCGATCCGGCGCAGCACCTCGGGCAGCAGCGGCCGCGGCAGGTAGACGCCGCCGAAGAACATGATCGGCAGGAACGCGATCGCCGCGATGCCGCCGGCGCTCTTCGCCGTCCGGGCGACCGCCGCGGCGAGCAGGCCGAGCGCGAACACCGAGACGATGCCGAGGAGCAGGGTCACCGCGAACGCCGGCGGGTGCTTCGGCAGCGGGACGTCGAACACGGCGGCGGCGAGACCCAGGGTCAGCGCGATGCCGGCCAGCGCGACCACGACGTGGACGAGCAGTTGCGCGCCGAGCAGGTACGCCGGGTGCACCGGCGTCGTGGCCAGGCGTCTCAGCACGCCCTGTTCGCGGTAGGTCGCGACGGCGGCGGGGATGGACTGCAGCGCGAGGATGCCGATGCTGATGACGATCAGCGACGGCACCCACAGGTCGATGAACCGGTACCCGCCGGTGATCTCGCTCGGCTCGGTCATGCCCGGGATGAGGCCGACGGCGAGCAGGACACCCGTCGGCAGCAGCAACCCGGTCACGGCCCACATCGGCGTGCGCAGGAACAGTTTCGCTTCGGTGGCGGTGATCTTCGCGAAGGTCTTCACCGGGCACTCCTCGTGAGCGAGACGAACGCGTCGTCCAAAGTGGATTCTCCGGCGGCGGCGCGGAGTTCGGCGGGGGTGCCGGTGGCGACCACGCGCCCGGCGTCGAAGATCGCGACGCGGTCGCAGAGGCGCTCGGCCTCGTCCATGAAGTGCGTGACGAGCAGGACCGTGACCCCGGCGTCGCGGATGGCTTCGACGAGCTTCCAGGTGTCGCGGCGGGCGTGCGGGTCGAGGCCGGTGGTCAGCTCGTCGAGGATCGCCAGCTCCGGGTTCCCGACCAGCGCGAGCGCGATCGAGACGCGCTGCTTCTGGCCGCCGGAGAGCTTGCCGAAGTAGCTGCGGGCGTGCTCCCGCAGGTCGAGCCGGTCGAGCAGGACGTCGACGTCGGCCGGCTCGGCGTAGAAGGAGGCGAACAGCTCCAGCGCCTCGCGCACCCGCAGCTTCGCGGGCAGCCGGCTCTCCTGGAGCTGGACGCCGACGCGGCGGGTCAGCGCCGCCCGGTCGGTCGCGGGGTTCAGGCCGAGCACCGACAGCGTGCCGGCGTCGGCCTGGCGCAGGCCCTGGAGGCATTCGACCGTGGTGGTCTTCCCGGCGCCGTTCGTGCCGAGGATGCCGAAGACCTCGCCGCGGTCGACGGCGAACGAAACGCCGTCGACCGCGACCCGGTCGCCGTAGCGCTTGTGGAGGTCGGTGACTTCGATGAGGGGCATGGCGCAAACGCTACGAACTCGGGAGCGTCCGGAGAATCCTGCTGAATCCCCAGCTCAAGTAGGGTTTTGCTGACGCCGGGGTGGGGCTGGGCCCACCCCGGCCGGGGAGCTGCGGGCAGTGCGCGGGTGCGTGTCGATCGGCGAGGATCACGGGACAGGAGGTGGGAGATGGCCTACGTGCGTGCGGTCGGCCGGGCGTTCGCGCTCGCGGCGTTTGCGTTGCTGAGCTGGTTCGACGTCCTGATCGAGCTGGTCGCCTTCGCGTTGCTGTGCCTCGGCTTGGTCTTCTTCCTGGGCCCCGCGATCGAGTGGGCCCGGCACCGCTCGGCGACGATCCGGACGCTGTCCGCGCGCTGGTGCGGCGTCGAGGTCGAGCCGCCGTACCGACCCGAGCCGCCGGCACCGGAACGGGAACGCGACGGCTGGTACCGCGACGGCAACACGCTCTACAAGCGCGCGTTCTGGATCAGCTGGAGCCGCCGGCTCACGTGGGTGATGGAGGACCCGGCGGCGCAGCGCGAGTTCAGCTGGCAGCTGGTGAACCCGCCGGCCACGCTGTTGCTGCCGGTGTTCGCGCTGCTCGGCGGGCCGGTGGTGCTGCGCGGTTACGGCCGCTGGACGCGCTGGTGGCTCGGCCGCCGTCCCGGTGCGGCGTCGAAGATCGGCGCCCTGCGGTGGATGCACCGGCGGCTGGATTCGCTCGGCCACCAGCTGGGGATCTTCGCGCTTTCGCTGGTGCTCACGGCGTTCGCGGTGTGGCCGGTGGCCCTGCTGCTCGTGGCCCCGCCGATGGCGGCACCGGTGGTGCGGTGGAGCCGGGACATCGCGAACACCCTGCGCCGCGAAGTCGGCAACTGGACGGGCGTGCGGATCCTGTCCCCGTACCTGCCGCCGCCGCCCTTGCCGACACCCCGGCCCGACGGGCTTTTCCAGGTGGGCCAGCAACTCTACGAAGAGCCGTGGTGGCCGATGCAGCTCTCGCGCACGCGGTGGGTGCTGCGCGACCGCGCGACCTGGCGCGACGTGCTCGCGGCCGTCGTCCTGCCGCTGGGTTCGGCGCTGCTGGCGCTGCCGACGGCCGTGCTGGTGTTCGGCGGTTTCCTCGGCCTGCTCGACCTGTGGATCTGGCGGCCGATCATGGCGACGTGGGACGTCACCTGGCCGGGGTTCTTCGGCGTGCCGTCGGACACCGCGCACGCGCTCGTGCTGACCCCGCTCGCGCTCGCCGCGTTCGTCCTCGGGCTGGTCCCGACGACGTTCCTGGCGACGGAGGCGGGCAAGTTCGCGCGGCTGCTGCTGGGGCCGACCGAGGCGTCCCGGCTCGCGCAGCGCGTCGAACGGCTGAAGCAGACGCGCACGGACGTCACCGTCGCGCAGGCCGCGGAGCTGCGGCGGATCGAGCGCGACCTGCACGACGGGATCCAGTCGCGGCTGGTCGCCATGGGGATGAAGCTCGGCGCGGTCGAAGCGCTGGTGGACCACGACCCGGCGGCGGCGAAACGGCTGGCGGCCGAGCTGCGGTCGGCGTCGGCGGAAGCGCTCGCCGAGCTGCGGGTGCTGATCCGCGGCATCCACCCGCCGGTGCTGTCCGAGCGCGGGCTGCTGGACGCGGTGCGCGCGATCGCGCTGGACAGCCCGGTCAAAGCGGAAGTCACCGGCTCGCTGCCCGGGCGCGTCGAGGAGCCGGTGGAGGCGTGCGCGTACTTCGCGGTGTCGGAGCTGCTGGGCAACGCGGCCAAACACGGCTCGCGCCGCGCGACCATCGGCGTCGCATTCGAGGACAGCGTGCTGACGCTGACGGTGACCGACGACGGCCCCGGCGGCGCGAACCCGGCGCGCGGCTCGGGCCTGCGCGGGATCGAGCGCCGGCTCGGCGGCTTCGACGGTAGGTTGACGCTGACCAGCCCGACCGGCGGGCCGACGAGGGCGACCGTGGAGATCCCGTGCCAGCTCGACCCAGAGCCGTCATCGCCGAAGACCAGTACCTCCTCCGAGACGGCCTGACGCACCTCTTGGCCGCGCACGGCTTCGACGTCGTAGCGGCGGTCGGCACCGGCCCGGAACTGGAGTCGGCGTTGCGTTCCCACCGGCCCGACGTGTCCATTGTGGACGTCCGGATGCCGCCGACGAACACGGACGAAGGCATCCAGGTGGCGCTGGCGGTCCGCCGCGACCTTCCGGGTTTGCCGATCTTGGTGCTGTCCCAGCACGTCGAGCAGCTGTACGCGCGCGAGCTGCTCGCCGACGGCACGGGCGCGATCGGCTACCTGTTGAAGGACCGCGTGTTCAACGCGGACCAGTTCATCGACGCGGTCCGCCGCGTCGCCGCCGGCGGCACGGTGATGGACCCGGAGGTGATCGCCAAGCTGTTGGCGGGCAACCCATCCGACCCACTGGCGGCTTTGACCGCACGCGAACGCGAAGTCCTGGGCCTGATGGCGGAAGGCTGTTCGAACGCGGCGATCGCCGCACGGCTGCACTTCAGCGAAGGAGCGGTCGGCAAACACACCGCGAACATCTTCGCCAAGCTGACCATCACGGCCTCGGACGACACGAACCGTCGCGTCCTGGCGGTCCTCGCCTACCTCGGCGCGAGCTGACGCGCAACAAAACCATCCACAGGGCGCGAGTTGTCCACAGATTCCCCGCGTCACCCCTTTGAGCGACCGGGTCCCGATACGCTGGACAGGGGACGCCCCCCAGGGATGGGTGGGGGCTGTCTTGTGAGGTGAGTGGGCCGAAAATCGGGGTGTTGGGGCTGGTCCGTGGCGGCCGTTCCGGCCAGTCCGGAGGTGGCCGCCACGGCGTTGGGGGAGCTCAGCCGCGCGAGACCCGGGTCATCTCCTCGCGCTCCACCACCTTGATCCGCTCTCGGCCGGCTGCGAGCCCCAGGGACTTCTCGTGGGCGTCCAGCTTGGCCCAGCCTTGCCAGGTCGTGAACGGGATTCCGCGGGCGGCCAGGAAGTCCAGGATCGCGTCCGGTGCTTGGTGCTTCGGGGCCGTCAGGGTGTCGGCGTCGGTCAGGAGGCTGGTGATCGTCTCCGCGGCGTCGCCCTTCGTGTGGCCGATCAGGCCGATCGGGCCGCGTTTGATCCAGCCCGTCACGTAGACGCCCGGGAGCTGGTTCTCGTCCAGGTCCAGCACGCGGCCCGCCTGGTTCGGGACCACGCCGTTCACGTGGTCGAACGGCAGCTCCGGCAGGTGCGACGACAGGTAGCCCACCGCGCGGTACACCGCCTGGACGTCCCAGTCGTGGAACTCGCCCGTGCCGCGGACGTTTCCGTCTCCCGTCAGTTCCGTGCGTTCCGTGCGGAGGCCCGTCACGCGGCCGTCGGCGCCCAGGACCTCCGACGGCGAGTGGAAGAAGTGCAGGTGCAAGCGGCGAGGGCGGGAACCCGGGTCGCGGATCGCCCACTCCTGCAACGTCTTCACGACCATGTCGATCTGCTTCGACGCCCGCAGCGCGGTGATGCTGCCCTCGTCGAACTCGATGTCCTCGGGTTGGACGATGACCTCGACGTTCGGCGAGTGGTCCAGTTCGCGCAGCTCCAGCGGCGTGAACTTCGCCTGCGCCGGGCCGCGGCGGCCGAACACGTGGACGTCCGTCACCGGGCTCGCCGTGAGGCCCTGGTGGACGTTGTCCGGGATGTCCGTGGTCAGCAGCTCGTCGGCCGTCTTCGCGAGGATGCGCGCGACGTCGAGCGCGACGTTGCCGACGCCGAGCACCGCGACCGAAGACGCGTTCAGCGGCCAGGTGCGCGGGACGTCCGGGTGGCCGTCGTACCAGGAGACGAAGTCGGCGGCGCCGTAGCTGCCGTCGAGGTCGACGCCCGGGATGTCCAGCGCGCGGTCGGCGGACGCGCCCGTCGAGAAGATGACCGCGTCGTAGAACTCGCGCAGCTCTTCGAGCTTGATGTCGGTGCCGTAGTCGATGTTGCCCAGCAGCCGGATGTTCGGCTTGTCCAGCACCTTGTGCAGCGCGGTCACGATGCCCTTGATCCGCGGGTGGTCGGGCGCGACGCCGTAGCGGATCAGCCCGAAGGGCGCGGGCATCCGTTCGAACAGATCGATCGTGACGTCGGCGTCGGACTTGTCCAGGATGTCGGCGGCGTAGATGCCGGCAGGACCGGCGCCCACGATGGCTACGCGAAGGGATCGGCTCACGTCTACCACGGTAAGTTAGGTTGCCCTAACCTAAAATGTGATTTGCGGTACGGTCCAGCCAGTGGGAGCCGGTAAGCTCGCCGCATGCGCGTCTTGGTCGTCGACAACTACGACAGCTTCGTCTACAACCTGGTCCAGTACTTGGCCCAGCTCGGCGCCGACTGCACGGTCTGGCGCAACGACGTCGTGGACCTCGACCGCGTCTCCGAGTTCGACGCCGTGCTCGTCTCACCCGGCCCCGGCACCCCCGAACGCGCTGGTCAGAGCATGGACGTCATCCGCAAGTGCGCCGAGACGTCGACCCCGATGCTCGGCGTCTGCCTCGGCCACCAAGCGCTCGGCGTCGTCTACGGCGCGACCGTCGACCGCGCTCCCGAACTGCTGCACGGCAAGACGAGCCAGGTGCGCCACGCCGGCGTCGGCGTCCTGAAAGGCCTGCCGGAAGAATTCACGGCCACCCGCTACCACTCCTTGACGGTGCTCCCGGAGACGATCCCGGACGACGTCTTCGAGGTCACCGGCCGCACCGCGACCGGCATCGTGATGGGCATGCGCCACCGCGAGCTGCCGCTCGAAGGCGTCCAGTTCCACCCCGAGTCCGTGCTCACCGAGGGCGGCCACCGGATGCTGGCCAACTGGATGGCCACGGCCGGGCACCCCGTCGACCCGAAGCGTGTGGCCGAGCTCGAGCGCGCGACGAAGGCGCTGCAGAAGGCCGCCGTTGCGTGATCCGGCTCAAGGGCGTCGGTAAGCGGTACGGACGCGGGAACTTCGTCCTCCACGACGTCGACCTGAGCGTCGAACCCGGGCGGGTCGTGGGCATCCTCGGCACCAACGGCTCCGGCAAGTCGACGCTGCTGCGGATCATGGCCGGCGTCTCGCACGCCACCACCGGCACCGTCACCGGCAGCCCGCGGATCGGCTACCTGCCGGACCGCTTCCCGGCCGGCCAGCGGATGAGCGCGCGCGCCTACCTGCGGCACATGGGCCGCATCCGCGATCTCACCGACCTGTCGGCGATCGACCCGCTGCTCGAGCGGCTCGCGCTCGTCGGCGGCCCGACGGCGCCGCTGCGGACGCTGTCCAAGGGCAACGCGCAGAAGGTCGGGCTCGCCCAGGCCGTGCTGGTGCGGCCGGACCTGCTGATCCTCGACGAGCCGTGGTCCGGGCTCGACGTCGCCACGCACGCGATCCTCGGCGAGCTCGTCGACGAGACGCGGGCGCGCGGCGCGAGCGTCGTGTTCACCGACCACCGGCCGCAGGTGGTGCACGACCACGCCGACGTCGTGCACCTGATGGCCGCCGGGCGGCTCACCGAAGAAAACCCCGAAACCACCGCGCCGGCCACCCGGATCGTGTTGCGCGGGCACGGCACCGACTGGGCGGACGAGCCCGGCGTGCGGCACGCGGTCGTCGAAGGCGCGCAAGTCGTGCTCACCGTCGACGTCGATTCCGTCGACGCCGTGCTGCTGCGCGCGCTGAAGGACGGCTGGTCGGTCCGAGAGGTCGCGCCGTGCTCGCGTTGACGCGGTACTACCTGGCGCTGCTGGGCCATTCGCAGCGGTACCTGCCCGCGCTGCTGGCCTACCTCGCGCTCTGCGTGATCCTCTACGCCGACCCGCACTCGCCGCCGCTGCCGCTGTTCGGGGTGAGCGCCGGCGGGCTGCTGGTCGTGTCGTGCTGGCTGACGATCGCGCTGCTCGACATCGAAGACCCGGTGCAGCGCCTGGTGACCCTGAGCCACGCGCGGCAGTGGCGGCGGCTGATCACCGCCGCGGTGCTGACCGTGCTGGGCTGCTCGCTGGTCCTGACGGTGATCACCGAGGCGTGGTCGGCGCTCAAGTCGTTCAAGGTCCAGCCGGCCGCGCTGGGCATCGGCCTGCTGGCGCACATCGCGTGCGCGCTGCTGGGGATCGCGATCGCGCTGCCGTGCTCGCGGCTGCTGGTGAACCGGATCGGCTGGACGGTGCTCGCCGCGGTGATCACCCTGGTCGTCGTGCTGCTGGCGAAGATCCCGCTGGTCCACCCGCTGCTGCAGGCTTTGACGAACGAAGATCCGGTCGGCGGTCCGCTGGTGCTGGCGGTGGTGACGTCGGCGGTGGTGCTGGCCGTCAGCTTCGTGGTCGTCTCCCGGCTCGTGCACCGTCGTTCCTGAGTGCAGGTGCTCTGCGGTGGCAATTTGCAAAAGGCATATCCTTCGCTCGAACTTCCCGTGATGTGTGTCACTGGGTTACTCTGTTTGGCCGAGTCGACTGAGGCGCGGGTGAGGGGATGGCAAGTGCCGGCAGGAATGATCGAGATCTCGATACCGGATGCGCAGAACGAGTTGCGCCAGCTCGGATCGTGGCTGCGCGCGGAAGAAGGCCTTCGTGGAAGAGTCCAGCTCTCGGAGGCGCCCCCGCTCCCAGGACAGATGGGTGGCACGCTCGAGTCCCTGGTGGTTGTCGCGACCAGCGGCACAGCCACGGCGTTCTGCAATGGCCTGTTCAGTTGGCTGAAGCACCGGCGAGATGCGTCGAAGGTCGATCTGAAGGTCAAGAGTCCCAAGGGTGAAGAACTGGTGCTCAGTTGCGGTTCGGCTGACGACGCAGATCAGATCCTCCGAGCGTTGCGGAATGTCCTTGGTGAAGGAGTCTGAGCCGGGGTGAGCGCCTTACCCGTCGCCGAACTCTCACGCGTCATCCTCATGGGAAGCGGAGAGTTCCAGGCAAGCCGGCTCCCTGACCTTCCCGCAGTGCATCACAACCTCGCTGACCTGCGAGGTGTGCTGACAGATCAGCTCGTCGGAATCGTCAGCTGGGCCCAGTGCACGGTCGTCGATACGCCGGATTCCCCGCGTAGCTTCCTGGCCCGACTGCGCAAGGCGGCTCAGCAGGCCGAGGATCTCCTGCTGGTCTACTACGCCGGACACGGCATTCGGCACCACTACAAGGACAAGCTGTACCTCAGCACGAGGGAGACTGATCCGGACGAACTCGAGGCCACTGCTGTCTCGTTCGAGGCAGTGCGGGAAATCATCGAAGACAGTCCCGCTCAGACCCGTCTCCTCGTCTTGGACTGCTGCTACTCAGGCATGGCCATCGGGGCGATGTCTGGCAGTGGCGTGGACGCGCGGGACCTTGAGGTGAGCGGCACGACGGTGATCGCTTCGTCGCCCAGGAACTCGATTTCACACTCGCCGGCGGATGAGCGGAACACAGCGTTCACCACAGAACTGCTTTCTCTGCTGACCCGAGGCTCACCCGTGCCCGGTCAGCAGCTCGACGTCAGCCAGCTGATTCGGTCACTGAGGGCGGCCATGGCGAAACGAGGCCTTCCTCAGCCCCAAACCCAGACCGGCAACACGAGCGGGAGTCTCTTGCTCCGGAGGGACCCGAAGCCGGTTCTGCCGGAACCGGCGCCTCAGAAACGGCAGGTGGGCCAAGATCCGGATGCGCCGACTGCCAAGCGCTCTCCTGTTTCGCCGCCTCTCGTGCGCCACCCGGTTGTGCTGGCTGCGGATCAATACTTTGGTCCGCAGCCGCAGCCGCAGCCGCAGCCGCAGCCGCAGCCGCAGCCGCAGCCGCAGCCGTCTGCCGTGTCAACGAATCAGCCTGAGTCGCGAGAGCTAGGGAAGGCCTTTGCCAGGTGGTTGGTCGGTGCAACCGGCTCCGTGTTGTTGTGGACGGGGTTCTATGCGGGCGGCAGCATGGGAATCGCCGGGATCGTGGGTGCGTTCTTCGGTGAGGTGCCGGCAGGACGTACGTCTGCTGATTTCCCGTTCGGCCTGGCCATGTTGGTAGTCGGCAGTGCATGCGGGTTTTTCATCCGCCGCCGAGTTCAGGCACGTAGGGAGACGAAGGTTGTCCGGCTCGAGGACGTGTTCCCATCGTGGTCCTCAGGCTTGTCGAAGGCGCGAGTGGCGTGGCTCGGTGTCATCTTGATTGTCTCCGTGATCTTCGCGGCTGCCATGGCGGCTACGTCGACGAGAGGGGCGCCTGCCACGACCCAAACCGGCATGGTGATCAGCAACCTGATGTCGAGCTGGTGGGGTGTCGTTCTCTTCGCTTCGTTCGCCGGCACGAGCGCGTACAAGCTTTTCCGCGTCTACCGGCCAGTCAAGTCTCCAAGAGTTCCCCTCGCCGGTCTCAGCTGAGTGCAATTTGCAATCTTCAATTGCCCGGCGAGACTTCCCGGCGGTCCTCGAACACGACTAAGGTTCGGGTCCTCTCCGGTTCTGGGTGAAGGGAGACCGGGTGACGGCTGGGATCGTAGCGATCACCGTCCCGAACTCCGATGGTGAGCTCCGGGACCTCGCGGCGTGGTTGCGCGGCGAGGACGAGCTCCGCGGCCGGGTCCAGCTCTTCGACACCGTCCTCGTCGGCGTGACGAGCAACTCCGCCGGCGTCTTCTGCCGCTCGCTGTTCGGGTGGCTGCGCCGCTGCCAGTCCGGCGTCTCCCTGAAGGTCAAACGCTCGGGGGCCGCCGAAGAGCTGGACATCGACTGCGGCGCCGGCAGCGACGCCGAGCAGGTTCTCGGCGCCGTCCAAGGGTTTCTCGACAAAGCCTGAAACGAAGAAGGCCCGCACGGTGTGAACCGTGCGGGCCTTTCTCGTGGATCCGTCAGCCGCCGGGGGTGCCCGGTGTGGTCGTCGGGAACGGGAAGCCGCCGTTGCCCTCCGACACGCCCACGGTGATCGCCTGGTCCTTGTCGATCTGGGTGCCCGGCGTCACGTTCTGCTTGGTGATCGTGCCTTCCGGTTCCTTGCTCGTCTTGTCGGACTGCTGCCGGAGGTTTCCGGTCCAGCCCATGCTCTGCAGCTTCGACTGCGCCTCGTCGGTCGTCATGCCGCTCAGGTTCGGCATCTCGATCTTGTCGGTCTGCTCCGGACCCGTCGACACCGTGAGGGTGATCGTGGTGCCCGCGATCACCGAACCGCCGTTCGGGTTCTGGGTGATGACGCTGT
Organism: Amycolatopsis sp. WQ 127309; assembly: GCF_023023025.1. Lineage (NCBI taxonomy): Bacteria > Bacillati > Actinomycetota > Actinomycetes > Pseudonocardiales > Pseudonocardiaceae > Amycolatopsis > Amycolatopsis sp. WQ 127309. Next base: position 2,738,175 of record NZ_CP095481.1, read on the forward strand.
CCTTCGGGACGCTGTCCGAAGCCTGGTCGACGCGCTTCGTCTTGAAGCCCTGGCCCCGCAGCGCCGAGTCGGCCTGCGAGTACGGCTTGCCCGTGAAGTCCTGGACCTGCTTCAGTTCCTTGGACTTCGCGATCGTGATCTTCACAGCGGTGCCCTCGTCGACCTCGGAATCCGCGGTCGGAGTCTGCTGCTGCACCAAGCCGGCCTGGTTCGGGTCGTCGACCTCGACCTCCGCGACGTTCGTGTCCAGCGTCAGCTTCGCGTCGGTCAGCGCCTGCTGTGCCGCGTCACGCGTCTTGCCCTTGAGGTCCGGTACGCGGGCCTTGCCCGGCGCGACCCCCACGTACAGCGTGATCTTCGCGTCGGTGCTCACCGGCGTCCCGGACGCGGGGTCGATCTTGATGACCCGGTTGACGTCACCCTGCTCGCACTGCGGGCTGCCGTCGGTCGGCTGCACCCCGCAGGTGACGTTCTTGGTCCCGATCGAGTTGAACCCGGCGCCCGTCAGGGTTTCCCGCGCCTGCGGGACCGTCTGGTGCACCACGTCGGGGATCGCGACCGTGCCCGGCGTGCTCTTGAACGAGCCCGACAGCCACATGATCAGCAGCACCGCGCCCAGCACGAACACCGCCGCCAGCACCGCCAGGATCGTGCGCCGCCGGCGCTTGGCCTTCGGGTCCTCGTCGTCCGGCTCGGCGTACTCCTCGTAGCGCTGCGGCTGCCGCCGGTCGTTGTTCATCACCTGCGTGCGCTCGTCTTCGGACATCACCATCGGCGCGGCCGGGCGCTGTCCCGAAAGCGTGCGCACCAGGTCCGAGCGCATCTCCGCGGCCGACTGGTAGCGGTTCGCCGGGCCCTTCGCCAGCGCCTTCAGCACGACGGCGTCCAGCTCGGGCGCGACCGCCGGGTTGACCGACGACGGCGGGTTCGGGTCCTCGCGGACGTGCTGGTAGGCCACCGCGACCGGGGAGTCGCCGGTGAACGGCGGCTCGCCGGTGATCAGTTCGTACAGCACGCAACCGGCGGCGTAGACGTCGGACCGGGCGTCGACGGACTCACCGCGGGCCTGCTCCGGCGACAGGTACTGCGCCGTGCCGATCACCGCGGCGGTCTGGGTCATCGCGGACTGGCCGTCGTGCATCGCGCGCGCGATGCCGAAGTCCATCACCTTGACGGCGCCGTTCTTCGTGATCATCACGTTGGCCGGCTTGACGTCGCGGTGGACGATGCCGTGGCGGTGCGAGAAGTCGAGCGCCGCGCAGACGTCGGCCATGACCTCCATCGCCCGCTTCTGGGACATCGGGCCCTCGGTCTTGACGATGTCGCGCAGCGTCCGGCCTTCGACGAACTCCATGACGATGTACGGCAGCTGACCGAACTCGGTGTTCGCTTCGCCGGTGTCGTAGACCGCGACGATCGCCGGGTGGTTGAGCGCGGCGGAGTTCTGCGCTTCCCGGCGGAAGCGCTCCTGGAACTGCGGGTCCCTGGCGAGGTCGGCACGGAGGATCTTGATCGCGACTTCCCGGCCGAGACGCACGTCCTGGCCGTGATGGACCTCGGACATGCCTCCGTAGCCGAGCGTTTCGCCCAGCTCGTACCGGTTGGAGAGCAGTCTGGGTGTGCTCATCTCTGGGTGCCGTTCCATTCCGTCCAAGGTGTGTTCATGATGCCTTGCTGGCCATCGTCGGTCGTGCCGGGAGTGTCCGCCGGGTAGGCGCTCGAAGACGCGGGCGGATCCTCCGCGGGCGGCTGTCTGCCCGGGACCACCTGGCTCGTCGTCTGGCCACCGTGCGGCGGCGAGCCGGAACCGCCGATCATCTTCGCGATCAGCACGATGCCCGCCACCAGGACGACGAGCAGGATCGCGGCCAGCAGCGCCCACCAGCCCCACTGGGACTTCTTGCGGGCGGCCGGCACCATCAGCGGACGCATCGCGGGCCGGGACGGCGGGCCGATGACCGGCATCGGGTTCATCGCGGGCGACGGCGGCCCGATCGGCATGTGCGGCTGCTGCTGCGGAATCTGCTGCGAGATCGGCTGTTGCGGCTGAACCGGCTGCTGCTGGACCGGTTGCTGACCGGTCGAGTAGGACGCGTTGACCAGCCCGGACGGCGCCGGCAGCGGCATCCCGGCGCGCACCGCGGCGACGGCGGCCGCGAACTCGCCGCCGCTGCTGTAGCGCTGCCGCGGGTCCTTCACCAGCGTCGCCTCGATCACCGCGCGCGCGGCGGGCGGGACGTCCGGCGGCAGCGGCGGCGCGATGTCGCGGATGTGCATCATCGCGACCGTCACGGCGTTCTCGGACAGGAACGGCCGGTGCCCGGCGAGGCACTCGTAACCGCACACCGCCAGCGAGTAGACGTCGGACGCCGGTTCCGCCGGGTGCCCGAGCGCCTGCTCCGGCGCGATGTAGTGCGCCGTGCCCATGACCATGCCGGACCGGGTGACCGGCGCCGCGTCGGCCGCCTTCGCCACGCCGAAGTCGGTGATCTTCACCTGACCCGCCGGCGTCACCAGGATGTTGCCCGGCTTGACGTCGCGGTGGACCAGGCCCCGCTCGTGCGCGGCCTGCAGCGCGTTGCCCGCCTGCTCCAGCATGTCGAGCGTGAACTCCGCCGACAGCCGGCCGTGCTTGGCGAGCAACCCGGCCAGCGGGTCGCCGTCGACGAGCTCCATCACCAGGTACGCGATCGACAGGTCGCCGTCGAAGAGGGTCTCGCCGTAGTCGTGCACCGCGGCGATGCCGGGGTGGTTCAAGGACGCCGTCATCCGCGCCTCGGTGCGGAAGCGGTGGAGGAACTCGGCGTCGCCGGAGAGCTCGGCCTTGAGGATCTTGACGGCCACGGTCCGGTCCAGCCGGGTGTCGCTGGCCTGCCAGACCTCGCCCATCCCGCCGACGGCGATCCGGCTCGTCAGCTTGTAGCGCTCGGCCAGTAGCTGACCGGAGGACAGCATGCGCTATCCACCCCCGAGTTTGGCGTTGATCGCCGCGCGGCCGATTTCCGCGGCGACCGAGCCGCCGGTGGCCGCGAGCCCGCGGTTACCGCCGTCCTCGACGATCACGGCAACCGCGATCTTCGGGTCGTTCGCCGGGGCGAACGCGGTGTACCAGGCGTGCGGGGCGGTGTTCTTGGAGTCCGTGCCGTGCTCGGCGGTGCCGGTCTTCGACGCGATCTGGATGTCCGGGCGCTTGCCGCCGCCCTTGGTGAAGCCCTCGGAAGCGATCATCATGTCCTTGAGGATCGCGGCATTCGACGACGACAGCGCCGGTGTGCCGGTGAGCTCGGTGGGGCTGTAGTCCTCGATGGTGGACAGGTCCGGTGCCAGCACCGACTGCACCAGCTGCGGTTTCATCGCCATCCCGTTGTTGGCCACGGTCGCGGCGAGCAGGCAGTCCTGCAGCGGGGTGAGCCGCACGTCGCGCTGGCCGATGCCACTCTGGTACAGCGCGCCCTGGGAGTCCAGTGGCCCGACCGTGGACGGCGCCACCTTCATCGGCACGGTCAGGTCCGTCTGGCCGATGCCGTAGTTCGCCGCGGTCTCCTTCATCTTGTCCGCGCCGAGCTGACCGGCGAACTCCGCGAACGGCACGTTGCAGGAGTGCGCGAGCGCGTCCTTGAACGTGGCGCCGGGGCAGGCCTCGCCGGCGTAGTTCTCCAGCGTGATGCTCGTGCCGGGCAGCTTCGTGTTCGGCGCCGGGTTGACCGGGGTGTCCGGGCCCTTGCCGTCTTCGAGCGCGGCGGCGGCGGTGACCAGCTTGAACGTCGAGCCCGGCGGGTAGGTCTCCGAGATCGCCCGGTTCAGCATGGGGTTCTTGTCGTTCTTGATGTTCGCGTTCCAGGCGTCGATCTGCGTCTTCGACGTGTGGGACGCGAGCTGGTTCGGGTCGTACGACGGCGTCGAGACCATCGCCAGGATCCGGCCGGTGCTGGGCTCCAGCGCGACGACGGCGCCGGTGTAGTTCCGCTGCGTCATCAGGTCGTACGCGGCCTTCTGCACGGCCGGGTCGATGGTCAGCCGGACGTTGCCGCCACTCGGGTCGCGGCCGGTGACCATGTCCGACAGCCGCCGGACGAACAGCCGCGGGTCCGAGCCGTTCAGCACGTCGTCCTCGGCGCGCTCGAGGCCGCCGGAGCCGTAGTTGATCGAGTAGTAGCCGGTGACCGGCGCGTACATCGGGCCGTCGACGTAGGACCGGATGTACTTGTACTTGTCGTTCGACGGGTCGACCTTCGCCAGCACCTCGCCGTTCGCCTGCGACACGATCTGGCCGCGCCGGCGCGCGAACTCGTCGTAGAGCACGCGGGCGTTGCGGGAGTCGGTGCGGTAGTCGTCGGCCTTCACCACCTGGATGTAGGTGGCGTTGGCCAGCAGCAGGACGACCATCACGAGCATCGCCATGCCGACCTTGCGGAGCGGGGTGTTCATGCCTGGGCGCCCCCGTTCGCCGGCGGGCGCTGCACGAGCACCGTGTGCGCTTCGGCGATCGGCGCCTGCGGTTGCTGCGGCTTCGGCCGGGCGCCGGGCCTGCGGGCGGCGTCGGAGATCCGCAGCAGCAGCGCGACCAGGATGTAGTTCGCGAGCAGCGACGAACCACCCTTGGAGAGGAAGGGGGCGGTGATACCGGTCTCCGGGATGAGTTTCGTGACGCCGCCGACGACGACGAAGATCTGCATGACCATGGTGAACGCCAGCCCGCCGCCGAGCAGCTTGCCGAACGTGTCGCGCACGGCGAGCGCGCTCCGCATGCCGCGCATCGCCACCAGCAGGTACAGCATCAGGACTGCGGCGAGCCCGATGAAGCCGAGCTCTTCGCCGATCGACGCGGTGATGAAGTCGGTGGCGGCCTCGGGCACCATGTCCGGCCGGCCCGCGCCGAGGCCGGTGCCGCCGACGCCGCCGGTGCCGAGCCCGAACAGGCCCTGCGCCAGCTGGTAACCGCCGCCGGCGTCGTCGTAGGTGGCCAGCGGGTCCAGCCAGTTGGCCACGCGCTGCTGCACGTGCCCGAAGAGGTTGTAGGCGATCACGCAGCCGACGACGAAGAAGCTCAGCCCGAGCACGACCCAGATGGCCCGCTCGGTCGCCACGTAGAGCATCACCAGGATGACGCTGAAGAACAGCAGCGACGTGCCGAGGTCCTTCTCGAACACCAGGACGCCGATGCAGACGACGGCGGAGATCAGGATCGGGCCCAGGTCACGGGCTCGCGGCAGCTCGACGCCGAGGAACTTCTTGCCCGCCACCATGAACAGGTCGCGCTTCGACACCAGGAACGAGGCGAAGAAGATCATCAGCAGGATCTTCGCGAACTCGCCCGGCTGGATCGAGAAGCCCGGCAGCTTCAGCCACACCTTGGCGCCGTTGACCTCGGACAGGCTCGACGGCAGCAGTGCGGGCAGCGCGAGCGCGACGATGCCGATCAAGCCGGCGGTGTAGCCGTAGCGGGTCAGCGTGCGGTGGTCGTTGACGACCACCAGCACCACGATGAACAACGCCAGCGAGACGACCGTGAACAGCACCTGCTTGGTGACGTCCGGCGAGAAGTCCTTGCCGTTCTGCAGCGCCTTCTCGGCCTGGGCCAGGTCGATCCGGTGGATCATCACCAGGCCGATGCCGTTGAGCAGCGCGACGCAGGGGAGCAGCACCGGGTCCGCGTAGGGCGCCCACTTGCGCACCGCGAGGTGCGCCCCGGTCAGCACGCCGAGGTAGGCGAGCCCGAGCCAGAGGATCGACGCGGTGAGTTCCTGCTCCTGGTTCGCCTCCACCAGGACCAGCGCGATGGTCACGATGAAGGCCGCGAACCCCAGCAGCACCAGTTCGGTGTTGCGCCGGGTCGGCACGTCGCGCGGCGGGTTCGTCTGGAACTGCGCCGCCAGCGGCTCGGCGGTGTTCGCGGCAGGCTGGCTCATCAGTTACCGCCTCCCGTCGTCGGTGCCGTCGAACTCGGCGTCGAGCAGTCCCTCCCCGCAGGCTGGTTCGCCGACGACGGAGCAGTGGATCCGGCCGGTGCCGACGGAGTCGTCGTCGGCGTGACCGAAGGCGTCGGCGTCGAGGACGGCTGGGTCCCCGCCGGCGCGCAGTTGTTCAAGCGCTTGTGCAGCTGCAGGAAGTCGTCGATGTACTTCCGGGCGTCGTCGAGGCTGTCCTTCTTGACGCCGTTCTGCACCGCCAGCCGAGCGTCCTCCTGGAGCTGGTTGACGCGCAGCTTGTCCGTGCACACCTGGTTCGGCGGGCACGAGCCCTGCTCGTAGGTGTGCAGGTCGATGCCGAGGATGCTGCCGGGGACGCCGCGGTAGATCACGACCTCCTGGTCCGCACCTTCGCCGACATAGTACTGACTCAGCACGAAGTAGCGGGTGGCGATGGCGGCCGCGGCGAGCACCACGAGCACCACGAGAGCGCCGGCCAGCCAGCGGAACCGCTTCCGGCGCTTGGCCTTGGGGTCCACGGTGGGCTGCGGCAGCTCCTGGCGCGGCTGCGGCGGGGGCTGGGTCAGCGCCCGGGCGCGCGCCGCGGGCGAGTCGCCCTGGTGCCGCTCGTCGCTGCCGTCCCCGGCGGCGCCGCCCACGATGGGCGCGTCCTCGCCGAAGTCGACGTCGACGACGTCGGCGATGATCACCGTGACGTTGTCGGTGCCGCCGCCCTTGAGCGCCAGTTCGATCATCCGGTCCGCGCACTGCTGCGGGTCCGGGATCTGCACGGCCTCCGCGAGCGTCTCGTCGCTGACCATGCCGGACAAGCCGTCCGAGCAGATCAGGTACCGATCGCCTGGGCGCGCTTCACGCACGGTGAGGCTCGGCTCGACCTCGTGCCCGGTCAGCGCCTTCAGCAGCAGCGACCGCTGGGGGTGCACCGCCGCCTCTTCGGGCGTGATCCGGCCTTGTTCGAGCAGTTCGTTGACGAAGCTGTCGTCGCGCGTGATCTGCGCGAACTGGCTGCCCCGGAACAGGTAGGCGCGCGAGTCGCCGACGTGCACGAGGCCCAGCCGGGTCCCGGCGAACAGCACGGCGGTGAGCGTGGTGCCCATCCCGTCGAGGTCCGGGTCCTGCGAGACGAGCTCGGCGATCGCGGCGTTGCCGTTCGCCACCGCCTCGCGCAGCTGGGCGAGGAGGTCGTCACCCGGCTCGTCGTCGTCGAGCGGGGCGAGGGAGGCGATGACGACCTTGCTGGCCACTTCGCCCGCCGCATGCCCACCCATGCCGTCGGCGAGCGCGAGCAGGCGAGGGCCGGCGTACACGGAGTCCTGGTTGCTCGAACGCACCAGGCCCCGGTCGCTGCGGGCTGCATAGCGGAGGACGAGAGTCATGGGCGAAGCTCGATCACCGTCTTGCCGATCCGGATGGGGACTCCGAGCGGGACCCGGAGGGGTGCAGTGACCTTAGCCCGGTCCAGATAAGTGCCGTTGGTCGAGCCCAGATCTTCCACGTACCAGTCCTCACCGCGCTGGGCGATCCGGGCGTGCCGGGTCGACGCGTAGTCGTCGTCGAGCACCAACGTGGAGTCGTCGGCGCGGCCGATCAGGATCGGCCTGCCGTCCAGCGCGATGCGGGTCCCGGCGAGCGCCCCGTGGGTCACCAGCAGCTGCTGCGGCGACTTCCCGCCGCGCGGCTTCTTCTCCTTCTTGCGGCCGAACGTCGGCACCTGGACACGCATGCCCGACGCCGCGTAGAGGTCCGAGCGGACGACTCTGAGCGCGGCGAACACGAAGAGCCAGAGCAGCACGAGGAAGCCCACCCTGGTGAGTTGTACGACCAGCTCTGGCACTTGGTGTGTCCGCTCCCGACTCTTCCGTGCAGCCGCGACGCGGGTACGCCGCGGTCCCCCCGCACGTCAATTCTGCGGGAACAGTATTTCGCGCCCGGAGTCAGCCCTGTGTACGGAACACCAAGGACGAATGCCCCACTCGGATGACGTCACCGTCCGCGAGCTGCCAGGTCTGCACCGGGGTGCCGTTCACGGTCGTGCCGTTCGTCGACCCGATGTCGGCGAGCGTCGCGCTCTGGCCGTCCCAGGTGATCTCCAGGTGACGGCGCGAGACACCGGTGTCGGGGAGCCGGAAGTCCGCGTCCTGGCCACGGCCCACGACGTTGCCACCCTGCTTCAGGGAGTACGTCCGGTTCGAGCCGTCGTCCAGCTGCAGGCTCGCCGCGAGCTGACGCGCCGCCGCGGGGGCGCCGTAGCCACCCTGCTGCTGCGCGTACGGGTCGCCGGCCGGCTGGCCGTACGCCTGCTGCTGGCCGTACTGGTCGTAGCCGCCCTGCTGCTGGCCGCCGTACTGGTCGTACCCGGGCTGCTGCTGCTGGCCGCCGTACTGGTCGTAGCCACCCTGCTGGTAGCCGCCCTGGTCGTACCCGCCGCCCTGCTGGGGCTGCGCGTAACCGCCCTGGTCGTAGCCACCACCCTGGGGGGGCTGGGCGTAACCCTGGTCGTAGCCACCCTGCGGGGGCTGCTGGGCGTAACCGCCCTGCTCATAGCCACCCTGCTGGTAACCGCCCTGCTCATAGCCACCGGCCGGGGGCTGCTGACCGTAGCCGCCCTGCTCGTAGCCGCCCTGCTGCTGGCCGTAACCCTGGTCGTACCCGGGCTGCTGGCCACCCTGCTGTCCGTAGCCGTACTGGCCCTGCTGGCCGTACGGGTCACCCTGGTCGTATTGGCCGTAGCCGGGGGGCTGGCTCATTGCTGGGTCTCCTGCGTTGCTGGGTCGTGCCGACCGCGGTGAACCGGCGCCTGTGGGGCGGGCGTCGGGATCGACGGACGAACGGGTCTTGAACTGTCCAGTATGCAGCGCCTCGTTGCGCTCGAGTGATACGACGACGTCACCATAGGTGTCCAGGCCTTCGGCGGCGAGGTGTTCGGCCACCGCCTTGGCCAGCACCTGGGTGACGCGTTGTTCGTCACCGGCCATGCGCTCGTGGTCAGCCGTCCCCAAGGACACGATGTAGTGATTCGGGGCGAGCTGCCGACCGCCTGCCAGCTCACGAACGTTCTCCTCACTCTCCCGCTCGAGTGCGATCGCCACTTCCTGCGTGACGACGTTGCCACCGAACATGCGCGCGAAAGTGTTCCCCACCAGGTTCTCGAGTCGCCTGTCGAATCTCTCAGCGCGGCCCACCGGGGAAAACCTCCTCACACTTGTGCTTGCGCCCCGATCCTATCCGGGTGAGCGAGCCTCGACACGGCCCCCGGTGAAACCGGTGCGAACGACCTGCTAGTGTTCTCCTCGCTGCCGCAAGGAAGCACTCGGGCGAGTGGCGGAATGGCAGACGCGCACGGTTCAGGTCCGTGTGTCCGAAAGGACGTGAGGGTTCAACTCCCTCCTCGCCCACGCTGTTCAGAGGCCCCGACGCTAGCGCGTCGGGGCCTCTTCCCGTTGTCCTTGTGTCTCCCGGGGGGCCGAGCCCCCCGGACCCCCCACGGTGCCTTCTCTCACCTTCCAGCGTGGCTGAGTGGGGTCGTTGTGGGCTCGTTGCGGGGGGTTTTGGGGTTTGGTTTGGTGGTGAATATCACCCGTTTGGCTCTGCGTGGTGTTCGCTCGTGGCTTGTGTGGCGGTGTATTTAGACCGTGTCAGGCTGGGGTCGGGGCTATCGACAGGCGCATCTGCAGCGCTGCGGCTATGCGCTCCAGCACCGGCAGTGTCGGGGTTGTGCCGCCTGCCTCGAACCTGGCGATGGCCGACTGTGTCATCCCGGCGCGTTCGGCCAGCTGCGTCTGCGTCCAGTTGCGCTGCTCGCGCAACGTTCGCACCTCGGCTCCCAGATCGAAAGCCAGTCGCGCTCCGTCGTAAGCCAGGCCCGTCTGGCTCGCTGTTCTCGGAGGCGAAAGTGCTGGTCTCGGCGCTTTCTTGCAGCTGCTGCCAGCGGAGGGGCCGTGCTTGGCCGACGGCGCGGTTGAGGCCGGCGGCTTGGCTGAATCGTTCTCGGTCGGACTTCTCAGCCAAGCGCGCCTTCGTCGGCTTCTCAGGTCGTTGTCTTGGTGATCCAGTCCGCCAGGACGTCCGTCCGGGATGTTGTTTCGATGCCCGCGTGGGGGCAGCCTGGGCCCGTTGCCTCCAGGGCCACCAGGCCTGCCGGGGTGAAGTACGGGGCTCCCGAGTCGTACGTGCAGGCGCTCGTCGTGATCTGCGGGGCCGCGCCGCGGACTCCGAGCGTGGTCGGGGCCACCGTGGCCACCGCTACCGTGCCCTGCTGCATGCGGGTGGCCGGCTTGGGGTTCGTGCCGGTCAGGCTGCCCCAGCCCGCCAAGGTCAGCTGGTCGCCCACCTTGGGGAGCGCGCGGTTGAGCGGCAGGGGCTTCACCGTGCTCACCGGGGTGTCCAGGCGGGCCAGCGCGACGTCGTTCTCCTTCGCCTGGATCACCTCGGTCACCTTGCGGGCCACTCCGGACTCGATGCCTTCGTCCGTGAGGCCCAGCGTCGCCGTCGTCGGGTAGGGGACCTTTCCCGAGACGCGGTTGCGGGCCGCGTCGTGGAAGCAGTGGCCTGTCGTGAGGAGCCATCCGGGCGCGACCAGCGCGCCCGTGCAGTAGCTGCTGTACGTCGAACCGTCCGGGCGGGGGATCTTCGTCATCGCGAGCTTCGCGACGAACCCGAACTGACCCTGGGGGACGTCTGAACCGTTGGCGATCCCTGGCGCGGCCAAGGCGGCAGGGGCGGTGGTGATGGTCAGGACAACAGCGGCTAGCAGGGCGCGCAGGCGCATTCTTCCCCTTCGTCGAATCGATGATCGACGTTCGAGGTTATTGCCGCCGCCGGGCTGGGGGGAATTCCCTGGCCGGGCGTCACCCGTTGGCCCACCGGGTGACGCCCGGAAGGGGTCAGCCCGTGTGCGAAGAGATCCAATCCGCGACGACGTCCACCCGCGACGTCGTCTCGAGCTGGTTGTGGGGGCAGTCCGGGCCGGACGACTCTACGGACACCAGCTGGCCGCCGGTGCCGGCCGCGGCGAAGTACGGCGCGCCCGAGTCGTACACGCAGGCGCTCGTCGTCGACGTCGGAGCCACGCCCTGCACGCCCAGCGTCGAGGTGGCGACCTGGCCGACCTTCACGGTGCCCTGCTGCAGCTTCGTCGACGGCGTCGGGTTGGTGGCCGTGAGGCTGCCCCAGCCGGCGAGCGTCAGCTGCTGCCCGAGCGACGGCGTGAGCCGGTTGACCGTCAGCGGCGTGATGCCGGTGACGTCGGCGTCGAGGGTGGCGATGGCGATGTCGTTCGCGGCGGCCTGGTAGACGGTCACCACGTTGCGCGTCACGCCCGGCGTGCTCTGGTTGACCGTGCCGAGCAGCACCGACGTCGGGTACGGCACCGGGCCGGAGACGCGGACGCGGTTCGCGTCGTGGAAGCAGTGGCCGGCGGTGATGATCCACTTCGCCGCGATCAACGCGCCCGAGCAGGCGCTGTTGTACTTCGTGCCGTCGGGCTTCGGGATGTTCGTCATCGTGAGTTTCGCGGCGAACTTGAACTGGCCCGCCGGGACGTCGGATCCGTTGGCCACGGCCGAAGCCGGGCCCGCGGTCGCGAGACCGGCGGCGAGGGTGAGCAGGGCAGCGGAAAGCACAGCGCGGACGCGCATCGGTGGATCCCCCTTGTCACGCACCGGCGGCTCGCGCCGGTGATCACCTTCGAGCGTAGCGACGGTGCGCGGGGTCGGAATGCGCTGCACGGAGTAAGAAAACGGCCCCGACGCCTCGCGTCGGGGCCGTTTGCCGGGAATCAGCCGGTGTGCGAGGCGATCCAGTCCGCGACGACGTCGACGCGCGCGGTGGTCTCGGCCTGGTCGTGGGGGCAGTCCGGGCCGTCGCTCTCGATGGAGACCAGGCGGCCGCCGCTCTTGCCCGTCGGCACGAAGTACGGGGCGCCCGAGTCGTAGGTGCACGCGCTCGTCGTCGACGTCGGGGCGAAGCCCGTCACGCCGGTGTAGAGCGGGTCGACCGTCGCGACCTTCATCAGGCCCTGCTGCAGCTTCGTGCCCGGCGTCGGGTCGACCGACGTCAGGCTGCCCCAGCCGGCGAGCACGACCTTCTGGCCCACGACCGGCGCCTTGTGGCTGACCGAAAGCGGTTCGACGCCGAAGACGGGCTTGTCGAGCTCGGCGATCGCGATGTCGTTGCTCGGTGACTGGTACACCGTCACGACGTTGCGCGTGATCCCCGGCTTGTCGACGGTGGTGGTGCCCAGCAGCACCGACGTCGGGTACGGGACCGGGCCGGAGACCGGGTTGCGGGCCGCGTCGTGGAAGCAGTGGCCGGCGGTGACGATCCACTTCTTGGCGATCAGCGAACCCGAGCACGCGCTGTTGTACTTCGTGCCGTCGGTGCGCGGGATGTCCGTCATGGTCAGCTTCGCGGCGAACTTGAACGTCCCCTGCGGGACGTCGGCGCCGTTGGCCACGGCCGATGCCGGCGCCGCGGTGACGACCGCCGCGGCGAGCGCGAACAGACCTGCGGAAAGCAAAGCGCGGATGCGCATTCTCAACCCCCTGGTTGGGCCGGCGTCCGGCCGGCGATGGGGGCGAGGGTAGCGAAACCCGGTGCGGCGGTGGCGGGAAGTCCCGCCACCGCCGGGGAATCAGTTCACGCCGACCAGGTCGACGACGAAGATGAGGGTCTCGCCGGGCTTGATGACGCCGCCCGCGCCGCGGTCGCCGTAGCCGAGGTGCGGCGGGATGACGAGCTTGCGCCGGCCACCGATCTTCATCCCCGCGACACCCTGGTCCCAGCCGGAGATGACCTGGCCGGCGCCGAGGCCGAAGCGCAGGGGCTCGTTGCGGTTCCAAGAGGCGTCGAACTCTTCGCCGGTCGAGTGCGCGACACCGACGTAGTGCACGGTGACGGACTTGCCGGGCGTGGCCTCGACGCCGTCGCCGACGGTGATGTCGGTGATCTCGAGGTCGGCCGGCGGGGTGCCGTCCGGGCGGTCGATCTGGGGCTTTTCCAAGGTCATGGCAGCCACCGTACCCACGCGCGCGAGGCTGCGCCGTTCGGACTACGCCCAAGGGCTGAAAAACGCGAAAACTCTTCACATGTGTGCTACTGCTCGGTAGCGTGCGCTTCGTTACTCTCCTTGACCTGCGAGGGAGCCCTGATGCGACGCGGCATCCGTACCCTGACCTTGACGGCTTTGGCGGGCTTGGTCGCCGGGCTCACCCAGGTCGCTGTCACCGCTCCGGCCGCCGAGGCGGCCGCGGCACCCAACGACTACTGCGGCGGGCAGTGCAGCGACATCCTGCCGCCCGGTGAGAACGGCAACGCCACCCTCGCGGACATCCTGGCGCACAAGGTGCTCGGCACCCGCCCGGCGCACGCGGCCGACCAGCTCGGCAAGTACTCCTCGCTGGCCGGCGGCTACCAGACGCTGACCACCGGGACGATCAACCAGTACTTCAACGACTCGTCGTTCGGCGTCGCCGCCGACCAGGTCGCCAGCACGACCCAGCCGCGCTCCGACGTGACGATCGTGCGCGACAAGGCGCTCGGCGTCCCGCACATCACCGGCACCACCCGCGCCGGCACCGAGTTCGGCGCCGGGTACGCGGCCGGGCAGGACCGGCTGTGGCTGATGGACGTCCTGCGCCACGCCGCCCGCGGCCAGGTGACGTCGTTCGCCGGCGGCGCCGCGGCCAACCGCGAGCTGGAGCAGAGCTTCTTCGCGAACGCGCCCTACACCGAAGCCGAGCTGCAGCAGCAGATCGACAACGTCGCCGCGAAGGGCCCGCGCGGCGCGCAGGGCCTCGCCGACGCGCAGGCGTACGTCGACGGCATCAACAAGTACATCGCCGACTCCCACAGCGGCCGCTACTTCCCGGGCGAGTACGTGCTCACCGGGCACGTCGACGCGATCACCAACGCCGGCACCATCGACCCGTTCAAGCTGACCGACCTGGTCGCGCTCGCCTCGCTGGTCGGGGCCGAGTTCGGCGCCGGCGGTGGCGGCGAGGTGCAGAACGCCGTCGCGAAGCTGGCGCTGCAGGAGCAGTACGGCGCGGTGCAGGGCGAGAAGGTCTGGCAGAGCCTGCGGTCCGAGGACGACCCCGAGGCCGTCAAGACGCTGCACGACGGGCAGACGTTCCCGTACGGCAAGACCCCGGCCAACGCCGTCGGCCAGGCCCTGCCGGACAAGGGTTCGGTGACCCCGCAGCAGCTGGTGTTCGACCAGACCGGCTCGGCGTCGACCGCGACTCCGTCCACTGTGGACGTCCCGGCCCCGGCCGCGCAGGAGCCCGCCCGCGGGATGTTCGACAACGGCGTGCTGCCGGGCGACATGCTGACCGACAAGCACGGCATGTCGAACGCGCTCGTCGTGTCCGGCTCGAAGACCGCCAGCGGTCACCCGGTCGCCGTCTTCGGCCCGCAGACCGGGTACTTCGCGCCGCAGCTGCTCATGCTGCAGGAACTTCAGGGCCCGGGCATCAGCGCCCGCGGCGCGGCCTTCGCCGGGCTGAGCATGTACGTGCTGCTGGGCCGCGGCCAGGACTACTCGTGGAGCGCGACGACGTCGGCGCAGGACATCATCGACACCTACGCGCTGAACCTGTGCGACCCGAGCGGCAAGGCGCCGACGAAGGACTCGAACTACTACACCTACAAGGGCCAGTGCCTCCCGATGGAGACCGTGGAGGTCAAGAACTCCTGGAACCCGACGGTGGCCGACGGCACCGCGGCCGGCTCGTACACGTTGCGCAGCTACCGCACGAAGTACGGCCCGGTGCTCAGCCGGGCGACGGTCGGCGGCAAGCCCGTGGCGTACGCGCAGCTGCGGTCCTCGCTCTTCCACGAGGCCGACTCGCTGATCGGCTTCCAGGAGCTGAACGACCCGGGCTACGTCAAGTCCGCGGCGGACTTCCAGAAGGCCGCGGCCGACATCAACTTCACGTTCAACTGGTTCTACGCCGACTCGAAGGACGTCGCGTACTTCAACTCCGGTGCCAACCCGGCCCGGCAGTCCAATGTGGACCCGAACATGCCGGTGTGGGGTGACCAGGGGCACGACTGGACCGGCTGGAACCCGGCGGGCAACGTCGCGACCTACACCCCGGCGTCGCAGCACCCGCAGTCGGTCAACCAGGACTACTACGTCAGCTGGAACAACGCGCAGGCCAACGGCTACGCGGCCGCCGGCGCCGACAAGTCCGCCGTGCACCGCGCCGACCTGCTCGACACGCGCGTCAAGACGATGATCCTCACCGGCACCAAGGTCACCCGGGTCAACCTGACCCAGGCGATGGAGGACGCCGCGCTGGCCGACCTGCGTGCCGAGCGGGTCCTGCCGCTGCTGCTGCAGGTGCTCGACAAGACGCCGACCACCGGTGCGGCCGCCGACGCCGAGGCGAAGCTGAAGACGTGGATGGCCAACGGCCACCAGCGGACGGAAACCACGGCCGGCAGCAAGGCGTACGCCGACGCCGACGCGATCCGGATCTTCGACGCCTGGTGGCCGCTGCTGGTCCAGGCCGAGTTCAAGCCGGGTATGGGCGACAACGCCTACAACGCGATGACGGGTGTGCTCGGCATCAACGAAAGCCCGTCCGGCTTCCAGAACGGCAACGGCCAGCACACCGGCCAGCCGCACAAGGGCTCGTCGTTCCAGTTCGGCTGGTGGGGGTACGTCAGCAAGGACATCCGGCAGGTGCTCGGCCAGCCGGTGGCCGGCCCGCTCGGCAGCACGTTCTGCGGCGGCGGCAACGTCACCACGTGCCGCCAGGCGCTCGTCGACTCGCTGACCAGCGCCGCGGGCCAGGCCGCGAACACCGTCTACCCCGGTGACGCGAGCTGCGCCGCGGGCGACCAGTGGTGTGCCGACACCATCGTGCACAACGCGCTGGGCGGCATCACGCAGGACAAGATCAGCTGGCAGAACCGCCCGACGTTCCAGCAGGTCGTCGAGTACACCGCGCACCGCGGCGACAACATCGCCAACCTCGCGCCGGGGAAGACGGTCAGCGCCACCAGCGCCGAAACCGGCTTCTATCCCTCGCCGGCGTCGAACGCGATCGACGGGAACGCCTCGACCCGCTGGGCCAGCGACTGGAGCGACGACCAGGCGATCACCGTCGACCTCGGGTCGGTGCAGCCGGTCTCGCGGGTGCAGCTCAGGTGGGAATCGGCGTACGGCAAGGGTTACAAGATCCAGACCTCGCCGGACGCCGTGCACTGGACGGACTCGGCGGTCGTCACCAACGGGGACGGCGGGCAGGACAACGTGTCCTTCGCGCCGACGCAGGCCCGGTTCGTGAAGCTGCAGGGCGTCCAGCGCGGCACGAAGTACGGCTACTCGCTCTACGAGTTCGAGGTCTACGCCCACTGAGACCAGGTCGGCTCGCCCGCGGACGCGCGGGCGGGCCGGCCGTCTTCGTCACAGTGACCAGCGGGTGACCTGCGGTTACGGTGATCACATGGACGACTGGACGCCCCGCACCAAGGCCATCGCCGCCGGCCGGCCGCACGGTCCCGGCGAGCCGCTGAACACCCCGCTCGTCGCCACCAGCACGTACCAGGCCGGTGGCGATTTCGTGTACGCGCGCAGCGACGGCACGCCCACCTGGCACGCGCTCGAGGAGACCATCGGGGCGCTCGAAGGCGGTCACGCGACGGCGTTCGCGTCCGGCGTCGCCACCCTGTCGGCGGTCCTGGACCTGTTGCCGGTCGGGTCGCGGGTGGTCGTCCCGACGTTCAGCTACGCCGTGACGCGCGGGGTGCTCGCCCACGCGCAGAAGCTCGGCAAGCTCGCCGTCACCGAGCTCGAACCGACCGACACGGCCGCCTGGGTGGCCGAGGCGGCGACGTCCGACCTGGTCTGGCTGGAGTCGCCGACCAACCCGACGCTCGACGTCATGGAGATCGAGACCATCGCCGCCGCCGCGCGCGGCCGGGTCGTCGTCGACAACACCTTCGCGACGCCGTTGCGGCAGCGGCCGCTCGAACTCGGCGCCGACGTCGTCGTGCACAGCGCGACCAAGCTCATCGGCGGGCACAGTGACCTGCTGCTGGGGATCACCGTGGCCAAGGACCCGGCGGTGGCCGACGAGCTGCGCGGCGCGCGGACCCGCGTCGGGTCGACGCCGGGTGCCCTCGAAGCATGGCTCGCGCTGCGGGGGCTGCGGACCATGCCGGTGCGGCTCGCCGAGCAGTCCCGGACCGCCGCGCTGCTCGTCGAGCGCCTCCGCGAGCACCCCGCGGTGACGCGGGTGCGCTACCCGGGTTTCGGGATGATGGTCGCGTTCGAGCTGGCCGGGGCCGAGGCCGCGGACAAGCTCTGCTCGACGGTCCGGCTGATCCGGCCCGCGACCAGCCTCGGCGGGGTGGAAAGCCTGGTCGAACGGCGGGCGTGGCTGCCGGGTGAGGAGCGCGTGCCCGCCGGTTTGGTCCGGTTCAGCGTCGGCCTCGAAGATCCGGAAGACCTCTGGCGCGATCTGTCCATCGCCCTCGCGGAGTAACACCAACGGCGGAATCGTCGATAGTCGCGGCATCGCAGTTCAATGCCGTTGGGAGTCTGACCGTGGGTAGAACGCTGAACCGAGTCGCGGGGATCGTTTCCGCGGGCGCGCTGATCACCTTCGCCGCCGCGCCGGCCGCATTCGCGCAGACGGACGAGACGACGACCGCGCCGTCGACCACGGAGACGACCACCTCCACCTCGGAGACGACCACCACGACGACGGTCCCGAGCACCTCGGAGACCACGACCGCCCCGACCACCTCGGTGACGACCACCGGGACGACCCCGGCCGACCCGACGACCGACGTCACCAAGACGACGACGCCGGAGACCACGACCACGACGGCCGGGCCGCCCTCTGACGGCTACCAGGACAACACCGGCCACGGCTTCGTCGGCGTCGGCGGCGAAGGCGTCCTGGTCATCAACTGCGCGGCGGGCGCGCCCGGCAACGTGGCGACCCAGTACCTCGACGTCACCGGCGGCCCGGACCAGGACGAGTCCGACGGCCGGATCTGGAACTACTCCGTGCGCGTCAACGGCCTGCCCCCGGGCACGACCACCGGCAAGTTCAGCTGGACCTGCGCCGGCGTCGAAGGCGAAGGAGTCGTCGACTTCGAGCAGGCGCCGCCGCCGGAGACCAGCACGACGACCAGCGCGCCGACCACGAGCAGCGGCACCACGACCAGCGCGCCGATCACGACGTCGAGCGGGCCGAGCACGTCGACCACCACCAGCACCCCCGGCAACGCCGCACCGAAGGCCCAGGTCAAGGTCACGCCCCACGGCGGGGTCGAGACGGGCTTCGGCGGCACGGCCTGGTGACCGTCCGCCGGGCGGGCGCGGCGGTCGCCGCGGTCGCCCTCGCGCTGACGCTGGCCGCTTGCGGCTCCGGCGAGCCGCCGAAAGCGGCACCCGCGCCGGTGCCGTCGTCGGTCCCGGTGACCGCGCCGTTCAAGGGCCTGCGCCCGACGTCGGTGAAGATCCCCAAGATCGGCGCGGAGTCCAGCCTGCTCGCGGTCGCCGTCAAGACGGACGGCTCGATCTCCGTCCCGTCGGTGCACACGCCGATGCAGGCGGCTTGGTACAAGCTCTCGCCGGTGCCCGGCGACGTCGGCCCGGCGATCGTGCTCGGCCACGTCGACGGCGACAAGAAGCCCGGCATCTTCTACAAGCTCAAGGACCTCGCGCCCGGTGACGAGGTGGACGTCGACCGCAGCGACGGCAAGAAGCTGAAGTTCGTCGTGGACCGCGTCACGCAGGTCCCGAAGGACACGTTCCCGAAGGACGCGGTGTACGGCAACAGCGACAAGCCGGAACTGCGGCTGATCACGTGCGGCGGGGTGTTCGACCACGCCGCGCACAGCTACGAGGACAACATCGTCGTCTACGCGAACCTAGCCAACGCCTGATCCCTTGTACGGGAACGACTTCGGCGCGACCGCCGACGGGTCGACCCACTTGCGCATGCCCGCGTCGCAGGCGGCGTAACCCCAGTTGATCAGCTGGTCCTGCAGCCGCTCCGAGGTGCGCGTCAGCCGGGTGCTCGTCACGGCCAGCGCGTGGGTCTGCTCGACCGGCGCGGGCAGCGCGTCCGGCAGCTCGAAGTGCTCGATGTCGCTGTAGGTCGCCCAGTACGTCCCGGCGTACGTCTTGTCCTGGTACGACTTCAGCAGCGTGCCGGTGCGCAGCTCGCGGACCTGGTTGTCCATCACGGTCAGCACGCGCAGCAGCTGCATCGGCCAGTTCCGCTTCGGGTTGTCCTCGTGCAGCATCTTCTTGCCGGCGTCGCTGACCAGGACGACCGCGCGCTGGTTCTCGATCGGGTCCAGGCCGAGGTTGTCGTACACGCCCGCGTCGCTGAGCACGATCTTGCGGCCGGCCTCGTTCGGGTCGGGGATCACGACCGGCGAGAGCAGCGGCGGGAACGCCGACGACGCGGCGACGGCGGTGGCCAGCGGGATCTGCCCGTGCGGGCCGTCCTGCCGGAAGAACCACCACAGCGAGCCGTCCTGCAAGCTGGTCGCGGTGAACACGAAGTGCGGGCCCGCGGGGTCGAGCTGGTCGAGGCGGAAGTCGTCGAAGAGGTGCTTCGCGTAGACGCGCGCGAGTTCTTCGCCCGCACTGCGCCACGGGATGAACATCGCCTTGAGCGTCACCGGGACGTCGAGGTTCGTCCGGGCCAGCTTCCGGATCGGCTCCACGACGAACTTGCCGAAGTTGTCCGCGATGCCGTCGTCGCCGAAGGACAGCCGGTGCCACGCGTGGGCCAGGACGCCGGCCGCGATCGAGCCGCCGGACACGCTGGAGACGGTGGTCAGTTTCGGCAGCCAGCCGAGTTCGTTGAGGCGCCAGAGCGCGCCGGTGTGGAAGAGCATCGCGCGGTAGCCGCCGCCGGACAGGGCCAAGCCGACGCCGCTGCGTTCCGTGGAATCCACCCGGCCGAGTGTATTACCGCAGCAAGGGGGTCAGCAGCGGGCGTTGCCCGGCCGGGACGTATTCGGCGTAGTTGTCGTACAACGCCTGTTTGGCCAGCTGCGACGCGCCGGCGCCGTCGGCCGCGCGGACCGCGTCGAGGACTTCGGCGTGGTGGGCGAGCCAGGTGTGCATCAGCGACGTCCGGTTGCTGGCGTGCTCCAGCTTGTCCTCGATCAGTTCCAGCACGACCCCGCGGACGACTTCCTCGCTGACCACCAGCAACGGGTTCCGCGAGCTCCGCGCGATGACTTCGTGGAACGCGACGTCCGCGCGGCTGAACTCGGCGTACCCGCGTGAGACGCCTTCGCGCATGGCGTCGAGGGCTTCGGCCAGGCCGGTCAGGTCGTCGTCCGTGCGCAGTTCCGCGGCCAGCAGGTGCGCCGAGCCGTCGAGGATCATCCGGAACTGCAACAGCTCCGCGAGCCCGACGTGGTCGGCGCGCGCGAGCCGGTGCATCGAGCGGTGCAACGCCACCGGGGACGCGGCCAGCACCTCGGGCCCGCGCGGATCACCGGGCCGCGAGC
Source organism: Amycolatopsis sp. WQ 127309 (assembly GCF_023023025.1). Taxonomy (NCBI): domain Bacteria; kingdom Bacillati; phylum Actinomycetota; class Actinomycetes; order Pseudonocardiales; family Pseudonocardiaceae; genus Amycolatopsis; species Amycolatopsis sp. WQ 127309. Next base: position 2,758,604 of record NZ_CP095481.1, read on the forward strand.
GGACCATTTCGGCGGCCTGCAGCACCCGCAGGGCTTCCCGGATCGTCGAGCGCCCGACGCCGAACTGGATCATCAGCTCGCGCTCGCTGGGCAGGCGTTCTCCCGGTTTGAGCGCCCCGCTGACCACGGCCTGCTCGATCTGCTCGACGACCCGCTCGTACGCGCGGACCGGAGCCACCGGTTCGAACCGCATCCTTGACCTCGACGTCCGTCGCGTGCAGGCTACTGGTCAGACCAGTGTACCCACCTGGAGGCCAGATGAAAGCCCGGATTCCCGTGCTGGCAGCGGCGCTGCTGCTCGTGGTGTCCGGCTGCTCAGCCGGCTCGTCGGCGAGCGTTTCCGCTGGTCCGGACACCCTTTCCGTCGGGTTCACGGCGGAGCCGGCCAACTTCGACTTCACCAAGACCGACGGTGCCGCGATCCCGCAGGCGTTGCTCTACAACGTCTACGAAGGCCTGGTGAAGCTCGACTCGCAGGGTCGCGTCGTGCCGTTGCTCGCGAAGTCGTGGACCATCAGCCCGGACCGGAAGACCTACGACTTCCAGTTGCAGCAAGGGGTCGAGTTCAGCAACGGCGCGCCGTTCACCGCCGAGGACGTCAAGTTCTCGCTGCTGCGTGTGAAGACCGACTGGACGATCTCGATCAAGTCCACAATGGACGTCGTCGACCACGTCGACGTCGTGGCGCCGGACCACGCGCGGGTCGTGCTGTCGAAGCCGTCGAACGGCTGGCTGTTCAGCCTCACGAGCCGGCTCGGCGCGATGTTCAGCCCGACCGGCGTCGCCGACCTGGCGAACAAGCCGATCGGCACCGGGCCGTACGTCGTGGCGGCCCGCAAGCGCGGTGACTCCGTCGTGCTCAAGGCGAATCCGTCGTACTGGGGCCGGAAACCGGCGTACCGGACAGTTGTGCTGAAGTACATCAAGGACCCGACCGCGTTGAACAACGCGCTGTATAGCAACGGCATCGACGTCATCTCCACGATCACCGCGCCCGACTCGATCCCGCAGTTCCAGGCCGACGACCGGTTCCAGGTGGTGCAGGGCACGTCGAACAGCGAGGTCACGCTGGCGTTCAACAACAAACGCGCGCCGCTGACCGACCCGCGGGTGCGCCAGGCGCTGACGTACGCGATCGACCGGAAGGCGTTGCTGGACACGGCGTGGGCCGGACGCGGCACGTTGATCGGCAGCATGGTCCCGCCGACCGACCCCTGGTACGAAGACCTGTCGAACGTCCACCCGTTCGATCCCGGCAAGGCGAGGGCGCTGCTGAGCGAGGCGGGCGCGACGAACCTGAACCTGCGGATGCGGATCCCGAACCTGCCGTACGCCGTGTCGGCCGCGCAGGTCGTCCAGTCGCAGCTGGCCGACGTCGGCGTCCGGACGACGATCGAGCCCCTGGACTTCCCGGCCGTCTGGCTGAAGCAGGTCTTCACCGACCACGACTACGACCTGTCGATCATCCAGCACGTCGAGGCGCGCGACATCACGACGTTCGGCAAGCCGACGTACTACTGGGGCTACGACAACAAGCGCGTCCAGCAGCTGCTCGCCGAAGCCGACAGCGGGACGCCGGAGCAGCAGGTCGCGGACATGAAACTCGTGGCCGAGCAGCTCAACACGGACGCCGCCGCGGACTGGCTCTTCCTGTTCCCCAACGTGATCGTGGCGAAGGCCAAGGTCGGCGGGTTCGCGGCCAACCAGGTCAGCGAGTCGTTCGACCTGACCGGGCTGGCGCCGCGATGACCGCCAAGGTGCTGCGCCGGGTGGCGATCTTCGTGGTCAGCGTGCTGGTCACGTCGATCGTCGTGTTCCTCTTCATGGCCGTGCTGCCGGGTGATCCGGCGCAGGTCGCGCTCGGCGTCAACGCGACGCCGGAGCTGCTCGCCAAGACCCGCGCCGAGTTCGGCATCGACCGGCCGCTGGTCACGCAGTACTTCGACTGGATCGGCGGCGTGCTGCACGGCGACTTCGGCCGCTCGTACGTCACGCGCGACACCATCGGCCCGCAGCTGCTCGACCGCCTCGGCGTCACGCTCTGGCTGGTCGGCGCCGGGATGCTGGTGGCGCTGGTGATCGCCATCCCCGCGGGCACGTTCGCCGCGGTGAAGCACCGGAAAGCCTCCGGCGCGGGCGTTTCCGGGCTGTCGCAGATCGGCGTCGCGATCCCCGCGTTCCTCGCCGGGATCATCCTGGTGCAGATCTTCGCGGTGCAGCTGCGCTGGCTGCCCTCGGGTGGGTGGACGCCGCCCGACCAGGACGCCGGCGAGTTCCTCCGTGGGCTCGTCCTGCCTGCTTTGTCCCTAGGACTGGTGCAAGGCGCGGTGCTCACGCGTTATGTGCGCACGGCCGTGCTGGACACGCTCGGCCAGGACTACCTGCGCACCGCGCGGTCCAAGGGCCTGCGTCCCGGGCAGGCGCTGGTGCGCCACGGCCTGCGTAACGCGTCCGTCCCGGTCGTCACCGTGCTGGGCCTGCAGCTCGCGACGCTGCTGATCGGCGCGGTCGTGGTCGAGCGCGTGTTCGTGCTGCCGGGGCTGGGCTCGATGCTGCTGGACGCCGTCGCGTCGCGTGACCTGCTGACCGTGCAGGGGATCGTGCTCGTGCTGGTCGTCGGCGTTCTACTCGTCAACTTCGTCGTCGACGTCCTCTACACCGTGCTCGACCCGCGATTGCGAGGTTCGTGATGCGCAATCTGGTGATCGGCGGGGTGCTCGTCGGCCTGGTCGTGCTGGCCGCCGTGCTGTCGTTCTTCTGGACGCCGTTCGACCCGGTGAAGGTCGACGCGGCCCATCGATTGCTCGGCTTCGGGGGAGAGAACGTCTTCGGCACGGACAAGTTCGGGCGTGACCTGCTCAGCCAGCTCATGGTCGGCGCGCGGACGACGCTGTACGTCGGCGTGGTCGCGGTCGGCATCGCCGCGGTGATCGGGACGCCGCTCGGGATCCTCGCCGGGATGTCGCCGCGGTGGCTCGGCGAGTTCGTCATGCGGGTCAACGACCTGGTGCTCGCGTTTCCCGCGCTGCTGCTGGCGATCATGTTCGGCGCGGTGTTCGGCGCGGACACGCTCACCGCGATGGTCGCGATCGGCATCGCCACGATCCCGTCGTTCGCGCGGATCGCCCGGTCCGGCACGCTGCAGGTGATGAGCACCGAGTTCGTGCTCGCCGCCCGCGCCGGCGGCCGGTCGCGGCTGACCATCGCGGTGCGGCACGTGCTGCCGAACATCTCGGGCCTGCTGATCGTGCAGGCGTCGGTGTCGTTCGCGATCGCCGTGCTGGCCGAGGCGGCGCTGTCGTTCCTCGGTTTCGGTACGCGGCCGCCGACGCCGTCGTGGGGTCGGATGCTGCAGGAATCCCAAGAGTTGCTGACGGTCCAGCCGCGGCTGGCGCTGGTGCCGGGCATCGCGATCGCCGTCGCCGTCCTCGGGTTCAACCTCCTCGGTGACGGCCTGCGCGACCGCCTCGACCCCCGATTGGCGGCCCGCGTATGACTCTCTCGGTCACGGGGCTCAGCGTGAACGCGCTGGTCCGGGACGTCTCGTTCGAGATCGGCGCCGGCGAGCGCGTCGGCCTGATCGGCGAGTCCGGCTCCGGGAAGTCGTTGACGGCGCTGGCGATCATGGGCCTGCTGCCCGACGAGCTGCACGCGTCCGGCTCGGTGCGCCTCGGCGACCGCGAGCTGCTGGGCATGTCCGAAAAGGACCTCTCGCGGCTGCGTGGTGACGAGCTGGCGATGGTGTTCCAGGAGCCGATGACGGCGTTGAACCCGGCCATGCGCGTCGGCCGTCAGGTCACCGAGCCGGGCCGGATCCACGGCCGTCGTCACCGCGCCGAGGAGCTGCTCGCCGCCGTCGGCCTGCCGGACACGGCTCGCGCGTACCCGCACCAGCTGTCCGGCGGCCAGCGGCAACGCGTCGTGCTCGCGATGGCGCTGGCCAACGAGCCGTCGCTGCTGATCTGCGACGAGCCGACGACCGCCCTCGACGTCACCGTCCAGGCCCAGATCCTCACGCTCGTCAAGACGTCGTTGCCCGCCGAGAGCGCGTTGCTGTTCATCACGCACGACCTCGCGGTGGTGGCGTCGGTGTGCGAGCGCGTGCTGGTGATGCTCGACGGCGAGATCGTCGAAGCGGGCTCGACCCGCGAAGTGCTGACGTCGCCGAAGCACGAGTACACCCGCAAGCTCCTGGACGCGTCGGACCTGGAGGCGCGCCGATGATCATCGAAGTCCGCGACCTGGAACGCCGGTACGCCCGCCGGGACGTGCACGCGCTGCGCGGCGTCAGCTTCGACGTGGAGGCCGGCCGGCGGTTCGGCATCGTCGGCGAGTCCGGTTCCGGGAAGTCCACACTGGTCCGGCTGCTGGCCGCGCTCGACAAGCCGACCGCGGGCACGGTGTTGTTCCAGGGCCGGCGCATCGACAACCTGCCGGAACGTCGCCTCGGTTTCCTGCGGTCCGAGCTGCAGATCGTCTTCCAGGACCCGATGGGTTCGCTCGACCCGCGGATGCGCGTCGCCGACATCATTTCCGAACCGCTGGGTCGTCGAAACCCGCAGCGTGTCGCCGAGCTGCTGGCGGCGGTCGGGCTCCCCGCGGACGCGGCAGGGCGGTACCCGCACCAGTTCTCCGGCGGCCAGCGGCAGCGGATCTCCATCGCGCGTGCGCTCGCGCCGAACCCCAGCGTGCTCATCGCGGACGAGCCCGTCAGCGCCCTCGACGTCTCCGTGCGCGGCCAGATCCTCGAACTGCTCGCTTCGCTCGTCGAGCAGTTCGCGTTGACGCTGATCTTCGTGTCGCACGACCTCGGCGTCGTCCGGCACGTCTGCGACCGCGTCGCGGTGATGCGCCGCGGCGAGATCGTCGAACTCGGCGACGTCGAGCAGGTCTACGACGCACCGCGGCACGAGTACACCCGGGAACTCCTGGCCGCCGCGCCGAACCTGCGCGCGGAGCTGGCCCGGTTGAGCGGAGGCGAGGATGCCTGACCACCCGGACGGCCTGCCGATCGGCGCGGGCTGGATGTCCACTGTGGACACGTCGGACGTCGTGTTCCCGTACGACGGGAGCGTCATCGGGACCGCGCCCATCGGCACGCCTGAGCTGGCTACTCGAGCGGTCGACGAGGCCGTCGCCGTCGCGCGCGAAGTGGCTTCGCTGCCTTCACGGACTCGTCGTTCTTTACTGAACGACGTCGCCGCGGCGTTGACCGAACGCCGTGAGGAGTTCGAGAACCTGCTTGTGCTGGAGACCGGCAAGCCGCTGGTCGACTGCCGCGTCGAGGTCGCCCGCACGATCGTCACGTGGGAAGCCGCCGCCGAAGAGGTGTCGCGGCTGCACGGCGAGACCGTCCCGCTGGACCTGCTGCCTTCGGGCGACGGGCTGGTCGGGTTCTGGAAGCGCAAGCCGATCGGCGTGGTCGTCGGCATCGCGGGCTTCAACTACCCGTTGCTGCTGGCGTCGCACAAGATCGCCCCCGCGATCGCCGCGGGCTGCCCGGTGATCATCAAGCCCGCGCCGCAGACACCACTGGCTACGCTGTGGCTGGTCCACCTCGTGCGTACGATGGCCCCGCTCGCCGCCATGGTCCAGCTGGTCACCGGCGACGCGTCCGTCGGCGCCGCGCTGACGACCGACCGCCGGATCGGCGCGGTGTCGTTCACCGGCTCCGCCGCCGTCGGCCACCGCATCGCCCGTGACGCGGCGCCCACGAAGACGTTGCTGGAACTGGGTTCCAACGCGGCGCTCGTCGTCGCTTCCGATGCGGATCTGGACGCCGCAGCGGACGCCGTGCTGCGCGGCGGGTTCTACGCGTCCGGTCAGGCGTGCATCTCGGTGCAGCGCGTGCTGGTCGTCCAGTCGGTCGCGGCGGACTTCACCGAACGGCTGCTGGCCCGGCTCGACGAGGTCGTCACCGGCGATCCGCGTGACGAGAAGACGCGGGTGTCGGCGCTGATCGACCCCGCGTCCACGGAACGCGTCCAGGCGTGGATTGAGCAGTCCGGCGCCCGGCAGGTCGGCGGGGGAGTCGACGGCACGGTGCTGCGCCCGACGGTCCTGCTCGACGTCCCGGACGGCGTCGAAGCCTGGGACGAGGAGATCTTCGGCCCGGTCGTCTGCCTGCGCACGGTGTCCGATGTGGACGAAGCCTTCGCCGCGGTCAACGCGTCGCGCTACGGCCTCCACGCCAGCGTCTACAGTCAGTCGCTGCGCACGGCTTTCCGCGCGTTGGACGAGCTGGACGTCGGCGGGGTCGTCGTCAACGAGGTGCCCGGGTTCCGCTCGGACACCATGCCGTACGGCGGGGTGAAGGACTCCGGCATCGGCCGCGAGGGCCCGCGCTTCGCCGTCGAAGAGCTGACCGTGACGAGGATGGCGGTGCTGCGACCGTGAACTACGAGAACCTGTTCCGGCTGGACGGACGGCGTGCCGTCGTGCTCGGCGGCGGCAGCGGGATCGGCCGCGAAGCCGCGCGAGCCCTGGCCGCGCACGGCGCCGCAGTGGTGGTGGCGGACCGCGACATCACCGCGGCCCGCGAAACCGGCGTCGGCGAGGCGTACGAGATCGACCTGCTCGAACCCGGCGCCGTCGACCGCGCGGCGTCCGACCTCGGGCCGCTCGACGTCGTTGTCCTGACGGCCGCGACCAACGTCCGCAAGCGCTTGCTCGACTACACCCGTGACGAGTTCGACCGCGTCCTCGCGCTCAACCTCGGCGTGACGTTCGAGGTCGTCCGCGCGTTCGGCGCCGACATGGTCGCGCACGGGCGGGGGAGCATCATCGGCTTCTCGTCCATCCGCGGCACGACCGTCGAGCCTGGTCAGGGCCCTTACGCGGCAACCAAAGCCGGGCTCGTCCAGCTGTTCCGGACGGCCGCCGCGGAGTTCGGGCCGGCCGGCGTCCGGGTCAACGCGATCGCCCCCGGCGTCGTCGAGACCCCGCTGACCGCGCAGATCAAGGCGAATCCGGAGTGGTACGACGCCTACGCGCGGAAGGGCGCGCTGGGCCGCTGGGCGCGTCCCGACGAGCTCGCCGGCGCCGTCGTCTACCTCGCTTCGGACGCGTCGACGTTCGTCACCGGCTCGGTGCTGGCGGTGGACGGTGGCTGGACCGCCGTCGACGGCCGCTTCGAACCGCCCGCTTCGTGAAGGAGGGCTCATGACCGAGCTGCCCGACCTGACCGCCGTCGAACTCGTCGCGCAGTACCGCGCGAAGACGCTCTCGCCGGTCGAGGTGACCGAAGCCGTTCTCGAACGCATCGAAGCGCGGGAGCCCGAGCTGCACGCGTTGTACGCGTACGACCCGTCGAGCGCGCGTGACGACGCGAAGGCCGCCGAAGCGCGGTGGCACGCGGGCGAACCGCTGGGCCCGATCGACGGCGTCCCGTTGACGCTCAAGGAGAACGTCGCGACCCGCGGCACGCCGGTCCCGCTGGGCACCGCGGCGACCGCGCTCGTCCCGGCGGCCGAAGACGCCCCGGCGGCGGCGCGCGTCCGCGAGTCCGGCGGCGTCCTGCTGGCCAAGACGACCATGCCGGACTACGGGATGCTGACGTCCGGCCTGTCGAGCTTCCACACCACCGCGCGCAACCCGTGGCAGCCGTCGGCGAGCCCGGGTGGGTCGAGCGCGGGCGCCGGCGCGGCGGGCGCCGCCGGGTACGGCCCGCTGCACGTCGGCACCGACATCGGCGGCTCGATCCGGCTGCCCGCGGGCTGGTGCGGCCTGGTCGGGCTGAAGCCGAGCTTCGGCCGGGTGCCGGTCGACCCGCCGTTCCTCGGCCGCGTCGCCGGTCCGATGACGCGCACGGTCGCCGACACGGCGTTGCTGATGAGCGTGCTGTCCGCGCCCGACCCGCGTGACCACCTGAGCCTGCCGCCGGCCGACCTGCCGTGGTCATCGCTCGACGGCACGCTCGACGGCCTGCGCGTCGGGCTGCAGCTCGAGTCCGGCCCCGGCCTCCCGGTGGACCCGGCCACGCGTGACGCCGTCGCCGCGGCGGCCCGGGCCTTCGAGGCCGCGGGCGCGATCGTCGCGCCGGTCGCGCCGTTCCTGGACCGGAGCATGCTCGACGGCCTGGACGTCTTCTGGCGCACCCGCGCCTGGTCGGACATGGCGGGGCTGCCGCTCGACCGGCGCGCGAAGGTGCTGCCGTACATCGCGGAGTGGGCCGCGGGCGGCGCGGATCTGTCCGGAGTGGACGTCTACCGCGGCTTCGCCCAGATCGACGCGATCAGCGTCGCGACCCTCCGCGCGACTTCGGGGTTCGACGTCGTCCTGTCGCCGACCTGCCCGGTCGCGGCGCCGCCGGCGGAATGGGCGTCCCCGACGAACGACCCCGCCAGGCCGTTCGAGCACATCGGCTTCACCGTGCCCTACAACATGTCCGGCCAGCCCGCGGTGTCCCTGAACTGCGGGTACACCGACGACGGCCGGCCGATCGGCCTCCAGATCAGCGGCCGCCGCTTCGACGACGTCGGCGTCCTGCGCGCCGCCGCGGCGTACGAGCGCGTCCGCCCGCCGCAGCGGCCCTGGCCGGTGGGCTAGCGAACGAGGGAAGAAGATCCGGGCCCGCGGCGAAGTGGTGGTGAAGCTGTCGCCGACGGGAAGGATCCGCATGACAGAGGCAGCCCCATGACGGCGGCCCCGGTGCTCGGCACCGAGCTGTTCACCGAGGTGCACGACCAGCACTTCGCGGCCGTCTACCGGTACGTCGCCGGCCGGCTCGGCGCCCAGGTCGCGGAGGACGTCGCCGCCGAGACGTTCCTCGTCGCCTTCGACCGCCGGAAGACGTTCGACGCCACCCGCGGCGACCTGCGGGCCTGGCTGTTCGGCATCGCGACGAACCTCGTGTCCCGGCACCGCCGCAAGGAGGCCCGGCACTACCGGGCCCTCGCGCGGCTCGAGACACCCCGGCCCGCCGAGGGCCACGAAAACCGCGTCCTCGACGCCGGCCGGCTGGGAAAAGCGTTGTCGCGGTTGTCCTCGGGTGAGCGTGACGTGCTGCTGCTCGTGGCCCTGGCCGACCTCGGCTACGCGGAAGTCGCGCAGGCCCTCGGCATCTCCCCGGGCACGGTCGGCTCCCGGCTGACGCGTGCCCGCAAGAAGCTCACCCCCGTTCTCGCCCAGGAGGCCCGTGATGAATGACCTGCAGACGCTGCGCGCGGCGCTGACCCCCGAAGAGCCCACCCAGGACGTCGTCGACCGCAGCCGGCACCGGCTGCGGAACCACATGCTGACCGGCCGCCGTCGCCGGCACGTCCGCCCGCTCGCGATCGGCACCGGCCTCGTCGCCGTCGCGGCCGCGGCCGCCGTCGTGGTGGCGACCGTGCCCGGCACCCCGGCCCCGGCCCCGGCCCCGCAGGCCGCGGCGCCGGTCGCCGTCACCGGCCAGGAGGTCCTGCTGGCGGCGGCCACGGTGGCCGCGAAGGCACCGGCGGGCACCGGCAAGTACTGGCACCTCAAGATCGCCGAGTCGGAGACCTACGAGTACTGGACCACGGCCGAGGGCCACCAGTGGTTCCGCGGCGCGAAGACCGGGGGCCGGGTCATCCGGCTGGTTGTGGACTCGCCCTTCCATCTGAGCGTCGTCGAGGTGACCCTCGACCAGCTCCTGGCGTTGCCCACCGAACCGGCGGCGTTGCGGGACTGGATCTCGAACGCGCTGGAGCGCAGCGAAGTCCGGACGAGTGCGGGCCCCATGAGCTCGAGCGAGCGGCAGCAGCTGCTGCCCCAGGCCCTGGTTTCGCTGGTGTCCACCCTGCCGGCGCCCCCGGCGGTCCGCGCGGCGGCGTTCCGGGCGATCGCCGCGTACCCGGGGGTGCGCGCGCTCGGCGCGGTCCCGGGCGGTCAAGGCCTGCTGCTGCCGGGCAACGAGCGGCTCGTCGTCGACCCGGCGACCGGCCGGGTGAACCGGACATCGATGTACGTGACTCCGGACGGCGCGGTGATGAGCGGCACCAAGGACACGGAAACCATCACGGTCGGTGCCGAGTGGACGAACAGCCTGCCGCAGTGACCCTCCGGTGGCCGGGCCGTGGGGTAGCCCGGCCACCGGGGCTCAGCTCTTGACGGCCTCGGCCAGCGCGAGCACCCGCCGCGCGTTGTCGACGTGCAGGTTTTCGATCATCCGACCGTCCACAGTGACCACGCCGCTGCCGGCCTTCTCGAACGCCTCGATGATCCGCCGCGACCGGTCGATCTCCTCTTCGGACGGCGCGAAGATCCGGTTGCACGGCTCGACCTGGCCGGGGTGGATGAGCGTCTTGCCGTCGAAGCCGTACTGGCGGCCCTGGACGCACTCCGCTTCGAACCCGGAAAGGTCCTTCACGTCGTTGTAGACGCCGTCGAGGATCACCTTGCCGGTCGCGCGCGCGGCCAGCAGGCACAGCGAAAGCCCGCCCAGCAGCGGGCCGCGGCCCGGGACGAACTCCGCGTGGAGCTCCTTGGCGAGGTCGTTCGTGCCCATCACCAGCACGGTCAGCCGCTCGGACGCCGCCGCGATCTCCTCGGCGTGCAGCATCGCGACCGGCGTCTCGACCATCGCCCAGATCTTCGTGTGGTCCGGGGCGCCGCCCAGCTCCAGCGCACGCTCGATGTTGTGCACCTCGGCCGCCGAGTTCACCTTCGGCATGACCACCGCGGCCGGTCCGGCGGACGCCGCCGCGCGCAGGTCGGCGTCGTGCCACTCGGTGTCGAGGCCGTTGACGCGGATGGTCACCTCGCGGTCGCCGTAGTCGCCCGAAGACGCGGCGGCGCAGACGCGTTCGCGGGCGGCCTCCTTGGCGTCCGGCGCGACGGCGTCCTCGAGGTCGAGGATCAGCGCGTCGGCCGGGATGGTCTTGGCCTTCTCCAGCGCGCGCTCGTTGGCGCCGGGCATGTAGAGCACAGAGCGTCTCGGCTTCGGCTCGGTCATCCGAGGACCTCCTTGGTGGCGGCGTCGTACGCGCTCGCGAGCTCGGGGTCGTCCGCCGCGAGGGCGTCGGCCAGTTCGGCGACCACGCGGCACTGCTTCACCGACGCGTCGTCCTGCATCTTCCCGTCGATCATCACCGCGCCGGTGCCGTCGCCCATCTCGGCGATCACCTTGCGCGCCCAGGCCACATCGGACGGCGAAGGCGAGAACACCTTCTTCGCGATGTCGATCTGCACGGGGTGCAGGCTCCACGCGCCCACACAACCCAGCAGGAACGCGTTCCGGAACTGGTCCTCGCACGCGACGACGTCGCGGATGTCCCCGAACGGCCCGTAGTACGGCAGGATCCCGTGCATCGCACAGGCGTCGACCATCCGCGCCACCGTGTAGTGCCAGAGGTCCTGCTGGTAGGTCGTCCGGCCTTCGGTCAGGTCGTCGCCGGCCGGGTCGGTCCGCACCAGGTAACCGGGGTGGCCGCCGCCGACGCGGGTGGTCTTCATCCGGCGGCTCGCGGCCAGGTCGGCCGGGCCGAGGGAGATGCCCTGCATCCGCGGGCTCGCGCCGGCGATCTCCTCCACATTGGCCACGCCGCTCGCCGTCTCGAGGATCGCGTGCACCAGCAACGGCTTCGTCAGGCCGGCGCGCGCTTCGAGCTGGGCCAGCAGCCGGTCGACGTAGTGGATGTCCGGCGCGCCCTCGACCTTCGGCACCATGATCACGTCGAGCTTGTCGCCGATCTCGGTGACGAGCGTCACCAGGTCGTCGAGCACCCACGGCGAGTCCAGGCTGTTGACCCGGGTCCACAGCTGCGTCTTCCCGAAGTCGTTCGCCTTGGCGATGGCGACGAGCCCGGCGCGCGCGGCCTCCTTGCGGTCGGCGCGCACGGCGTCCTCGAGGTTTCCCAGGAGGACATCGACTTTCTTGGCGATGTCCGGCGCCTTGGCCGCCATCTTCTCGTTGCTCGGGTCGAAGAAGTGGATCATCCGGGACGGCGTCACCGGGATCTCCCGCACGGGGGCGGGCGCGCCCAGGGCGAGCGGGGCGAAGAAGTCCTTCGGGGAGCGCATCGGTCCTCCACGGCGACGACTAAGTGACTGGTCGGTAACTTTAGTCGCGGGCGCGCGTGAGCGCTGCGGTGCAGCTCACCGCCATGTGGGTGACGGCGGACAACCGCAGCTCAGCGGCCTGCGTCCACTGTGGATTCTTCCCGGGTTGCGCCGAACGGGCTAGTCGGACCGGAGTGATCCACAAGTCCGGATTCGCGCCCTGGGTAATCGTTCGCGGGCGGACCGTAGTGCCACTCACCCCGCGATCACTCGGTTGGCCGCACCGTTCGACCGAAGTCCCATGACCGCCTACCGACCGGTCATCGACCGCTGGCCGCCGCCGATCGCAGCCACTCGCGCTACCCGGCGACGCCGCGCCGCCGCGCTGTTAGACAAGTGAGGTGCCGGTTTTCCCCGGTCACGAAGCAGTGCAGGTTTGAAGGAGGCGGACTCGTGGCGGCTACACCTCAGAACACCGAGCGCTCGACGGTCGCCGGTGGCGCGAAGCGCAGCCGGTCGATGCCGAGCCGAGTGGTGCCGCCGATCGAGCTCCCCGCGAGCGTCGACGAACTCGCCCGCACCGCCGCCGCCCAGCTGGGCTGGAACGGCGTCGTCCTCCCCGAGATCACGATCCTGGGCCGCAAGGTCTGCGTCGTCGCCAAGCTTCGCACCGACGTGCACGCCGAGCGCATCGCGATGGGTGCCGGCCCGGTGGCCGATCGGGCCACTGTCGACACCTGGACCTGGCCGGAGCTGGCCGGAACCGCCCCCGCCCCGGCCGCCGAGATCATCGGCGTCCTGGCCGTCGCGCGCCACTGGCGCACCGCGATGGCCTCCGCGGTTCCGTTCGCCCGCTACGGCGAGGCCGCGATGGTGCTGCCGTCGCCGGCCGTGCTGACCGAGGACTACGTCGGCAACTGCCTGCCGCGGGCCCGCGCGTACGGCCTCGCGATCGTCTCGGCCGACCCGAACGCGGTCGTCGACCTCGACCTCGAGGGCCGCACCGAGCGCGTCGTGCTGGCGGAGGACCCGGTTTCCCGGCTGGTGAACGAGGTCGTCTACGACCACCTGCTGCGCACCGCCGAAGTCCCCGCCGAGCTCGACTGACGGCCTTGATCGATCCCCATTAGGGTCGGTGGCATGCGAGTCGTCATTGCTGGTGGACACGGTCAGATCGCGTTGCGGCTCGAGCGGCTGCTCGCCGCGCGCGGTGACGAAGGGGTCGGGATCATCCGGAATCCCGCCCACACGGCGGACCTCGAAGCCGCCGGCGCCCAAGCCGTCGTGCTCGACCTGGAAAGCTCCGATGTGGACACCGTCGCCGAGGCGCTGAAGGGCGCCGACGCTGCGGTATTCGCAGCGGGCGCCGGGCCGGGCAGCGGATCCGCGCGCAAGGACACTGTGGACCGTGGCGCCGCGGCCCTGTTCGCCGACGCCGCCGTGCAGGCCGGCGTGCGGCGCCACATCCAGGTCGGCTCCATGGGTGCCGACAACCCGGAGAACCCCGACGCCACCGAGGACTTCCGCGTCTACCTGCGCGCCAAGCGCGCGGCCGAGGACGACCTCAAGGCCCGCGACCTCGACTGGACGATCCTGCGGCCCGGCGCGCTGACCGACGACCCCGGCACCGGCCAGGTCCTGCTGGCCGACAAGACCGGCCGCGGCCCGATCCCGCGTGACGACGTCGCCGCGGTGCTCCTCGCGCTGCTCGACACCCCCGCGTCCGCGCGCCGGACACTGGAACTGATCTCCGGCGAGACGGCGATCGACACGGCGATCTCGGCGCTGTGAACGAGGCATCGAGGGAAATCGCCGTCTTCAGCGGAAGCGCGCACCCGGAGCTGGCCGAAGAGATCTGCAGCAACCTCGGCGTGCCGCTGCGGCCCGTCGAGATCCAGCGCTTCGCGAACGACTGCCTCGAGGTCCAGCTGCAGGCGAACTGCCGCGAGCGGGACGTCTTCATCATCCAGCCGCTGGTGAAGCCGGTGCAGGAACACCTCGTCGAGCTGCTGCTGATGCTCGACGCCGCCCGCGGCGCGTCGGCGTCCCGGATCACCGCGGTGATGCCGCACTACTCGTACGCGCGCTCGGACAAGAAGGACGCGCCGCGCATCTCGATCGGCGGCCGCCTGGTCGCCGACCTGCTGGTGACGGCCGGCGCGAGCCGCGTGCTCGCGATGACGCTGCACTCGCCGCAGGTGCACGGCTTCTTCAGCGTCCCGGTCGACCACCTGCACGCGCTGCAGGAGCTGGCCAAGCACTTCCGGCAGTACGACCTCTCGCGCACCACCGTCGTCTCGCCCGACCTGGGCAACGCGAAGGAGGCGTCGCACTTCGCGCGGCTCCTCGGCGTCCAGGTCGCGGCCGGCGCGAAGGAGCGGTTCCCCGACGACCGCGTCCAGATCACCTCGGTGATCGGCGAGGTCACCGGCCGCGACGTGATCGTGCTCGACGACGAGATCGCCAAGGGCAGCACGGTCCTCGAGCTGCTCGACAGGCTGGCCGAGCTGAAGCCGCGGTCGATCCGCGTCGCCTGCACGCACGGCCTGTTCGCGGCGAAGGCCATCGAGCGCATCGGCGACCGGCCGGAGGTGCTGGAGATCGTCTGCACCAACACCGTCCCGGTGCCCGAAGAGGAACGCACCGAGAAGCTGAAGATCCTCTCGATCGCGCCGGCCCTGGCCGAGGCGATCCGCCGGATCCACAACGGCGAATCGGTGTCGGCGCTCTTCTAGCTTCTAGCCGACGGGCCCGAGCACCCGGTCCAGGTACGTGTTGGTGAAGACGCCGCTCGGGTCGGTTTCCTTGCGCACACGCAGGAAGTCGTCGAAGTGCGGGTAGCGCGAGCGGAGGACGCCGGCGTCGAGGTCGTGCATCTTGCCCCAGTGCGGGCGGCCGCCGACCGCGCCGGCGATCTTCTCGAACGCGCTGAAGTACTCGCGGTACGGCATGCCGGTGAACTGGTGGATCGCGATGTAGGCCGAGTCGCGGCCCTGCGCGGTCGAGAGCCAGATGTCATCGGCGGCCGCGACGCGGACCTCGACCGGGAACATCACCGGGTCCTTCAGCTTGGGCACCAGGGCACGCAGCTCGGCGAGGACGTCGTGCAGTGATTCACGTGGAACCGCGTACTCGGTCTCGGTGAACCGGACGTTCCGGGCGGTGACGAAGACGCGGTGCGAGAGGTCGCTGTACTCGCGCGCCGAGAGCATGTTCGACGCGAAGCTGTTGAGCGACGGCACGAGCCGCGGCATCAGCCGGCCCGTCCGGCAGAGGCCGCCGAACGCGACGTTCTCCATGACCTGGTAGTCGACGAACTCGCGGACCCTGCTCAACGGCTCGGCCGTCTCGCACCGGTTGTTGCGCTTGACCAGCGCACTCTTGCCGTAGGGGAACCAGTAGAACTCGAAGTGCTCGTTGTTCGCGGCGGAGTCGTCGAAGCCTTCGAGGACCTGCTCCAGCGGCTCCGGCCGTTCCTGCGCGCGCAGCACGAACGACGGCTCGCACTGCAGGGTCACGGTGGTGATCACGCCGAGCGCGCCGAGGCCGACGCGGGCCGCGGCGAAGAGGTCGGGGCGCTCGCCGGCCGAGCAGGTGACGACCGAGCCGTCCGCCAGGACCAGTTCGAGGGCGACGATCTGGGTGGCGATGCCGCCGAGACGGGCGCCGGTGCCGTGCGTGCCGGTGGAGATCGCGCCGGCGATGGTCTGCGCGTCGATGTCGCCGAGGTTGGTCATGGCCAGCCCGAGTGTGTCGAGCGCGGCGTTGAGCTGCTTGATCGTGGTGCCCGCGCGGACGGTGACGTGGCCGGTTTCGAGGTCGGCGCGCTCGATGCCGGTCCAGCCGCGCAGGTCGAGCGCGTCGGAGTCGGCGACGGCGATCGCGGTGAACGAGTGGCCGCTGCCCCAGGCGCGCACGGTCCGGCCGGCCGCGGCGATGCTCGCGACGGTTGCCGCGATCTCCGCCGCGCTCCGCGGCTGGTGAACGTGCTGTGGCGAGGCGGACGCCGTGCCCGCCCAGTTGGTCCACCGGGTCATGTGCGCCCCCTCCATCGGTCGAATGTCCGAGACAGTAAGTGAATAGTATTCGCGTTTCAAGCTTTGTTGTCGTACTTTAGACCTCGTGACCAGTGCGACGGTGTACGACTTGGCGACCAAGGACCTCGATCCACCCTTGGCCGTCGTCGACTTGGCTGCCTTCGACGCGAACGCCGACGACCTCCACCGGCGCGCGGGCGGCAAGCCCATTCGCGTCGTGAGCAAGTCGGTCCGCTGCCGGGCGTTGTTGGAGCGCGTGCTCGCGATGCCGGGCTTCGAAGGCCTGATGTGCTACTCGCTGGCCGAGGCCATCTGGCACGTCGAGCAGGGCACGACCGACGACGTCGTCGTCGCCTACCCGACGGCCGACCACGACGCCCTCCGCCGCCTGGCCGCGTCAGAGCGTGCCCGCGCGGCGATCACGATCATGGTCGACTCGCCCGAGCACCTGGACCTGGTGGACGCCGCTCTCGGCCACGGCCACCCGGAAATCCGCGTCTGCCTCGAACTGGACGCGTCGTGGCGCCCGGTCCCAGGGCTCCACGTCGGCACCCGGCGGTCCCCGATCTTCACGCCGAAGCAGGCCTCGACGTTCGCCCGCCAGATCGTGGCGCGCGCCGGCTTCCGGCTGGTCGGCGTCATGGCGTACGAAGGCCAGATCGCCGGCCTGGGCGACGCGGCCGGTCGTCGCGCGAACCAGCTGGTGGTCGGCTGGATGCAACGCCGTTCGGCGGCCGAACTGGCCCGCCGCCGCGGCGCGGTGGTCCGCGCGGTCCGCGAGGTGGCGGACCTGGAGTTCGTCAACGGCGGCGGCACCGGCAGCATCGAGTCGACGGGCGCGGACGCCGTGGTCACGGAGATCGCCGCGGGCTCGGGCCTGATCGGCCCGACGCTGTTCGACGCGTACACCCGTTTCCACCCCCGCCCGGCGGCGCTCTTCGCGCTCCCGGTGGTCCGCCGCCCCACACGCAAGATCGCCACCCTGTACTCCGGCGGCTACATCGCCTCGGGCCCCACGGGCCCATCACGCCAGCCGAAGCCGTACCTCCCGACGGGCCTGAAGTTCCTCGGCTTCGAAGGCGCGGGAGAGGTCCAGACCCCGGTGACAGGCCGAGCCGCCCGAACCCTGCAACTGGGCGACCGGGTATGGCTGCGCCACGCGAAGGCGGGGGAGCTGGCGGAGCGCTTCACGCACTACCACCTGGTACTGGGTGACCGGGTGGAGCGCACGGTCCCGACGTACCGGGGCGAGCACCAGAACTTCGGCTGACCAACGCCGCTCCGACGCGGGCCCGGCGCCCCGGGTACCGCGTCCGTGCGGCCGAACACTGATTTCGGCCCCGTCCTCGGTTTTGTCCCCAACCCCGGACGGGCGAATCCTGCTCGCAGCTCGCCCGGCGAGCATCCGGATCAACGCGGCGCACCGCGTCAGCTCCGCGGCTCCGCCAGCCGATCGCCGGTCCGGCGCACTCGCGACCAGAGGCCGACAAGACTCGATCGCCGATCAAGACCCCCGCAGGCCCGGAAACAGCCGCAGTACCTGCTTCCACCAGCGCCCCCGCCCGGAAAGCATCCCCCGCCACTCCCAAGGGGGGCGTCCCCACGTCCAGTCTATCGACGCCCCCGGACGAACCCCGCCGAAAGCGGGCAAGGCCCCAGGGTTGTCCACAACTGGGGAAGCCTGTGGACAACTTCTGTGGACAGCTAGGACTTCTCCCCGAACCGCGCCGCCAAGTAGCCCTTCACCACGTACTTCGCCTCGGCCACGAACTTCTCGTCGCCGCTCGGTTCCTTGCGGAAGGCCAGCTTCAGGAGTGCGTCCGCGACCTCGTTGGCGATCGTGATCGCGAAGCGGAGGTCCTCCACCGGGCGGTCGACCTGGGAGGCCAGGAGGTCCGTCAGGGAGTCCACGATCACCGCGTTGTTGTCGCGGGTCTCGTCCAGCAGCTGGCGGTCGATGATGTCGCCGAAGTGGACCTTCGAAAAGCCGGGCACCGAGCGGTGCATCTCCAGGTAGATGTCGAGGATCGAGTCGACGACGTCCCACCAGTGTTCCGGGCCGAGCTGGTTGAGGCGCTCGTTGACCGCGCCGACGAACCGTTCGAGGTTCCGGGCGGTAAGCGCTTGCACGACCGCGCGCTTGTCGGGGAAGAACTGGTACAGCGAACCGACGGCGACCCCTGCTCGTTTGGCTATCAGGGTGGTCGTCAGGGCGTCGTAGCCGAGCTCGTCGATCAGCGCCGCGCTCGCGTCGAGCATCTGCTCGACCCGTTTCGCGCTGCGTTGCTGGACCGGCTGCCGGCGTAGGGGGGTCGCTTCTGCCGGCACCTTCGCGGCCTGGATGTCGGACACGGCACTCCTCCTCGTCTGATCTGGGACTTTATCGCGCCGACGGGCTTCCCCACGGACGAGTGAAGACCTAGTATATGAGAACTTTTCATGTTCACCCGTACGGGTGGCCTGACGAAGGGGTCAGCAGCCGGTGCAGAACCCGAACTTCCCGCCAGACTTCCTTTGGGGTGTTTCGACCTCGGCGTTCCAGATCGAAGGCGCCACCACCGAAGGCGGGCGCGGTCCGTCCATCTGGGACACGTTCACCGCGACGGAAGGCAAGATCGCTCGCGGTGAAGAGGCAAACGTAGCCGCCGACCACTACCACCGCTACCCCGAAGACATCGCGCTGATGGCGGAACTCGGCGTCGGCGCCTACCGGATGTCCATCGCCTGGCCCCGAATCCAGCCCGACGGGAAAGGCGCGCCGAACGCCGAGGGTCTCGGGTTCTACGACAAGCTCATCGACGCCGTGTGCGAGGCCGGCATCGCGCCCGCGGTCACGCTCTACCACTGGGACACCCCGCAGGCCGTCGAAGACGAAGGCGGCTGGCTCGCCCGGGGGACCGCTGGGCGCTTCGCCGAGTACGCCCACATCCTCGGCGAACGTTTCGCCGATCGGGTGAAGCTGTGGATCCCGTTGAACGAGCCGATGGTGATGTCCATCTTCGGTTACGCGATCGGCGAGTACGCACCCGGAAAGACCCTCCTGCTCGACGCCATCCCGACCGCGCACCACCAGAACCTCGCGCACGGCCTCGCCGTCCAGGCGCTGCGCGCGGCCGGCGCCACGAACATCGGCACGGCCAACAACCACTCGCCGATCTGGCCGGTCGAAGACAGTCTGGAGGACGACGCGGCCGCGGTGTGGCTCGACGCGCTGCTCAACCGGCTCTTCGCGGATCCCGTTCTGCTCGGCACCTACCCCGGGCAGCTCCACGAGCACCTGCCGGCCGGGTTCGCCGACGACCTGCCGACGATCGCTCAGCCGCTCGACTTCTACGGCGTCAACTACTACGAGCCCCAGGGCGTCGCGAAGCCCAGCCCGGGCAACCCGCTGCCGTTCGACCTCCGCCCGATCGAGGGCTACCCGATGACGACCAACGACTCGCCGATCGTCCCGCACGCCCTGCGTGAGCTGCTGCTGGACTTCCACCGGCGCTACCGCGACAAGCTGCCGCCCATTCAGATCACCGAGAACGGCTGCAGCTTCGCCGACGTCGTCGCCGAGGACGGCGGCGTGCACGACCCCGAGCGGATCGACTTCCTGCACAGCCACCTCGTCGGGGTGCGCGAGGCGATGGACGCCGGAGTCGACGTCCGGGGGTACTTCTGCTGGTCCTTGATGGACAATTTCGAGTGGTCCAAGGGCTACGCGCCGCGCTTCGGCCTGGTGCACGTCGACTACGAGACCCTCCGGCGCACGCCGAAGGACTCGTTCCACTGGTACCGGAAGCTGGTGCGGGATGAGCAGTGAGACGACCGAGGCCACGGGCCTGCCCGAAGCCCTCGCCGAGCCCGTCGTGCGGGTGCGGCCCGGCTGGATGAGCCTGCTGTTCTTCGCGAACATCGCGCTCTGGCTGGGGATCTACGCGCCCATCCAGGTGCTGCTGCCGCAGCAGGCGGAGCTGCTCGACCAGGTGAACAAGGAGTTCGTGCTCGGCATCGTGATGGGTGCCGGCGCGATCGTGGCCCTGATCGTCAACCCGGCGGTCGGGCTGCTGTCGGACCGGACGTGCTCGCGCTTCGGCCGCCGCCACCCGTGGACGGTCGTCGGTGCGGTTGTCGCCGCGGTGGGCCTGCTGGTGCTGGGGTTCGCGCCGGACGTCGCGCTGCTGATCGCCGGCTGGTGCCTGGTGCAGGCCGGGCTCAACGGCATGCTCGCCACCCTGATGTCCGCCATCGCCGACCGGGTGCCGGTCGGGCAGCGCGCGCAGGTCGGCGGGCTGGTCGGCATCGCGCAGATGCTCGGCACGGTGCTGGGCGCGGTGGTGGTCGTCGTGATGCTCGGCATCGCCGGGATCCCGCTGGCCTACGCGGTCTGCGCGGGGATCGTCCTGGCCGGGGCCGCGTTCTTCGTGCTCCGGACGCCGGACGCGCGGCTGCCGGTCGAGCACCGCCCGTCGTCGGCGGCCGGTGAGGTGCTGCGCAACCTCTGGGTCTCGCCGCGGCGGCACCCGGACTTCGCGTGGGCCTGGTCGTGCCACTTCATGATCAACCTCGGCAACGCGTTCGGGACGCTCTACTTGCTGTTCTTCCTCAAGGACGCGGTGCACTACCCGGACCCCGACACGGGCCTGTTGATCATGATGGGGCTCTACGGCGTGGCGCTCGTGATCGGGGCCGTGCTCGCCGGGCACTTCTCCGACAAGTCCGGACGGCGTAAGCCGTACGTCCTTGCGGCCTCCGGTGTGATGGCGTTGGCCGCTTTGCTGCTGGTGATCTGGCAGAGCTGGCCGGTCGCGCTCGCCGCGTCGCCGCTGCTGGGCGTCGGTTTCGGTGCGTACATGGCCGTCGCGCTGGCGATGCTGACGCAGGTGCTGCCGACGGCGCAGGACCGCGCGAAGGACCTGGGTGTCATCAACATCGCGAACTCGCTGCCGCAGGTGGTCGCCCCGCTGCTGACGCCGCTGGTGCTCGCGTACCTCGGCGGCTATGCGGGGCTCTTCGCCGCTTCGGCCGTCGCGACGCTGCTGGCCGCGGTGCTGGTCCTGCGGGTGAAGGCGGTCCGTTAGCGACCGGACGCAGACGTGGAACCGCGGGCCGGTGCCGGTCGGGGGAGGGGAGTGCAACGGCACCGGCCCGCGGAATTCGGGGCCGCACGTGTGGGGCGGGCGCGCTGCGGACCAACTCCATGATCACGCTGCGCTTGATGATCAATCTAGCGGGCGATTACCGCCCGGGCTAGGGCTAACGCGTATTTTTTTCGATTAATCGCGATGGGGACCGGGAGGTTGACCGGGGACTGGTTCGCGCTGCTCGGGGGTGCGGGCGAAACAGTCCCCGGCCAAGGCGAGAGCGGGCGCGGTTCCGATGGGGCGATCGGTCGGCCGCGCTCCCGGACCGGGGTGGATCAGGCGGTGAGCGCGCGGCGCGGGTTCACCAGGGCGTGCCGCCCGGTGGTCTCGGCCGCGGACGGAGCGGGCACCGGACGGCCCTGCGTCGGCACCGGGCTCGTGCGCCGGCCCGTCAGACCGCGGGCCGTCGAGGCCTGCTGCGGGGCGAGGCCGCCGGCCACCAGGTGCTCGTGCGCGACCTGCCAGACCGAGCACGGCGCCTTGCAGCGGTGCCACCGGGTCGAGCAGGTGGGGCAGTCGCCGCGCTCGTCGGGCTCGTGCATCTTCAGCATCGCGCGCCACGCCTCCGTGAGGCGGGGGAGTTCGGAGCGCGCGACCGAGACGAGCGACTGGGCGTCGGCGCGGTTCGCCAGGTCGGTCAGCATGTCGAGGCGCTCCCAGACCGCATTGCGGAGGACCTGCCCGAGTACCTGATCCATGATCAGCTCACCGTTACCTTTCCGCCATCTTGGCGGCTTCGTTGAGCGCGGCGCGCAGCTGTCCGAGCTGGCCGGACGTCAACCGCGCGGTCTCGCCGGGGGGCGAGACCAGTACCACCTGGTTGTCCTCGACGAAGACCGTCACCGCGCGTTCGCGCTCGATGAGGTCTCCGCACTGCACCCGCCACACGAGCTGACCGCCTTCGTAGTGGCGGACGGCCGCGGTGCGGGGGTCCACCGCGGCGGCGGGGGTGACCGGACGGACAGGGGAGATGGGAGAGACCGCCGGCCGCACGGCACGAGTGGCCGTACCGACATGTCCCCCTGCGAACGAGTCCACGAACTCCACGCCCTTCTCCGCTCTGTCGTCCTCTTCGAAACTGCCTTCTGCGGCATCGCTTCGTCTTCGCGTTGTCACAGCGCTGCGGTTTTCGTAGCTCTCCGTGATCGCAACCGGTGTCCGGGCGGTGACGGAGATCTGACAACTACAGTGAGGTGAAACCGGGTGCGATAGAAGGTCGAAATGGCGTCATAGCGGTGACCGGACTCGGTTCCACGGTAAGCGGTCAACGGACTTCGCCCGGACCGATCAGGGCGCAGTTCGCCTGGTTCACAAGGTTCGGCAGCTTTGCTTACGCTGATTCACAGACGCCCGACCGGACAGTGGAGGGGGCGCGATGGACGCCAGTAACGGTGGCAGTGCCGATGCCCGGCAGAGCCACGCCGTTCCCGCTGACGCGTGGGAGCAGCCCGAGATGAGAGCTGCGCTCGCCGCCCGTGAGATCAGCGCCGTCTACCGGCTCCTTCGCAAGCACGGTGTCTCGCAGCGCCAGATCGCCGCGATGACCGGCCAGTCCCAGTCCGAGGTGTCGGAGATCCTCAAGGGTCGCCAGGTCATGGCCTACGACGTCCTCACCAGGATCGCCGACGGCCTGGGTGTCCCGCGTGGATACATGGGCCTCGCCTACGACGAGGCCACGGCGATACGCGTCGTCGGCTCCGCCGACGGCCAGCAGGCTGAGGAGGACGAGTCCGTGAAGCGACGGAGGTTCCTCGCGCACGCCGCCCAGGTCACGATGGGTGCGGCGGTGTTCGGTCCGGAATCGGGCACGTGGTCGGCGGGACCGGCGCGAACGCCCGCTCCCGGGCGCATCGGGATGACCGACGTGCGCCAGGTGGAAGCCGCGACGCGCGCGCTGCGCGCCCTGGACTACCAGTACGGCGGCGGGTTCTGCCGCGACGCCGTCGTGGCGCAGCTGTCCTGGGGCCAGCAGATGCTGGAGTCCAACGGCACCGACCTGGTCAAGAACCGGCTCTACGTGGCGCTCGCCGACCTGCACTCGCTGGCCGGCTGGACGTCGTTCGACACCGGGCTGATGGACTCCGCCCGCGGCCACTTCGCGAACGCGCTGGACCTGGCCAAGCAGGGCGAGAACCACCCGCTGGTGGCCAACGTGCTCTACCGCATGGGCCGCGTCTACCTGCACCAGGACGCCCCGAACGACGCGCTGAAGCTGTTCCAGCTCGGCCAGATCGCCGCCCAGGAATCGGGCTCCGAGCTGGCGGTCTCCGTGCTCTGCGCGAACGAGGCCTGGGCCTACGCGATGATGGGCAACGAGGAGCAGGCGGTGAAGCTGCTCGGCCGGAGCAAGGACGAGTTCGAGCGCGCCAACCTGGCCGAAGCCGAGTCGTGGGTGAAGTTCTTCACCGAGACCGACGTCTACGCCATGGTCGGTACCGTCCACACGGTCCTCGCGCAGAAGAACGCCGAGCACACCAAGTTCGCGATCCCCGCGCTGACCAGGGCCGTCGACTCCTACGACGACGAGATGGCCCGCTCCAAGACGTTCATGCTGAGCGCGCTGGCCACGAACCACCTGCTGGACGGCGACCTCGACCACGGCTCCAAGGTCGGCGGCAAGGCCATCGACTGCGCCGAGGGCATCAAGTCCGAGCGCGTGAAGGACCGGATGCGGCCCCTGCAGGAAGAGGCCGAGCGCCGCCGCAACAACGCCGACGCCCGTGACCTCGCCGATCGCCTCCACGCTTTCTACGCCGCGTAACGCCGGAACCGTCTTGGACGGACGGTTCACCCCGGAGAAGCTGCGCGGCGTGCTGGCGGAGACCTGCGCGCTGCTCGGCCTCGACCCCACCGGCGCGCGGCTGCTGCGGTTCACCAACAACGCGGTGTACGCGCTGGTCACGGCCCCCGTCGTGGTTCGGATCGTCGGCTCGACCCGGCTTCGGCACCGCGTCGGGACCGTGGTCACCGTCGCCCGCCACTTCGAAGAGCACGGCGTCCCGGCAATCCGGCTGCTCGGCGGCGTCGAGCAGCCGATGGCGGTCGGCGAGCACCTCGTGACCGTGTGGCACCAGGTGTCGAGCATCGGCCGGCCGGCGTCCCCGGCCGACCTGGCTCGCCTGCTGAGCCAGGTGCACGCCCTCCCCGCGCCCGACGGCCTCGCCGGGTGGGCGCCGTTCGCCGCCGTGCGGGCCCGGGTGTCCGACGCCGAGGAGATCAGCGCCGCCGACCGCGCGTTCCTGCTGGACCGCTGCGCCGAGCTCGAGGCCGCGCTGGCCGGCCTGGAGTTCCCGCTGCCCCGGGGCCTGGTCCACGGCGACGCGTACCCCGGCAACGTCATCCCGGGCCCGGACGGGCCGGTGCTCTGCGACTTCGACTCCTCGTGCGTCGGCCCGCCGGAATGGGACCTGACGCCGCTCGCCGTCGGCCGTGAGCGGTTCGGGGACCCGCCGGTGCAGTACCGGACGTTCGCCGCGGCCTACGGCTTCGACGTGACGTCCTGGCCCGGTTTCGCCGTGCTGCGGGGGATCCGCGAACTGAAGCTGACGACCAGCGTGCTGCCCATCCTGCGCAGCCGGCCCCAGGTGCGGCCGGAGCTCTTCCGCCGGTTGGACGATCTCCGGCACGGCCGGACGGACGTCCGGTGGACGCGTTACCGCTGAGCGGACGCTGTCACATCATGTGACCGGCGCCACACCCTGCACGTGCATTCGACGACCGCGGATGACCGTTCGTCGCTTACGGAATGTCGTCTGCTCACGGTAGAAAGTTCTGCCCGACCGGTCACCTCCAATGGATGCCCAGTCATTCCAATGCGCAAGTTGCAGCTACACGCCGTGACTCCGCATCGGTTCTACCTGCATTGGCACGCGTTCAAGACGCGACGACCGGTGCGCGCGTGAGCACGACGGCGAAGCCGAACGCCAATCCCATGACGGTCAGCTCGAGCGTCGCCCACGAGGCGAGCGCCGTCCGGTTGTGCCGGACGATCTGGGGCATCAGCCGCCAGCGGACGTTCGCGCCGAGCAGCGCGATCACCCCGGTGCAGGCGAGCTTGAGGATGAGCAGCTGCCCGTACGGCGTCGTGAAGATCGCCGCCCAGAACCCGATGGTCGGGTTGAGCGAGATCTCGATGAGGCCGTTGAACAGGCCGGTCGCCGCCGAGATGATCAGGCAGAGCGTCGCCAGCTTCGAGAACCGGGGCATCGCGTGCGCCAGCAGCGTCCGGTTCGCGACGAGCAGCACGGCCATCGCGCCGAGGCCGCCGGTCCAGGCGACGGCGCTCATGACGTGCAGCTCCATCGAGATCATCGTGTAGTCGTGGTAGCTCCAGTTCGACGCGTGCCCGGTGACCGGCAGCGGCAGCAGCGCGAACAGGCCGAGCCCGACGCGGACCTCGGCGGGGATCTTCTCGCCGTAGCGCAGGGCGAGCGCGCCGATCCCGGCGTGCGCCAGGGCCAGCACGGCGACGATGACGAGCGCCTTCCCGGCGCCGACGTTCGCGATGTAGCCGCCGATGTCGGACGCCGTGAGCGTCGAGGTGCCCGGTTTGTACTCCGCGGTCTGCAGGATCAGCGTGACGACGGCGGTCGTGGCCCAGACGAGCGCGGCCGCGACGCCGGCCGGGCGGGCCAGCCGCATGATCGGCTCGGTGAGCTTCGGCCGGTCGTACCCGACGAGCACCGACAGCAGCGCGAGCCCGATCGTCGTGACCGCGGACAGGTCGAGCAGCACGCGGACGATCGGGATGCCGGCCGAGACCACCGCGCTGGGTTCCACCACGCCGGGGACCGGGGTGCTGGCGGTGAGCGCGACGCCGATGAGGGCGCCGAGCAGCCCCGCCGTCACCATGCAGAGCAGCGTGACGTAGCGGGGCTTGGTGGTGGTCTCGGCCTGAGTCATCGCGTCAGTTCTTCTCTTCCACGGCCCGGCCCGACCGCAGGGCGACGACCAGCCCGATCGCCAGCAGGACGACCGCGCCGGCGATCCACACCCAGATCGGCACCCCGGTGGACGACGACTGCGACGTCGCCTGCGAGGAGGAGCCGCCGGGCGACTTCGCCGCGTCCACGGTCGCCGGCGTGCCGGTGCCCGCGGCGGTGAGGGTGAACGTCAGCTCGCCGGTCACCGGGTGGCCGTCCGCGGACAGCACCCGGTAGCCGATCGTGTACTTCCCGGCCGGTCCGAGCGGCCGCAGCGGCGCGCTGATGACGTTGTTCACCACGCTGATCGGTCCCTCGGCCCACTGGCCGCCGCCGGGTCCGGTCACCGCGATCTGGTTGACGTCCGCGCCCTGCACGTACTGGTCGAACGTCAAGCTGACCTTCTGCGGCCCGGCGGCGACGGACGAGCCGTTCGCCGGGTCCGCGGAGATCAGCACGTTGTGCGCCAGCGCCGGGGTGGCCGTGCCGAGCACGGCCACCACCGTCAACGCCAGCGCCACGAGCGCTTTCCGCATTTAGCTGGCGCCTCCCGGCTTCGCTGTGGCCTTGCGGGCCCGGATGGTCGCGCCGGCCCCGACACCGAGACCGATCGCGCCCACGAGCAGGCCGGCCCCGCCGAGCCAGCGCGCGGTGCTGTCCGACGTCGACGACGCCGCGGCTTCAGTGTGCTCGCCGGTGGTCGACGCGGTGTTCGCGCCCATCCCGGCGTGCTCGTCGCCGTCGGCGGCCTTCGCGGCCAGCTTGACGACCGGCGCCGGGTGCTCCGGTTCTTCGCCACTGGCCGGGGTCGGCTGGTTCCAGTCGACGACCTTGCCGTCGCTGTAGGTCTGGTGGGCCGGGAACTCGACCTCGTCCACGTTGGACGGCAGCGGGCCGAAGCTGACCTCGAACTCCTGGTAGTCGGTGGACTTGAGCTCGCTGCCCGGCGCCGCGGTCCACGTCACCGCGGTGACGGCCTCGGTGATCTGCGTGCCGTTGTCCTTGGTGATCGGGGTCGGCAGCTTCGACTTGGTCACGTTCGCGGTCCAGCCGGGCACCGGCTTGGTGCGCACCGAGCCGATGCCGTAGTCCGCCTTGAAGTCGACGGCGACCTTGGTGGTCATCGTGGTCGGCTCTTCGCTCGGCACGCGGAACACGATCGCCGCGTAGCCGCCCTTCGTCGGCTGGGCGCCGTAGACGTTGGCGGTGACGTGCGCGGAGGCGACGCCGGTGCCGAGGAGACCGGCGACACCGATGGTGGCGGCGAGGAAACCGGCGCGCTTGAAGACGTGCTGGGACATGCGTTCACTCCTGATGAACTCAAAAAGGGGACAGCGAACTCGGGGGTTCGCTGGTGCGGGGGAAGAAGCTCGGTTCAGGAGTGGGCGGGCGGGCCGCGCCGCCCGCGGATCCGGCGCAGGTCGACGCCGACGAGGTGGCTCGGCGCCGCGGTGCGGGCCGGGACGAGCGAGGCGGCCGCGACCGGCACCGGCAGCGGGCCGAGCAGCCGCGGCAGGATCGCCCGCAACGCGGCCAGCAGGGCGACCAGCGTCTCGTCCGCGCGGGCGAGCAGGAGCGCCGTGACCACGGTCGCGACGGCGTGCGCGGTGACCATGCCGAGGCTTTCGGTGCCCGGCATGGCGTACATGTCGTGGTGCTCGGCGAGCGTCGTGAGCAGCAGGTGCATCACGAGCTGGGCCGCGCCCAGGAGGCCGATGGTGGCGAGCGGGCCGCGGGCCTTGCGGGCCAGCGCGGTCGCCGTCCAGCCGAACAGGCCGCTGAGCAGCACGGTCATCGCCGGATCCGGCAGCCCGCCGTCGGCGAGCCGGTGCGCGGTAACGGTGAGCGCACCCGCGGTCACCGCGAGCAACACGCCGCGAGTAGCACCCAGCACGGCGGGACGCCGTCCTGAAGTGCTCATGGCGAACACTCTAAGCGACTCCCCGACGGGTGATTTGGTGATCCCGTCAACTGAGCACACGTGGAGTTCACGGCTCCCGAACGTGATCGGTTCAACGGTGCCATCGCCGGGCTCCGCCCCGGGCCGGGGGCTCCGCCACCCGGAACCCCCGAAAAAACCGGCCTTTTGTTGCCGATCACGTCCGGATACGGAACGGTGTCGGAATCAATGAGGCCTGGAACGGGGGTTTGGCTTCGGCGCACGGTGGGTACTGAGCCGTCGGTCAGGAGCTAGCCCGTTCGGGTGAAGCCTCACGGACGCGGGCGGGAGTGCGGACACGGATGAATCTCTTCGAGTACATCTCGGACCGGGCGAGCAAGTTGTGGTTGGAGGCCTACCTGCACACCAGCCTGGTGGTGCAGTGCACGATCCTCGCGGCGGTGCTCGGCGTGCTGATCGGGGTGGCGGTCTACCGCAGCCCGATCGGTTCGGCGCTCGCCACCGCACTGGCCAGCACGATCCTGACGGTGCCGTCCTTCGCCCTCCTGGGGCTGCTGATCCCGATCTCCGGGCTCGGTCCGACGACCGCTGTCATCGCGCTGGTGCTCTACGGCCTCCTGCCGATCGTCCGTAACACCATCGTGGGGCTCGACGGCGTCGACCCCGCGATCACCGATGCCGCGCGCGGCATCGGGATGAGCCGGTTCGGCGTGCTGACCCGGGTCGAGCTGCGCCTGGCCTGGCCGGCGATCCTCACCGGGATGCGGGTCTCCACGCAGATGCTGATGGGCATCGCGGTGATCTCGGCCTACGCGAAGGGCCCCGGCCTCGGCGCCGAGGTCTTCTCCGGGCTCACGAACGCGGGGAGCACGAACTCCCTGAACCAAGCCGTCACCGGCACGGTCGGGGTCGTCATCCTCGCCCTGATCCTCGACGGCGTCTACGTCCTGATCAAGCGCTTCACCATCTCGAGGGGTGTCCGTGGCTGAGAACGCTGTGACCGAAGAAAACGGCGTCTCCGGCGTCGAGATCGAACTGGAGCACGTCACCAAGAAGTACGCCGGGACCCGCGAAGCCGCCGTCGACGACTTCTCCATGGTCGTGCCCGCCGGCAAGATCGTCGTCTTCGTCGGCCCGTCCGGCTGCGGCAAGACCACCACGATGCGGATGATCAACCGGCTGATCGAGCCGACGTCCGGCCGGATCACCATCGGCGGCGACGACGCGCTCAAGCTGGACGTCGACACCCTGCGCCGCCGGATCGGCTACGCGATCCAGCAGGCCGGGCTCTTCCCGCACTTCACCGTCGCGCAGAACATCGGGGTCGTGCCGGGCCTGCTCGGCTGGGACAAGCAGAAGGTCAACGACCGGGTCGAGGAGATGATGGACCTGGTCGGCCTCGACGCGGCCGACTTCCGCGACCGCTTCCCGCGGCAGCTCTCCGGTGGTCAGCAGCAGCGTGTCGGCGTCGCCCGCGCGCTGGCGGCCGACCCGCCGGTGCTGCTGATGGACGAGCCGTTCGGCGCGGTCGACCCGATCACCCGCGGCAACCTCCAGGACGAGCTCCTGCGGCTGCAGACGGAGCTGAAGAAGACCATCGTCTTCGTCACGCACGACTTCGACGAGGCCGTGAAGCTCGGCGACAAGATCGCGGTGCTGGGCAACCAGTCGTCGATCCTGCAGTACGACACGCCCGAGGCGATCCTGGCGAACCCGGCCAACGACACGGTCGCCGGGTTCGTCGGCGCCGGAGCGTCGCTGAAGCAGCTGACGCTGCTGCGGGTCCGCGACGTCGAGCTCCAGCAGGACGCGCTGACCGCGACGGTCGACGACGACCCGGCCGAGGTCCGCAAGAAGCTCGAAGACCAGCGCAAGCACTTCGCACTGGTCCTCGACCAGCGCAAGCGGCCGATCCGCTGGGCGCACGTGCGCGAGCTGACGTCGGCGTCGTCACTGGCGACCGCCGGCCGGCCGCTGCGAGACATCGTCAGCCTGCAGTCGACGCTGCAGGACGCGCTCGAGGCGATGCTCGCCGAGGGCGGTTCGGTGCCGGTGACCGGTGCGCGCGGGGAGTACGCGGGCACCATCCAGCTGGACACCGTGATCGCGACCATCCAGCACCTGCGTGAAGAGCACACGAACGGTGAGGAGGTGTCCGCATGACCGCTGCCGTCGATACCGGTTTTTCCACCGAGTCCGGCTCCAAGCGCGCGGAACGCGTCCGGCTGTTCGCGCAGCCCGCCGTGGTGCTGGTGATCGTCGCCGTGACCCTGATCTGGGTGTTCTCGAGCGGCTTGACCGCGACCGAGAAGGAGACGCTCAACGCCTCTTCGCTGTTCACAGCGCTGGGTGACCACGTCTTGATGACGCTGGTGGTGACCGCGATCGTCGTACTGGTCGCGGTGCCGCTCGGGGTGATCGTGACGCGGCCGTGGGCGCGGTTCCTCGCGCCGATCTTCCTGGCGATCGCGAACATCGGCCAGGCCGCGCCCGCGCTCGGCGTGCTGGTGCTGTGGTTCATCGTCACCGGCGCGACCGGCGGGCTGTGGGTGGCGGCGCTGCCGCTGGCCTTCTACTCGCTGCTGCCGGTGCTGCGGAACACGATGGTCGGCATCCAGCAGGTCGACGAGTCGCTGATCGACGCGGGCCGCGGCATCGGGATGTCGGCGAGCGCGGTGCTGTTCCGCGTCGAGATGCCGCTGGCCGTCCCGCTGATCCTGGCCGGCCTGCGCACCTCACTGGTGCTGGCGGTCGGCACCGCGACGTTCGGCATGTTCGTCAACGCCGGCGGGTTCGGGCTGCTCATCGACACCGGGTACAAGCTGAACCTGACCTCGGTGCTGGTCACCGGTTCGGTGCTGGCCGTGGCGCTCGCGCTGCTGGTCGACTGGCTCGGCGCGGTCGCCGAACAGTTCTTCGGACCGAAGGGGCTGCGATGAAACTCCGGCGTTTTACGGCAGTCTTCGGCGCGGCGGTGCTGGGCGCGACGCTCTCGGCGTGCGGGCTGACGGTCAACCAGGCCGTGCCCTACGACATCCAGCCGGGCACGATCCAGCCGATCCCGTCGCTGCAGGGCCTGAAGGTCACGGTGGGGTCGAAGGACTTCACCGAGAACATCATCCTGGCGTACATGGCCGAGATGGCCCTGACCGCGTCGGGCGCGGACGTCGTCGACCTGTCGGACATCAAGGGGTCCAACTCGTCGCGGCAGGCGCTGCTCTCCGGGCAGACCGACGTCACCTGGGAGTACACCGGCACGGGCTGGATCAACTACCAGGGCAACGAGCTCCCGGTGCCCGGCGGCGAGAAGGCCCAGTACGAGGCGACGGCCAAGGCCGACGAAGAGAAGTTCGGTGTCACCTGGCTGAACTACTCGCCGCTCAACGACCAGTACGCCTTCGCCGTCACCGAGGCGTACGGCGCGCAGAACAACCTGAAGACGACGTCGGACCTCGCGGCGTTCATCAAGCAGAAGCCGGACCAGGCGGTGTTCTGCCTGGAGACGGAGTTCACCAGCCGCCAGGACGGGTTCCCGGCCGCGGTGAAGGCCTACGGCTTCCAGAACCCGAAGATCGAGAACTTCGGCATCGGCACGATCTACTCGGCGGTCGCGGGCGGCACGTGCCCGGTCGGCGAGGTGTTCACCACCGACGGCCGGATCTCCGGGCTCAACCTGCGGGTGCTCGAGGACGACAAGAAGGCGTTCCCGCAGTACAACGCGGTCGCGACGCTGCGCACGGACTTCATCAAGGCGCACCCGGACATCCGCGGCCCGCTGGAGAAGATCAGCGCGGCGATCGACAACGAGCAGATGGTCCAGCTCTGCAAGCAGGTCGACGTCGACGGCCAGGACGCGGGCAAGGTGGCCCACGACTGGATGGTCAAGAAGGGCTTCGTGAAGTAGCCCGCCACGACGGGGAACGGCCGGGCAGCACACGCTGCCCGGCCGTTTCGCTGTCTCAGGCGGCCGCGCCGGGACCGGGCAGCGGGTCGACGTCGCGGGCGTGCATCGGCTCGCCGCAGTGGGTGCACCGCACGCCGGCCGCGCTGATCTCGCCGCACCCGCGGTGGCGGTAGACCACCGGCGGCCCGGCCGCGCCGGCGAGCCACTTGTCACCCCAGCCGGCCATCACCATGAGCAGGTCGACGAGGTCGGTGCCCTTCTCCGTCAGGACGTACTCGTAGCGCGGCCGCTGGTCGTAGGGCCGCCGGTCGAGCACGCCGTGCTCGACGAGGTGGTTCAGCCGCTCGGTCAGGACCTTGCGCGAGATGCCGAGGTCGGCCTGGAGCTGCTCGAACCGGGTGAAGCCGACCCAGACGTCCCGCAGGATCAGCGGTGACCACGGCTCGCCGATGACGACGAGCGTGCGCGCGATCGAGCACGCCATTTCGCCGAAGTTCGTGCGCTGCATGAGCCCAGCTTACGCCTTGGGGTTCCCTCAGGGAACTCTGACTGCTACGGTTCTGGAGTCTCTTGAAGGAACTCTGGGAGGATGACGAGATGGGCAAGGTCTTCGGCGCACACGCGGTGTCGGTCGACGGGTACATCACCGGCGCCGGACCCGGCCCCGGTCACGGGCTCGGCGACGGCGGTTCGCTCTTCGACTGGTACTTCGCCGGCGACACGCCCAGCGCGGTGTTCGACGGCTTCAAGCTGAGCGAGCCGAGCGCGCGGGTCTTCGACGACGTCGCCGGCCGCGTCGGCGCGGTCGTCGCGGGCCGCAACACCTACGAGGACTCCGACCGCTTCGGCGGCGGCAGCCCGCACCCGACGGCGCCGCTCGTCCTGCTCAGCCACCGCCCGGCGCCCGGGATCACCGACCGGCAGACGCTCGTCACCACCGGGATCGAGGACGCCGTCGCGGCGGCGCGCGGGATCGCCGGCGACAAGGACGTCACCCTGATGGGTGGCGGTGTGCTGACCGAAGGGCTCAAGGCGGGGCTCGTCGACGAAGTCGTCCTGCACCAGGTGCCGGTCCTGCTCGGCGGCGGGCGTCCGTTCTTCCAAGCGCTGCCCCAGCACGTGCGCCTCCGCCTTCTCGAAGTTGTCCCGGCGCCCGGTGTCACCCATCTTCGATACGCAGTCGAAAACTGAAGGAGCAGCTCACATGATCAACGACGACCTGCGCGAGATCCTCAACGGCACCCCGATCGCCCACATCGCCACCGTGCTGCCCGACGGCGGCCCGCACGCCGTCCCGGTCTGGATCGGCACCCACGGCGACCACATCGCCGTCTTCACCGGCCCGGGCGCCCGCAAGGCCCGCAACTGGGACCGCGACCCCCGCGTCGCGATCTCCCTGACGCCGTCCGACAACCCGTACCAGCCGGTGATCATCCGCGGCACGGTCGTCGAACGGATCGACGGCGACGCCGGCTGGGACATCGTCGACACCATCGCGAAGAAGTACACCGGCGGCCCGTACCCGCGTGAGCAGGAACGCTTCGCCGTGCTCATCGAGCCCACCAGCCAGCAGGTGGGGATGCGCTGAGCGCCTAGATGCCCAGGCGGTGCAGCAGCTGACCCTCCAACCGCTCCAGCTCGCCGGCGACCGCGCGGTGCGCCGACTTCCGGCGCGCCGCCGGCATCCGCTCGGCGGCACGGACCGTCGCCGACAGCTGCTCCAGCGTCCCGAGCGAGTCCTTCACGAACTCGACGTCGGCGGGCGTCGCTTTCTCGGACTTCTGCAGGTCCCGGCAGCCTTCGGCGATGCCCGCGATCCGCGCGTGCAGCGCCGCGCCGCGGCCGGTGTAGCTGCCGAGCTGGTCGACCTCGACCCCGAGCTTCCGCGCCTGGTAGCGGTCGTACACCTCCCGGGCGGCGCCCGCCGCGCGCACCGCGTACGGCGCGACCACGGGAATCACGACGGGGCCGAGCACCTTGGCCACCGCGATCGCGTTCTTCGTCTTCTTGGGGGTGAATCGGCCTTCACCCTCGACCTTGGCCTTGCGCGCCATGGCACCTCCTGCGACGTGTCGAAGTCCGAACTTACTGGTCTTGCCCGTGGCGGGCATGGCGGCTCGGCGGTGGCCTCTAGAGTGATCTCCATGAAGGGCGAGGTGGTACTCGACGCGGGAGCGGTCAGCCGCTGCCGCCGCCGGGTGCACCTCGAGCACGATCCGCTGATGCGCGGGGTGCCGCTGTCGCCGCCGGATCCGACGGCGCAGCAGCGGATCGCCGACGCCGCAGCGCATCGGGACGACATCGTCACCCGGCTGATGGCCGCGTCCGGCGGACCTGAGCAGTGGGTGAAGATCGACCGCGACCTCCCGGCGGGCGAGCGCGTCGAACGCACCGAGCAGGCCTTCGCCGCCGAAGCGCGCTACATCTGGGGCGCGTTGCTGCCGGTCGACCCGGCCGGGCACCGGCGCGGCGGCATCGACCTGCTCGTCCGCACCGGCCGCGGGTACGTGCCGGTGCTCGTGGTGCGCCACCGCATCACCGACCGCGGCGCCGGCGCGATCGTCACCGAGATGACCGACCTCGACCCGGCCAACCGCGCCTCCGACAGCGGCCGCAAGGTCCGTTCGCAGCCGCGTGACCAGCTCCGGCTGGTGCACATCCGCCGGATGCTGCAGACGCTCGGGCAGGCCGACGAAGGCCTCGTCCTCGGCGGCGTGATCGGCCTCGACGCCGACGTCGTCGTCTGGCACGACCTCACCGCGGGCACCTGGCCGAACGGGCGCAGCGCGATCACCGAGTACCAGGCCCGGTTCGCCGACCGGCTCGCCATCGCCAACGCGGCGGCGAACGGCGAGGAGCCGCTGGCCGAGCCGTCGCGGGTGCTGGAGTGCCGCGGCTGTCCCTGGTGGCCGACGTGCGAAGCGCTGCTCACCGAGACCCGGGACGTCAGCCTCGTGGTGCGCGGTGAGGACGCGATGGAGCTGCGCCGCGCCGGCGTGTCCACTGTGGACAACCTGGCCGCGCTCGACCCGGCGGGCGAGGCGCCGGTGATCAACTGGACCGGCGTGACGTTCCCGGACGCCGTCGTGCTCGCCCGCGCCTGGCTGGCCGGCCTCACGCTCGTCCGCCGCGTCGACCGGGTCGACGTACCGCGCGGCGACGTCGAGGTCGACGTCGACATGGAGAGCTTCGGCGACGCCGGCGCGTACCTCTGGGGCTGCCTGCTCAGCGGCGCCGACATCGGCCTGGAGCCGGGCTACCGCGCGTTCGCGACGTGGGACCCGCTGCCGACCGGCGACGAAGCCCGCTCGTTCGCCGAGTTCTGGGCCTGGCTGACCGACGTCCGTGAGCGCACCGAAGCGGCGGGGCTGACCTTCCGCGCCTACTGCTACAACGCGCTCGCCGAGAACCGCTGGCTCTTCGGCTCGGTCGAGCGCTTCGGCGACCACCCGGGCATCCCTGCCAAGAAGGAAGTCCAGTCCTTTGTGGACTCCGAGGAGTGGGTCGACCTCTTCCGCAGCGTCACCGACCAGTTCCTGTGCTCCCAGGGCAAGGGCCTGAAGGTGATCGCCCCGGCCGCCGGCTTCTCCTGGCGCGACCCGGAGGCGGGCGGCGAGGCGTCGATGCGCTGGTACCGCGACGCCGTCGGGATGGACGGCGAGACGCCGGACGACACCCAGCGCGAGCGGCTCCTGCGCTACAACGAGGACGACGTCCTCGCGACGCACGCCCTGCGTGGCTGGATTCGCGAGCGGGCCCAGGTCGAGGTCCCGTACATGTTCGACCTCTGATTGTTTCACCGGCCAAGACACTTGCCTGCTGTCGTGTCTTGCGTATACTCGTCCACGAGTATTCGGCTACGAGGAGTGCGGGATGAAGCGACGGAAGGTCGGCAACCTGCTCGGGCTGGCCGTGCTGTCCGTCGTGCTGGAACGCCCGATGCACCCCTACGAGATGGCGGCCGTGCTCAAGTACCGCGGCAAGGAAGCCGACCTGCCGATCAAGTGGGGCTCGCTCTACACGGTCGTCGCGAACCTCCAGAAGCACGGCTTCCTCGAGGCCGTCGGCAGCGTCAAGGACGGCGGCCGGCCCGAGCGGACCGTCTACCGGATCACGAAGGCCGGGCACGAGGAGTTCGAGGACTGGGTCCGCGAGCTCGTCGGCACGGTCGAACGGGAGCCGCCGCGGTTCCAGTCCGGGCTGTCGATGATGGGCGTTCTCGGCCCGGACCAGACGGTCAGCCTGCTGCGGCAGCGCATCGAGCAGCTCGAAGACCACGTCGAGGCGCAACGGGCGTCGCTCGAGCAGCTGCGTCCGATGATGCCGCGGCTGTTCCTGGTGGAGGTCGAGTACGACCTGGCGATGACGCTCGCCGAAGTGGAGTGGACCAGGGCCTTCCTGGGCGAGCTGACCAGTGGCGCCGTGCCCGGCATCGAGGCCTGGCGGCGTTACTACGAGACCGGTGAACTCCCTGCTGACCTGGGGGAGCTCGTGGAAAAAGAGAAGTAGCACGGACCCCGGGCAGTGCTGGCACACCGCCCGGGGTCCTCGACCCCGAACCGAGCACGCCCGGTCACGAGGTGGCACCGGTAAGGATAACCGGGCGGCTCTTCGGTTCGGCTCACCCGAAGAGGAGAGATCCATGGAAACGACCCGCAAGCACAAAGTGCCCGAGATGGAGGGCCGTCAGGCTCGCTGGTACGCCAAGAACCGGGGGACCGAGGCGCAGCTGAAGCAGTACCGGCGGCAGGCGGCGGAAGTGGTGGCCGGGCTGGCGGCCGGCGCCGAGATCCTGGAGGTGGCGCCCGGTCCCGGGTTCTTCGCCATCGAGCTGGCGAAGCTCGGCTTCCGCGTCACCGGGCTCGACATCAGCCACACGATGGTCGAGATCGCGCTCGAAGAGGCCGCGCGCGCCGGGATGGCCGTCGACTTCCGGCAGGGCGACGTCACGAGGGCGCCGTTCGCCGACGAGTCGTTCGACCTGCTGGTCTGCCAGGCCGCGTTCAAGAACTTCCGGCAGCCGGTGACGGCGTTGAACGAGATGCACCGGGTGCTGCGGCCGGGCGGGTTCGCGGTGATCCACGACCTGAACCACCAGGCCACCGGCGCCGACATCCAGCGTGAGGTCGACTCGATGGACGTGGGCGTGCTCAGCGGCTTCACCGTGCGGCAGACGCTCGGCTGGCTGCGGCGCCGCGCGTTCACCCCGGCGCAGTTCGAGGAGCTGGCCGCCGAAAGCGAGTTCGGCGGCTGCTCGGTCACCCAGGCCGGCATCGGCCTGGAGGTCCGTCTCACCCGCTGAGACGAGCTTTCCCTAGGAAAGATGCGTCCGAGGGCCCCTCGGACGCATCTTTCCCGGAGAAAGTGGCGCCCTTGGGCGTCAGCGCGGGGCCATGCGCAGGGAGCCGTCCATGCGGACGACTTCGCCGTTGAGGTAGTCGTGGTCGATCAGGGACAGCGCGAGCTGCGCGTACTCGTCCGGGCGCGCGAGGCGCTTGGGGAACGGGACGCCGGCGGCGAGCGACGCGCGGAAGTCGTCGCTGACGGTGGCGAGCATCGGGGTGTCGACGATGCCGGGTGCGATGGTCAGCACGCGGATGCCCTGCGAGGCCAGGTCGCGGGCCGCGGGCAGGGTCATGCCGACGATGCCGCCCTTGGACGACGCGTAGGCGACCTGCCCGATCTGGCCGTCGAAGGCGGCGATGGACGCGGTGTTGATGATGACGCCGCGGGCGTCGTCTTCGAGCGGCTCGGTCTTCGCGATCGCCTCGGCCGCGACCGTGAGCACGTTGAAGCTGCCGATCAGGTTGATCTGGACGACCTTCGCGTAGAGCGCGAGGTCGTGGCGGCCCTTCTTGGACAGGATCCGCGCGGACGGCCCGATGCCGGCGCAGTTCACGACGGTCCGCAGCGGCACCCCCGAGCCGGCGGCGGTCGCGACGGCGGCCTCGACCTGGTCGACGTCGGTCACGTCGGCCTCGACGTAGGTGATGCCGTCGACCTGCTCGGCCTTCTCGATCGAGGCGGCGAGGTCGAGTGCGAACACCCGCGCGCCCTTGGCCGCGAGGGCCTTCGCCGTCGCCCCGCCGAGGCCGGACGCACCCCCGGTGACGAGCGCCGCGGTGTCGGTGATCTGCATCTGTGCCGTTCCCTTCGTCCTTCGATTCGCCCCAGGTTAACGCTCGTTCGCATCGGCGCGATTCGTGTCTTCGCTCACCGCTCCCGGAGGCGACCGGTTCCGTTAGCGCGGTGGCCAACTCCGGCTGTCACCTTCAGCACCATGACGCCTGCTCGGATCGTGGTGGTGGGAACGGGTTACGTCGGACTGACCACGGGCGCTTGCCTGGCCAGCCTGGGGCATTACGTCACGTGCGTGGACGTCGACCGCGCGAAGGTGTCGAGACTGCGTGCCGGGCGCGTGGACATCCTCGAACCGGGCCTGGCCGAGCTGGTCGGCCGCGGCGTCGCGGCCGGACGGCTCCAGTTCGTCGTCGGTGCGCGGGACGCCGTCCGTGACGCCGAAGCCGTGTTCCTCTGCGTCCCGACGCCGATGGGGGCCGGCGGCTCCGCGGACCTGCGCGCGGTGGAGGCGGTGGTCGCCGAGATCGGCGACGTCCTGCCCGACGGGTGCGCGCTGGTCACCAAGTCGACCGTGCCGGTCGGCACGGCGCAGCGGATCGAGGCGATGCTGGGCCGCACCGGCGTCCCGGTGGTGTCGAACCCCGAGTTCCTGCGCGAGGGCACCGCGGTCGCGGACTTCCTGGGCCCGGACCGGATCGTCGTCGGCTCGGACGACCTCGCCGCCGCGCGCTGGGTCGGCGAGCTGTACGCCGACCTCGCGGCGCCGGTCGTCGTCTCCGACGCGGCGAGCGCGGAGCTCGTGAAGTACGCCGCGAACTGCTACCTCGCGCTCAAGCTGTCCTACGTGAACTCGATCGCCGAGCTGTGCGAGCGCCTCGGCGCGGACATCGACCTCGTCACCGAGGGCATGGGCCACGACCGGCGGATCGGGCGGACGTTCCTCAAGCCCGGCCCGGGCTGGGGCGGCTCGTGCCTGCCGAAGGACACCAGCGCGCTGGTCAAGGTGGCCGAGTCGGTGAACTACGACTTCAAGATGCTGACGTCGGCCATCGACGAGAACATCGCCCAGCGCGACCGGATCGTCGCGAAGATCGCCGGCGCGGTCGGCGGCACGCTCGCCGGGGCCCGGATCGGCGTGCTGGGCCTGGCCTTCAAGGCGGGCACCAACGACCTGCGCGACTCGCCGGCGCTCGCCGTGTGCTCGGTGCTGGGCGCGCTCGGCGCCGAGCTGATCGCCTACGACCCGGCGGTCGGCAGCGAGCTGCCCGGGATGACCGTGGTCGACGACGCCTACCAGGTCGCGAAGGACGCGGACGTCGTCGTCGTGCTGACCGAGTGGGCCGAGTTCAAGCGCCTCGACTGGGCCGCGATGGCCGAGCTGATGGACGGCGTCGACGTCGTCGACACGCGCAACCTGCTGGACCCGCGGGTGATCGTCGACGCGGGGCTGTCCTGGCAGGGTGTCGGCCGGCCGCGGGCGGCGGCGCGAATCAAGGTTTCCTGACGGCGACCGCCTGGCTAAGATCGTCGGCACGGCATCGCGTGTCGGTCACCGGCTGGGTGAGGCATGGAGGTGGCGGGAGTGCCCCGGAGGCATTTCACCCGTGTCAGCATCAGTTTCCGTTGAATTGAACCACTTGATCGTCCCGTCCCGGAACAACCGGGAATCCGCCGAATTCCTGGCGCACCTGCTCGGCCTCGAGGTCGGGGAGGAATGGGGCCCGTTCATCCCGGTCGAGGTCCGCAACGGCGTCCGCCTGGACTTCGCGACCATCCCCGAGCAGGACCTCCGCCTGCAGCACTACTGTTTCCTGATCCCGGAGGACGACTTCGACGCCGTCTTCGCGCGGCTCGTCGAAACCGGCGTGACCTACCACGCCGATCCGATGGGCAAGCAGGTCGGCGAAATCAACCACAACCACGGCGGCCGTGGCGTCTATTTCCTCGATCCCGGCGGGAACGGGATGGAAATCATCACGCAGCCGTACGAGCCGGAGCGGCAACGCCCGGCTTCCTGGTAGCTGTCCGGACCCCGTGCGTCCCGAGGGGCGCGCGGGGTCCTTAGCAATGCGTACTATCGGGGCATGTTCACGACGAGGCCCGAGCTGGCCGGCACCTTCGGGATGGTCGCGTCGACGCACTGGCTGGCTTCGGCCACCGGGATGGCGGTGCTGGAGGACGGCGGCAACGCGTTCGACGCGGCGGTCGCCGCCGGGTTCGTCCTGCAGGTCGCCGAGCCGCACCTGTGCGGGCCGGCGGGCCAGGTGCCCGGCATCTTCGTGACGGCGGGCGACCCGACACCCCGCGCGCTCGCGAGCCAGGGCCCGTCGCCCGCGGCCGCGACGCCCGGGCACTTCGCCGACCTGGGTCTCGACCTGATCCCGGGCAGCGGCCTGCTCCCGGCGACCGTCCCGGGCGCCTGGGACGGCTGGCTCCTCCTGCTTCGCGACTACGGCACGAAGTCGCTTCGCGAGGTGCTGCGCTACGCGATCGGCTACGCGCGCAACGGCACGCCGCTGGTCTCGCGGGTCGGCGACACGATCCGCGCCGTCGAAGGGCTGTTCGTCGAGCACTGGCCGACGTCGGCGGCGCTCTGGCTGCCGGACGGCAAGCCCGCGGCGGGCCTGCACAAGAACCCCGCGCTGGCGGACACGTGGGAGCGTCTCCTGCGTGAGGCCGAGGCCGTCTCCGGCCGCGAAGCGCAGCTCGACGCCGGCCGTCGTGCCTGGTCGCAAGGGTTTGTCGCCGAAGCGATCGACGCGTTCAGCCGCACGGCGTTCCGCGACGACTCGGGCCGCGACCACGCGGGCCTGCTCACCGGCGAAGACCTCGCGTCGTGGTCGGCGAGCTACGAAGACCCCGTCTCGGTGGACGTCGACGACTGGCGCCTGGTCAAGCTGGGCGGCTGGACGCAGGGCCCGGCGTTGTTGCAGCAGGCGTTGCTGCTGCACGGTTTCCGCGACGAGCTGTCCTTTGTGGACGGAGTGGCGTCGGAGCGCACGGTGCACCTGTCGGTCGAAGCGGCGAAGCTCGCCTTCGCGGACCGCGAGGCCTGGTACGGCGACACCGACGTCCCGCTGGACGTGCTGCTCTCGGCGTCGTACACCGACGCCCGGCGCGCGTTGATCACCGACACGGCGTCCGCGGACCTGCGGCCCGGCGACGCCCGCGGGCCCGCCCGGCTCCCGGCGATCCTGGACTCGCTGCAGGGCGTGCGTGCGGAAGGTGGCGCGACGGGCGAGCCGACGGTCGGTCCCCAGGGCCAGACCCGCGGCGACACGGTCCACCTCGACGTCGTCGACGCGGCGGGCAACCTGGTGTCGCTGACGCCGTCCGGCGGCTGGCTGCAGTCCAGCCCGACGATCCCCGAGCTGGGCTTCTGCCTCGACTCGCGCGGCCAGATGTTCTGGCTGGAGCAGGGCCTGCCGAACTCCCTGGCCCCGGGCAAGCGCCCGCGCATCACGCTGTCGCCGTCGCTGGCGCTACGTGACGGCGTCCCGACGCTGGCGTTCGGCACCCCGGGTGGTGACCAGCAGGACCAGTGGCAGCTGTGCTTCTGGCTCGCCCACGTCTACGGCGGCCTGAACCTCCAGGAGGCGATCGACGCGCCGGCCTGGCACACGACGGCGTTCCCCAGCTCGTTCTACCCGCGCTCGTGGAACCCGCGCGAGCTGGTGGTCGAGTCGCGCCTGGGCGCGGCCACCCTGGACGGTTTGCGAAACCGCGGCCACGAGCTGATCGACGCCGGCGACTGGGCGCTGGGCCGTCTCGCGGCGGTCTCCCGGTCCGAAGGCGTGCTCCGCGCGGGGGCCAACGCCCGCGGCATGCAGGGGTACGCGGCGGGCCGGTAGCGCCGATCGAAGAAATCCGGGATTCACCCGTCGGAAAACCTCGCCCCCGAGCGACGATGAGGGTGTGACGGAACCTCGGGTGCAACCGGACCCGGCCTTCGCGCTGCTCGGGCTCTACGAGACCGCGCTGCCGGAGGTCTACGGGTACCTGCTGTCCCGGTGCGGTGACCGGACGCTCGCCGAGGAGCTCACTTCCGAGACCTTCCTCGGGGCGGTCGCCGCCTGTCGCAAGGAGTACGCACCGCCAGTGAGCACCGGGTGGCTGATCGGCGTCGCCCGGCACAAGCTCGCCGACCACTGGCGGCGCAAAGAACGTGAGGAACGCGGACTGCGCCTGGTTCACGACAGTGAGCCGGACGTCGAGGATCCCTGGGACGAGCAGCTCGACGCGTTGCGCGCGCGACAGGTGCTCGGATCCCTCGGGCCCCACCACCAAGCGGCCCTGACCCTGCGCTACGTCGACGGCCTCGGCGTCCCCGAGGTCGCCGGCCACCTGGGCCGCAGCGTGCACGCCACCGAGGCGCTGCTCGTGCGGGCCCGCGCCGCGTTCCGGCGTTCCTACGAGAAGGGGGGTCGCGATGCCTGAGCCGTTCGACGCGCTCCGCCGGCCCTCCGACCGGGTCGACCCCGACCCGGACTTCGCCGCCGAACTGCGCGACAACCTGCGTCGCGTGATCTTGAACGGAGCCGACATGACCACCACCGAGACACCGGCGACGACCGCCGAACTGCGGTCGCTGACGCCTTACCTCGCCGTGTCCGACGCCCGCGCCGCGCTCGACTTCTACGTCGACGTCTTCGGCGCGACCCGGCGCGGTGAGCCGTACCTGATGGACGACGGCCGGATCGGGCACGCCGAGCTGGCCATCGGTGACGCCGTGCTGATGCTCGCCGAGGAGTACCCGGAGATCGGGCACGTCACTGCCGAGGGTGGCGCGTCGGTGCGGGTCGAGGTGCCGGACCCGGACGTCAGCGTCACCCGCGCCCTCGAACTCGGCGCGACGCTGATCCGCGCGGTGAGCGACTCGCCGTACGGCCGCGGCGGCTCGTTCCGCGACCCGTTCGGCCAGCGCTGGCTGGTGTCGCAGAGCGTCCCGAAGCCGGAACCGCAGCCCCAGCCGGGCGAGTCGATGTACTTCACGTTCCAGGTCCCGGACGCCGAACCCGCGAAGGCGTTCTACGGCGCGGTGCTCGGCTGGCAGTTCACCCCCGGCTCGGTCGAAGGCGCCTGGAACCTCGAGGGCGACGGCCGGCCTGGCGGCCTGTGGGGCGGGCCCGGCCGCCAGATCGGCTGGAAGCTGATGTTCGCGGTGGACGACCTGGAAGCCGCGCTCACCCGGGTGCGTGACCAGGGCGGCCAAGCGGGCGAAGTCGAGAACCACCCGTACGGCTTCACGGCGGACTGCACCGACAACCAGGGCATCGAGTTCTGGCTCTGGGAGCAGCCGGGCAGCTGATCACGCTCGCGGGTCCGGCAGCCGCCTGGCGGTGATCGCGACGACCACCGCCAGCACCGCGATCAGGCCGATGACCAGCGCGAACGCGTCCCGGACGCCCAGCACGCCCGGCG
Source organism: Amycolatopsis sp. WQ 127309 (assembly GCF_023023025.1). Classification (NCBI taxonomy): domain Bacteria; kingdom Bacillati; phylum Actinomycetota; class Actinomycetes; order Pseudonocardiales; family Pseudonocardiaceae; genus Amycolatopsis; species Amycolatopsis sp. WQ 127309. The sequence goes on from NZ_CP095481.1 coordinate 2,801,959, forward strand.
CCGACAGGGCCGCGTACAGGCTCCCGAGCGTCGCGATGCCGAGCGCCAGCGACGTCTGCTGGGTCGTCGTCATGACGCCCGAGCCGACGCCGGCCAGGTCCGTCGGGACGTGGGACAACACGATCCGGAACAACGTCGTCATCGCGAGCGCGTTGCCCACGCCGATCGCCACCATCGACGGCGCCAGGTCGAGGATCGTCAGGTTCGGCCACTGCGCCAGCGACGTGCAGAGCAGCGCCACCATGCCGACCGCGTTGATCGCGCCACCGACCGCGACGACCTTCTGGCCGTACCGCGTCACCAGGCGGCTGCTCAGCATCGACACCGTGAAGTACGCGACGGCCATCGGCGTCAGCGCCGCGCCCGCGCCGAGCGGCCCGAAGTGCAGGCCCTCCTGCAGCGTCATCGCGTAGACGAACATGAACGAGCCGAACGCGCAGAAGAACGGGACCCCCACCAGCAGCCCACGGCGGACGCTCGGCAGCCGCATCACCGACGGCGGCAGCAACGGCGTCCCGCCGAGCCGCTCGAGACGTCGCTCGACGTGCACGAACGCGGCCGCGGCGAACGGGGACAGCGCCAGCAGCGCGATCGTCCACACCGGCCAGCCCAGCGCGCGGCCTTCCATCAGCGGGACCAGGAACGACAGGAGCGTCACGGCCAGCAACGTCGTCCCGAGCCGGTCGACGCCCAGCGGGTTGTGCGCGCGGCTTTCCGGCAGGCGGCGCGCCAGCAGCAGCACGACCAGCCCGATCGGGACGTTCACCAGGAAGATCGGACGCCAGCCGGTGCCGAACAGGTTCGCCGCCACCAGGGCGCCGCCGGCGAGCTGGCCGACGACCGTCGAGAGGCCGCCCGTCGCCCCGAACAGCCCGAGGGCACGGGACCGCTCTTCGCCGGACGTCGTCGCCTGGATGATCGAGAGCACCTGCGGCAGCAGCAACGCCGACGCCGCCCCCTGCGCGGCGCGGGCGATCACCAGCGTGGTCGCCGTCGGGGCGATTCCGCAGGCCAGGGACGTCAGCGTGAACAGCCAGAGGCCCGCGAAGAACAGCCGGCGGCGGCCGAACGAGTCGCCGAGGCGGCCGCCGACCACCAGCAGCACCGCGTACGCGATGCCGTAGGCGGCGACCACCAGCTCCAGCGTGGCCGTGGACGCGTGGAGGTCGGCGTCGATCGTGGGCAGGGCGACGTTGACGATGAAGAAGTCGATGATCGGGAGTGCCGCCCCCAGCAGCACGGTGACCAGGCCGGCGGGGGTCAGTCCCGGCGTGGCCGGGGCGCCGGGGGTGCTCGGCGCGAGTTGGGTCGTGGTCATGGCTACTACGATCGACCTCGAGCTAACCTGGTACCAGTTGTTGTTTATCCGGGTACCGCCACTACCTGGTACCAGTTTCGATGGCGTGCGATCCTGGCACCATGACCGCCGCCGTCGAATCCGAACTCCGCCGCCAGGAGCTGGCGCGGTTCCTGCGCAGCCGGCGTGAGCGGATCACGCCCGAGCAGGTCGGCCTGCCGCTGCTGGGCCGCCGCCGGACGCCGGGGCTGCGCCGCGAAGAGGTCGCGCAGCTCGCCGGGGTCGGGGTCACCTGGTACACGTGGCTCGAACAGGGCCGCGACATCAACGCGTCCGAGCAGGTCCTGCTGGCGATCGCGCGCACCCTGCGCCTCGACCCGCACGAGCACACGCACCTGTTCCGGCTGGCCGGCGCGCCCGAGCCGGAGAGCGGGAAGGACTGCCAGGTCCTCTCGCCGCAGCTGGAAATGATGCTGAAGAAGCTCGAGCCGTACCCGGTCGCGGTGCGCAACGCCCGCTGCGACCTGCTGGGCTACAACCGCGGTTACAGCTGGCTGATGGGCGACGTCGACGCCATCCCGTTCGAGGACCGCAACACCCTCGTCCAGTGCCTGCTCAACCCGCAGTGGCGCGAGCGGATGCTCGACTGGGACACGAACATCCCGCGCGTCATCGCGTCGTTCCGCGCGGCGATGGCCGAGCACGTCGCCGAGCCGGCGTGGAAGCAGCTGGTCAAGCGGCTGAAGGCGGAGTCGCCGCTGTTCGCCGAGCTCTGGCCGCACCACGACGTCAACTCCGAGCCGATCCGCACCAAGCGCTACCTGCACCCGGACGTCGGCCTGCTGTGCTTCAACTTCACCTACCTCTACTTCGGCCGCCGCTCGGAGATCACCGTGTCGACCTACACCCCGGCCGACGCGGAGACGGCGGCGAAGCTGCCGCTCATGGCCGGCTGACTACGGCACCCGACGTACGCGGAGAGTCGCTTCAGGACGGACGCGGGCGTCGCCGCCGACCGGTAGCTTTCGCGGTATGAGACGGCCGCCGCAGTCAAGCCTGTCCCCGTGGGTGGGGCGGGTGGTGCGCACGGTCGTCGTCACGGTCTTCGTGCTCGGCGCGACCAGCGGTGCGTCACGCTGGCAGCCCGGTTCGCCGCCGATGACGCCGGTCGCCGGCGCCTGGCTCGTCGCCACCACGCTGACGCTGCTGCTCGTCCACCGCTTCCCGCTGACGCTCTTCCTGATCACGACGGCGTCCGCGTTCGGCTACTACGCCTCGGGCTTTCCCGGCGGGCCGGTCATCGTCGTGCCGACCATCGCGTTGTTCGTGCTCACCCGGCAGCGCGGCCCGCTCGTCGCCGGGATCACCGGCGCCGGCGCGCTGGCCGTGCTCTACCTGGGCCACATCGTCACGTCAGGGTCGTTCGTGCTGGCCGTCGGCGCCGGTTTCCTCGTCGTCTGGCTGGTCGCGGTGATCGGGATCGGCACCGCCGTCCGGTACCAGTTCGCCGCCGTCGCGGCCCGGCGCGAGCAGGCCGACGAGCACCGGCACCGGCTCGCCGAGCAGGAGCGGCTGCGGATCGCGCGCGAGGTGCACGACGTCGTCGCGCACAGCCTCGCCATGATCAATGTCCAGGCCGGCGTCGCCGCGCACGTCGCCGACCGGCGGCCCGAGCAGGCGAAGGAGGCGTTGCTCAACATCAAGGAGGCCAGCGCGTCCGCCCTCAAGGACCTGCGTGCGACCCTCGCCGTCCTGCGGTCGGGGGAGGACAAGGCGCCCGCGCCGAGCCTCGCCCAGGCCGCCGAGCTGCTGGCCCACGCGCGTGACGCCGGGCTCACGGTCGACGTCCACGGCGAGGTCGGCGAGCTCCCGGCGCCGGTCGACGCGGCCGGGTACCGGATCCTGCAGGAGTCGCTGACCAACGTCGTCCGGCACGCCGACCAGGCGCGCCACGTCGACGTCCGGTTCGGCCGGCCGGCGGGCGCCTTCACGCTCCGGGTGCGCGACGACGGCCGCGGCACGGTGACACCGACGCCGGGCCACGGCCTGCGGGGCATGGCCGAACGCGCCGCGGCGCTCGGCGGGCGCTTCACGGCCCAGCCGCTCGGCGACGGTTTCGAAGTGTTCGTCGAGCTACCGATCGAGGGAGACGCATGATCCGCGTCCTGCTGGCCGATGACCAGGTGCTGGTCCGCGCCGGGTTCCGGGTGCTGCTGGAGACCGAGGACGGCTTCGACGTCTGCGGCGAGGCGGGTGACGGCGAACAGGCCGTCGCGCTCGCCATCGCACACAAGCCGGACATCGTCGTGATGGACATCCGGATGCCGGGCGTCGACGGCCTCGAAGCCACCCGCCGGATCTCCGCGAACCCCGAGCTCGCCGGGTCGAAGGTGCTGGTCCTGACCACCTTCGACATCGACGAGTACGTCTACGAGGCTCTTCGCGCGGGTGCCAGCGGGTTCCTCCTGAAGGACACCGAGCCGGTAGAGCTGCTGCGCGCGCTGCGCGTCGTCACGAGCGGGGAGGCGCTGCTGGCGCCGACCGTCACGCGCCGGCTGATCCAGGAGTTCGTCGGCCGCCCGGAGAACCGGCGGATCGACACCAGCGCCGTCCGGGAGATCACCGACCGCGAACGCGAGGTCCTCGGCCTGGTCGCGGGCGGGATGTCGAACGACGAGATCGCCGCCCACCTGGTGATCTCGACGGCCACCGCGCGCACCCACGTCAGCCGCATCATGACGAAGATCGGCGCCCGCGACCGCGCCCAGCTCGTGGTGCTCGCCTACGAGTCCGGCCTGGTCAGTCCACGTCGGCCGTGACGCCGGAGCGGCGCAGCGCGACGAAGACGTTCAGCACGAAGACGACGAGCACCAGGCCGGCGGACAGCCAGAACCCGAGCCGCAGGTCGACGGCGGCGGTGGCTTCGTCGTCGAGGTTGGCCTGGCTCGTCGACAGCGTCGAGACGGTGGCCGCGATCGTCCGGGTGTAGTCGGTGAGGTTCCGCAGCGCGAACACCTCGGTCACCACGAGCAGCGCGGCGGCCGCGCCGGCGACGACGACCGCCGTCAGCGCGCGGACCTTCGGCGTCCGCGGCAACGCCGTTGCGATGCCGAGGACCAGCAGCACCGCGGCGACGATCGCGAGGACCTGGACCAGGCCCGGCATGTCGAACTTGTCCGCCACGGCCGTCTGCTGCGCCGGGGTCAGGCCGAGGCCGTCGATCCCGGTGAACTTCTCCTGGCCGGAGGCCAGATCGGCGCCGGAGTAGGTCACCGCGGCCCGGGTGCCGTCCGGCGCGTCGCAGGACGCGGCCAGGCACGGCAGGAACAGGAAGAGCAGCAAAGCGAGCAGGAAACCGGCGGGGGTGATCCGGCGCGTCACGAGCTTGGGCACGCCGACGACCCAACCACAGCTCAGCCGCGCTTGACCCGCCGGACCAGGCGAACCGCCCGCACCAGGAACACGACGGCGAGGACGGCCACCAGGCAGATCCAGATCACGGCCCCTCCTCTCCCGGACGATGCTCTGTTCAGAGGGCGTCCGGGAGGGGGAGGGGGTTCATCGACACGGCCTAAGTCACACCTTCGGGCTAGGCCCGAAGCCGATCAGTTGTTCGTGCGCTCCGTCGGCGGCGCCTTCTGGACCTGGGCGGTCAGCAGCGTCTTGAACGAGGCGAGCGTCGCGTCCTTCGACGGGCCGAACGAGTCCACGATGACGACGCGGTTGTAGAGGACGTAGACCGCGCGGTAGACCTGCTGGCTGCTGTCCGCCGCCGAGAACACCTGGACCCCGTGCAGGGACAGGTTGCGGTTGGCGGTCAGGCCGCCCTCCTGCTCGGCGTTCGCGTACTCCGCCGCCACCGCGGACGCGGCCTGCGCGTTCGGCAGCTCGAGCGCGAACAGGCCGAGCGTGACGTCGCCGTCCTTGGTCGTCTTGAGCAGGCCGTCGGTCATGCCGCCGGACTTGAGCTTCTCGATGACCGTGGTCGGCAGGTACTTGGCCGACTGCAGCTTGTCCAGGTCGAACTCGCCACCGCCGGCGCGGGTCGTGCCGGCCGGGGTGACCAGCGCGGCGGAGTTGTCGCTCGGCTCGGGCTTGGCCGCGGGCGGCTCCGGCAGCGGCTTCACCGTCGGGGCCGGCGGCGGCTGCTGGGTGGTGCTCTGCTGGGCGACCGGCGGGGTGGTGCCGTTGTCCTTGATGAACAGCGCCCAGACGCCGTAGCCGAGGCCGGCCACGACCAGGACGGCGATCACGGCGAAGGCGATCTTCTTGCCCTTGCCGGACGACGGCTGCGTCTGGAAGCTCTCCGGGCCCTGGCTGATCCAGTCCGCGTTGCCCGACTGCGACATCGGCGGGAAGTCCGAGCCGCCCCACGGCGGGCTGACGTCCTGCTGCTGCGCGCCCCACGGGTTCTGCTGGCTCTGCTGCGGCGGGCGCTGGAAGCCGCCGGCCGGGGACTGCTGGCCGTACTGCTGCTGGGGGAACCCACCGGCCGGGGACTGCTGGCTGTACTGCGGCTGCTGTTGCTGCTGCCACTGCGGGACGACCTGGGTCCGCTCGCCGCCCCCGGCGTCGGTGGCGGAGACGACCTGCGTCGCCTCGGCCGCGTCGGCCTGCTGCTGCGGCGCGGGCGGGCTCACCGGTGCGATGATCTGGGTCTCGGAGGCGCTGTCGCCCATCGGCTGCTGCGCGGGCTGAGCGGGGGCGGCCTGGCTGTCGCCGGTCGTGACGGCCATGGACAGCACCCGATCACGCCGCGTCCGGTATTCGTCGGCCGTCAGGTTTCCCGCCGCCAGCTCCTCGTCAAGCCTGCGCAGCTCTTCCTGCCAGGTCACCCCGGTACCCCCTTCGGGTAGATCGCCTGCGAAATCGTGCGAGTGTATGGGTGCAGCCGCGTGACCGCACGGAGTCATTGTGCACGGGTGTGCTCACCTGTTCGTCGCCCACCACCCCGTCGTTACCTTCGGGTGGCGCATCCCGCTTCCCAGGTCACCTGGGGTGTTGCGCGAGCACGGCGGCGAGCTGGTCGATGGTCTGGTTCCGCAGCAGCGGGGACGATCCGCCGATCACGCTCCGTTCGACCAGTTCGAACGTGATCACGTCCCGGTCGGCGAACAACCCGGTGAGTTCCTGCGCGTTGCTCTGCGCCGTCGTCTCGGCGTGCACGATGGTGACGTCCTGGCAGGTCGCGGCCAGGAACGGGCTCGCGAACTGGGTGAACGAGTCGGCCACGACGGCGGTGTTCTGCCCGATCGAACCGGCCGGTTTGGCGCCGTCCGGCTGGGTCAGGTGCAGCGGCGTCTTGAAGTCGCTGGCGATGTAGCGGGTGCGGTCGGCGCCGCCGTCGGTGGAGAGGCTGTAGGTCGTCAGCTTCCGCTGTTCGTCGCGGCCGAGCACCCGGGCCAGGTCCGCCGGCCACGGCCGGGTGCCGTTCGGCGCCGCCTGCCAGCGGACCGTGCTGCCGGGCTGGATGGACTGCCCCAGCGCGTACGTCATGACCAGGCCGCCGTCGAACGACCAGTGCGTGTCGTTCGGGTCGTACAGCGAATGGCCGGTGCGCTTCTCGGCGTCGGCCAGGGCGGGCCGCAGGTCGATCGCGCCCGCCTCGCGGGGCACGCGGTTCCAGAACTCGGCGGTGCGGGCCTGGGCGCACGGCTTACCGACGTAGTTGTCCGGCAGGTGCGACGGCTCTTCGCTGTACTTGTCGGGCGCGATGACCAGCTCGAACTTCCGCCCCGAGTTCTCGACGGCGGCGCGCAGCTTCCGCAGCGCCGCGACGACGTGGTCGGTGTCCATCACCGGCCGGCAGCGGGCGTTGACGTCCTCGCCGAGGTACATCCAGCCGTCCTTGCCCGGGAGCACGGTCGGGTAGACGTAACCCGGGACGTCGCCGGTGCTGGGCTGGCCCTGGTCGACGCCGACGGTGCCGCCCTCGTGGCTGGTGCCCTGGCCGGACCCGGGCGGGTCGCCGAAGACGCCGGTGCTGATGCCGTCGGCGGCCTGGACGCCGGCCTGGCGCAGCGGCAGGTGGTCGGTGGCCCAGCCGGCCATGCCGGTGAAGAAGCCCCAGCCGTCGCCCAGGCTGGGGAAGTCCCGCAGCGGCCGGTTCTCGAAGGCGGTGGGGTGGACGCCGACCGCGGAGAGCAGCAGCGGCGTCACGAAGAAGAAGGCCGCGCAGGCGAGGGCCGTGCGCTGGCGTTTGCTGTGCCGGGGCCGGTAGAGGTTGTGCTCCTTCGGCAGCCAGGACTCCGGGGTCCTCGGCAGGCCCGGGTCGGTGGGCAACTGCGACGGAGGACGGGAGGACACGGCCGTATCCTAGCGCCGGGCCGGAGCGTGGCGGCCCCGAACAGGTGAACGCGAGGGGACGTGCGATGAACGGTGGCCGAGGGCCGGGCTACGACCAGCGGCTGGCCCGGGAACGGGACACCTTCGCCGACCAGGAGGACATCCACGGCAACCTGCCGCCGTCGGCGCACCGCTGGTCCAACAAGCACGTGCGGCCGAAGCTCGACGCGCTCGGCGTGCCGGGCATCGACGAGCTGATCGTCGGCCAGATCGCCGAACGCGCTCAGCGGCTCGACCGCGACACCGTCGTGCTGTCGCTGGGCAGCGGCAACGGCGACCAGGAGCTCGGCTGGCTGCGCGGGCTGGCCGAGGCCGGGCTGGACAACGTCCGGCTGCGGCTGCTGGAGCTGAACCCGGACATGCAGGCCCGGGCCGAGGCGGCCGCCCGCGAGCAGGGCGTGGCCGACCGCGTCGAGCTGATCACCGCGGACTTCAACACCTGGCGGGCCGACGCCGAGCACGACGTCGTCGTCGGGTTCCAGGCCCTGCACCACGTGCTCGACCTCGAACACCTCTACGCGCAGATCACGAGCAGCCTCACGCGGGACGGCGTCCTGGTCGTGCACGACATGATCGGCCGCAACGGGCACCGCCGGTGGCCGGAGGCCCTGGAGGTCGTCGACCGGATCTGGGCGACGCTGCCGCCGGAACTGCGCCGCAACGCGCTGACCGGGCAGGTCGACGAGCAGTTCGTCGACATCGACTGCGCGGCCGACGGCTTCGAGGGCATCCGCGCCCAGGACGTCCTGCCGGTGCTGCTCGACCACCTGCACCCGAGCCTGTTCCTGCCCTACGGCAACGTGATCGACCCGTTCGTCGACCGGATCTACGGCCACAACGTCGACCTGGACAACCCGGGGCACGTCGAGCTGCTCGACCAGGTCGGCGTGCTCGACGACGCCCTGCTCGACCTCGGGGTCGTCACCGGGACGCGGCTGACCGCGCTGTTCCACCCGACGCCGCAGCCGCTGCGCGTGCACGGCACCCGGACGCCCGAACGGTCCGTTCGCGACACCCGCGTCGTCGATCCGGCGGGTCGCGCGTCGTTCCGCCCCGGCGGCACGGGTGGTGAGCGGCTCGTGCGCGGCGCGGGGATCGTCACCGGCCGGATCAACGGGCTCTACCACGACGACTGGGCGGCGCCGTCGATCGAGTTCCCGCTGCTGCCGACCACCGCCGTCGGTGCCCTGGAACTGCGCACCTACCTGCCGGACGACGCCACCGAGCACGGCGGCGTCACCGTCTCCGTGGACGGCGTCCCGGTCGCGAAGGCCGACGTCGGACCGGGGCTGGTCGAGCAGGTCCTGCCGGTCCGGCTCGACGCCCACCGCCAGGTGCGGCTGTCCGTCGACGCCGACTGGTCGCTGACCGCCGGGCTCGGCGGCGACCGGCGGACGCTGTCCTACATCCTCGTCGGGCTGTCGCTGCTCGAACGGATCGAAAACTGAGGTCCGGCCCGGCGGTGCTGGTCGGGCCGCTAATCTGCCCGGCATGGGCAAGGGGACTGGCGCCGAGCGGCTGATCGACTGGACCGGCGAGCGGTGCGTGCCGTGGACCGACGACCTCCAGGTGATCTACGAGCACTACCACCGCTACGCGTTCGCGGCCCGGTTCGTCGCCGGCAAGCGCGTCCTCGACCTGGCCAGCGGCGAGGGCTACGGCGGCGCGCTGCTGGCGCGCACGGCCGCCGAGGTCGTCGGCCTCGAGATCGACCCGCGGACCGTCGAGCACGCCCGGACCCGCTACCCGGGCTCGCGCTTCGAGGTCGGCTCGATCACCGACCCGAAGGCCCTCGACGGCGAGACGTTCGACGTCATCACCTGCTTCGAGGCGATCGAGCACGTCGACGCGCAGGACAAGCTGATGGAGCTGGTGACGGCCCGGCTCGCGCCGGGCGGGGTCTTCCTCTGCAGCACGCCGGACATCGAGGTCTACACGCACGACCACGGCAACGAGAACCCGTACCACGTGCACGAGCTGACCGAGTCCGCGTTCCGCTCGCTGCTCGCCGGCAGCTTCGAGCACGTCGTGGTGCTGCGCCAGAACGTCGCCGTCGGCTCGCTGATCCACGACGGCGGGGCCGGCTCCGGCGCCGAGGTCCTCACCGTCCAGCAGGACGACGCCGACGGCTGGGTCGTCGAAACCGGCGCGCCGCACACCTACTTCGTCTCGGTCGCCTCCGCGAAGCCGATCGACGTGCCCTCGACGTCCGCCATGGTCGACCCGAAGCTGACGCTCGTCGCGCGAGCCGCCGCCGAGGCCGGCCGGCTGCGTGACGCGCTGGGCCGCACCGAGGCCGAGCGCGCGCAGGCGAGCGCGTCCGTCGCCGAGCTGACCGCCCGGCTGTCGGAGGTCACCGCCGCCGAGCGGCTGACCGCGACCGAACGCGACGAGGCGCTGCGCCAGGCCGAGCGCGCCCGCGAAGACCGGCAGCGCGCGGCCGGCGAGCTGAGCCGCCTGCAGCGCAAGTCCGGTTACGACAGCGAACGGCTGGAGTGGCTGGCGAGCAACAACTCCGGCCTCTCCGAGACCATCGGCCGGCTCGCCGCGGAGAACGAGAAGCTGCGCTCCGAGACGTCCGCGCTCGTGCAGCGCGCGATCGGCAAGTACCGCGGCTCGATCGAGAAGTTCGCGCCCCGCGGCACCCGCCGTCGCGACCTCTACGAGACGACGCTCGGCCGCCCGGCCGGCGTCCTGCCCGGCCAGCCCGCCGCGGTGCCCGGCCCGGTCGCGGTGACCATCAGCGACCAGCCGATCGTCAGCGTCGTCATCCCGGTCTACGGCAACTGGCCGTTCACCCGCGGCTGCCTCGACTCGATCCAGCGGCACCTGCCCTCGACGCCGTTCGAGGTCATCGTCGTCGACGACGCCTCGCGCGACGACTCCGCCGACCGCGTCGCCGGCTGCGCCGGGATCCGGCTGGTCCGCGCGCCGAAGAACCTCGGGTTCGTCGGCGCCTGCAACCTCGGCGCCGAGAACGCCCGCGGCGACTTCATCTTCTTCCTGAACAACGACACCGAGGTCACGGCGGGCTGGCTCGACGAGCTCGTCGGCGTCGTCGAGACCCGCCCGGACGTCGGGCTCGTCGGCTCGAAGCTCGTCTACCCGGACGGCCGGCTGCAGGAGTGCGGCGGCATCATCTGGGCCGACGGCACCGGCTGGAACTACGGCAGGCTGCAGTCACCGGACGCGCCCTGGTACCAGGCCCTGCGCGACGTCGACTACTGCTCCGGCGCGGCCCTGCTGGTCCGCCGCGACCTGTTCGAGCGCGTCGGCGGCTTCGACACGCGCTTCTCGCCCGCCTACTACGAGGACACCGACCTCGCGTTCGCCGTGCGGGCGGCCGGGTACCGGACGATGGTCCAGCCCGCGTCGGTCGTCGTGCACCACGAAGGCATCACCAACGGCACGGACGTCTCCTCCGGCGTGAAGCGCCACCAGGAGCTCAACCGCGGCGTCTTCGTCGACAAGTGGAGCGTCCAGCTGCGCGACCACTTCCCCGAGGCGAGCCCGCGCGCGGTGTGGGCCGGGCGGCAGCGCACGAAGGACGGCCACCGCGGCGGCACCGTGCTCGTCGCCGACCACCAGGTGCCCATGCCGGACAAGGACTCCGGCTCGGTGCGGATGTTCCGGATCCTCGAGCTGCTCGTCGGGCTCGGCCACCGCGTCGTGTTCATGCCGCTCAACAACGCGCTCCCCGAGCCGTACGCCGGCGCGCTGTACCGCGCGGGCGTCACGGTCGTCACCGGGCTCGGCGAGCAGCAGGAGTTCCTGCGCGAGGCCGGCGCCGACCTGAAGCTGACCATCCTGTCGCGGCCGCACGTCGCGTGGCAGCTGCTGGAGCAGGTCCGCGAGCACGCGCCGGACTGCCTCATCGCCTACGACACCGTCGACCTGCACTTCGTCCGGCTCAACCGGCAGGCCGACCTGGCCGCGCGGCTCGGCGACACCCGCGAGGAGCTGACGCTGCGGCGCCGCGCCGAGGTGCTGCGGGAGTCCGAGCTGGGCCTGACCCGCGCCACCGACGTCACCTTCGTCGTGTCCGATGTGGAGCGTGCGCTCCTGGGCGAGCTCGTGCCGTCGGCGCGGGTCGAGGTGCTGTCCAACGTGCACCACGCCGACGGCTCGGTGGCCGTCCCGGAAGGACGGTCGGGGGTGCTGTTCGTCGGCAGCTTCGACCACCTGCCCAACCGGGACGCGGCGCGCTGGCTGGCGACCGAGATCATGCCGCTCGTGCGGCGCCGCCGGCCGGACGCGGTCGCGCAGATCGTCGGCAGCAACCCGCCGCAGGAGGTGTTCGACCTCGAGCGTGACGGCGTCGTCGTCCGCGGCTGGGTGCAGCACCTGGACGGCGCCTACCGCGAGGCCCGGGCCGTCGTCGCGCCGCTGCGCTTCGGCGCCGGCGTCAAGGGAAAGCTGGGGGAGAGCCTCGGGTACGGCGTTCCCGTGGTCGCCACTCCGCTCGCCACCGAGGGCATGCACCTGACGCACGGCCGGGACGTCCTCGTCGGCAGCACGGCCGAGGAGCTCGCCGAGGAGATCGTCACCTTGCTCGACGACGACAAGCTGTGGCAGCGGCTGTCCGAAGAGGGCAAGACCGTGGTGGACCGCCTGTTCGGCGCGGACGTCGCCCGCCGCACCCTGGAAGGCGTGCTCGACGGGTCGTGATCAGCTGGGCGGCAACGCCTTCTGGAACACGGCGAGCGCGTTGTCCAGGCTGGTCTTCAGCCCGGCCTTGTCCTGGTCGAACGGCAGGGACGCCCAGAGCACGACGGCGACCTTGCCCGAGGTGTACCAGGTGCCGTCCATCCGCTGCTCGCCGCTGCGGCCGCTGACGATCTTCCCGTCGGCGGCGAGCGGCTTGAACCCGCCGGCGTCGGCGGCGGCGCGGAGGTAGTCGACGACGGCCTTCGCGCCGTCCTCGTTCTCCGTCGGGATCGCGTAGGCGAGGAAGCCGGTGTCGCCGGAGTTCGACGCGCGGTAGACGAGCTGCGTGACGCCGTGCTGCGAGAAGACCTGCGCGGTCTCCTTGGGGTAGAGGTTCAGGTCGAGGCCCTTGGCCAGCGACATCGTCGAGCTCTCCGGGTGCTGCACGCCGGGCAGCGGCGGGACCTGGTCCTCCAGCTGCGGCTGGGCCGCTGCGGCCGGCGGCTGCGTCACGCTCGGCGTGAACGTCGTCAGCGCGTTCGGCGCCGGGTCGTCCTTCCCGAGCCACATCGTCCCGCCGATGATCATGCCGAGCACGACCAGCACGCCGAGGGCGATGAACGGCCACGTCGTCCAGGTCCGCCCGGACGACTCCTCGTCGTCGACGCCCCACCGGTGCTTACCGGGGCCCTCGTCGTCCGGCTCGGTCTCGTGCTGCTGGGTCTCGCCGCCCGGCGGCGTGATCGGCGGGAACCGGCTGCCGGGCGGCTGCTCGACCTGGCCGTCGACCCGCAGGTAGCGGGTCGGGGTGATGTCGGCCGGGCTCGGCGCGGTGGTCATGTGGTCCGGCAGGGCCGGCACGCTGCTGGTCGACATCGCCTTCGGCAGCCCGGTGCGCTGCCACGGCGGGTGCGGCCGCTGCGCGTGCGCGTGCGGCACCATCGGCCGCGGCGACTCCATGCGCTGCGGCGGCGGGCCCTGCGGGGCCGGTGCGGGGTGGCCGGCGGGGTTGGTGCTCCGCCAGGCTTCACCCGGACGGCGTAGCGGGGACGGAACCGGTGACGGAACCGTCGAACCGGAGGCCTGTGCGAGCAGCTCGTCCCGCTGTTTGCGGTGGTCAGCGGGCTCGATCCGACCTTCGGCAAGCTCCGCGTCGAGGCGGCGAAGCTCTTCCTGCCAGCTCATCCTTGGACCCCCATCCACCATTCGGGGCATCAGTCTGGCACGGGCTGCCGACCAGCGAGGTTGCGGTTTGAGGTTGATCGGCAACGTAGCGCAAGTCGCCGGATTTCGGGAGTCCCGCCGGCCAACCTCACCGCGTCACCCGTCAGGCCCCCGAAACTGTCGTACGTATGTTCTAAAATTGGCGTTGTACAGGGGAGATGCCGCTCGCAACCGCGGGTGGTGTGATGGAGGAAGGCAGGGCCATGGCCTACATCACCCTGCCCACATTCGTGGGCTACAGCGCCAGTTCCGGTCCGTCGCGGTCGTCGTTCGTGCGGCGCCAGCGGCGGTTGTACGAGGACCCGGCGCGAGCCGCGTTCAACTACTACCGGCGGGCGGCCAACGCCGTGCGGTCGGGACGCGCGGCGAACCAGGACGAAGTGGCGCTCCGGGCGCTCGTCAACGCGGCGGACGAACGGACGAAGCCGCACTACAGCGCCATCGCAGAGGGCTGGCTGCGCTACCTCGGCCGCAAGTCGCCCCGGCTCATCGAGGTCGGCCGCGGCCGCTGCCGGCTGGGTGACCTGGAGATCGGTGTCAGCCCGCAGATCGGGCTCCGCAAGAGCGACGGCCGGCGCTACGCGACCTGGCTGTACTTCAAGGAGGAAACGCTGACCAAGTCGTCGGCCCAGCTCGCGTTGTGGGTGCTGGAGCAGGCGATGCCGGACATCCTGCCGGGCGGCGAGGCGCTGGTCATCGACGTCCGCCGGGCGAAGGAGTTCCAGCTGACCCCGCGCGACCGCGAACGGCTGCGGCCCTGGGCCCGCAGCGAGGCCTCGGCGTTCCTGACCCTCTGGGACGTCGCCTGAGAGCGGGGGAGGCGCTGGTTTCGCTCAGTGCCTCCCTCGCACGCGTCTTTCGGGGGTTCCGGGTGGCGGAGCCCCCGGCCGGGGCGAAGCCTCGGATATGACAGCATCGCCCCGAGCTCAGGGGGGCGACGAATGAGACTTGTCGCGGGCAGGTACGCGATTTCGGCCGAACTGGGCCGGGGCGGAATGGGCGTCGTCTGGCGCGGCGAGGACCAGTTCCTCGGGCGGCCGGTGGCGCTGAAGGAGCTGGCCACGCCGCCGGGCGCGTCGCCGGTGCACCTCGAGCGCGTCCTGCGCGAGGCCCGCACGGCCGCGCGGCTCACCCATTCCGGCGTCGTCACGGTGTACGACGTCGTCAGCGAAGACGGCGCCACGTTCATCGTGATGGAGCTGGTGATCGCGCCGACGCTGGCCGACGTCGTCGGCCGCGAGGGGCCGCTGGCGAACGAGCGCGTCGCCGCGCTCGGCCTGCAGGTGCTGAGCGCGCTGGAAAGCGCGCACGCGGCCGGGATCGTGCACCGGGACGTCAAGCCCAGCAACATCATGGTGCTGCCCGGCGACCGCGTGAAGCTCGCCGACTTCGGCATCGCGCGGGCGATGGACGACCCGGGCCTGACCCAGACCGGCGGCATCATGGGCTCGCCCGGTTACATGCCGCCCGAGCTGTTCGCCGGCGCCGGCCCGTCACCGGCGTCCGACCTCTGGTCGCTCGGCGCGACGCTGTTCCACGCCGCCGAAGGCCGGGCGCCGTTCCAGCGCACGACAACGGCCGCGACGCTGCACGCGATCATGTACGACCGGCCGGTGCTCGAACGCTGCCGCGGCCCGCTCGCCGACGCCGTCCTCGGGCTGCTCACCCAGTCCACTTCGGACCGGTTGACCGCGGCCGGAACGCGGCGCCTGCTGGAATCCGCGCGCACCGGCACGCAGACCCGGGTCGTTGCGCAGACCCGGGTCGTGGAGCCGGCCGACCTGCCGACGACCACCTTCCAGGCGGTGCCGGCCACCGCGGACCGGAAGCGGCGGCTGCCGCTGGTGCTGACCGGGGTGGCGGTCGCGGTGATCGCCGCGCTCGGCGCGATCTTCCTCTTCAAGCCGGACAGCTCGACGCCGGTGGTCGCGGGCGCGCCGGGCCCCACGCCGACGTTGTCCGCGCCGCCGACGACCACAAAACACAGCAGCAGCAAGAAACCCACGCCGTCCGCGAGTTCCACCACGCCGTCGTCGACCGCGGGGAAGCCGGAGCCGGTCAAGGTGCCGCTGGTCCGCTTCCACCACCCGGAAGGCGGCCACTTCAGCGGGACGAAGAAGGTCGGTGCGCCGGCCGGCTTCACCAAGGAAGGCCTCTTCGGGGAGCTGGTCGCGTCGGCCGAGCCCGGCACGCGGAAGCTGTTCGCCTGCAAGGTGAAGGACAAGAAGGACTGGTTCACCTCGCCGGACCAGAGCGGCAAGTGCGAGGGCCAGCAGGCGCTCGGCCTGCTCGGCTACGTCTACGCCGACCCGCCGACGTGGTCCGGTTCGCGGGCGCTCTACCGCTGCAACGCGGGCGCGAGCCACTTCGACTCGCTGGACGCCGGCTGCGAAGGCAAGAAGAAGGAATTCCTGCTGGGCTACGTCGTCGTCTGAGCCGGCTCGCCACCACTCGCCGTCGCCGACGCAGGCCCCATGCACAGGGACGACCCGTATGGTGACAACCTGACAGAACCCACCCGGTCGAGTGACACAGTTCGCGAGGAGCGGACGAGGACTGGACAAACCGGAGGCCGAACACGAAGCTTTCGCGTGTTCTTTCGTGCCTGGCCAAGTCAGAGGTCGAAAAGTGAATGCAGCCTGGGAAGCCGTCTCCCGCGTCGCCGACGAGCCCGCCTGGTACTGGGTGTACGACAAGCTGGCGTTCTTGCCGAGCACCTACGCCCACGCCTGGCCCGGGTTCCGCGAGCCGGCGCCGTCGCGCACGTGGGACCTGTCGCCCGGCGACCTGGACCGCGGGTCGGCGGAGTTCCGCCTCGGCCCGTACGCGGTCGACGAGCACCAGGTCGCGAGCATCGCGCTGGCCGCGTTCCGCGAGGTCTGCGGCCCGGAAGACTGGCTGTGGGCGCTGCACTGGCAGCACCAGTCCTACCGCGTCCGCCCGCACCGGATGACCCCGGGCGCGCGCTGGCCGGTGCCGGTGTTCCCGCGTGCGGACTACCACCTGTTCCTGGCCCCGGACTTCTCCTACGGCACCCTCGGCCACCCGTGGGAGCGCACGCTCTGCGTGTTCGGCGAGCCCCTGGTCTCGGCGTTCGAGCGCCTCGGCGAAGGCGCGCTGGGCAACGTCCTGCGCCGCGACGGGAAGCCGTCCGCGCTGGCCCGCTGAGCCCGGCATCTGCGCTGGTTGATCTCTTGCTACCGTTGTGCAGGTGTTCGAATACCACGGCTGGGTGACCATCCAGGCGACCGCGAGCGGCGATGACGACGCGGCGCTCCTGGAGCGCCTGGTCGACCGCGTGCACCGCGCCATCCGCGACGCGGGCGACTTCGACCTGGTCGACCTCCGCTGGAGCGCGGGCATGCCGATGCTCCACTTCGGCGGCTTCGACAAACACGGCGGCGAGCTGGCCCCGGACCTCCTGGAGATGTTCACCAGGGTCGGCGAGCTGGCCGCGGGCTCGTACGGCCTCCTCCACGTCTGGGACGACCAGGACACCGAGCACGACAACGACTTCCGCGTCTACCGCATGGCCCGAGGCCAGGTGACGGAGCGCGAAGACCCACACCTGACCCCGGTGGCCCCGACAGTCCTGGACGTCTACGAGCTGTAGCCGCAGTCCTCGCCCAGCGCCGCCGCCGGATCCGCTTGCACGGCGCCGCTGTCCACAGGCCCGCTCGAATGTGGACAAGCCCGCCGGATCCCGTCTCGTCCCCCGGCTTTGTCGGCGGCCCCCGATACGCTGGAAGCGGGGCCGCCCCCCAGGGAGGGTGGGGGCTGCTTACGCGCGCGGGGGTTGTGTAGCCGCATCGCAATGCGGGCTGAGTAGTACTGCTCAAGACACCCGTGGCCCCGTGGCGAGACCGTGGTCGCATGACCAAGTCCGGTTCGTCCGCAGCGTCACCCACCACCACCGCGTTCTACGCGCAGGCCGCCCTCTCCTTCGGGCTCGCCCTGGCCGCCGTCACCGGCGGGATCGTGTACCTGCCCGTCAACGGCTGGGTTCGCGGGTTCCTCGCCCTCGGCATGCTCTACCTGGTCACCTCGGCCTTCACCCTCGCCAAGTGCGTGCGGGACAGACAGGACGAGACCTCGGTCGTCTCCCGCGTCGATCAGGCGCGGCTCGACAAGCTGCTCGCCGAGCACGATCCCTACAAGACCACCGTCTAAACGGGGAACGGCCACCCTCGCGAAAGAGGGTGGCCGTCCGCAAAACTCAGTGGCGCGGTACCCGCGGCCGGCCGCCCGGCTCCTGCTTCGGCGGCTTCTGGCCGGTGCCCGGGAACGTCGGCGCCGGCAGGTTCGCCGCCTCGTAGCGCGACAGCGTCAGCGGGCCCGACGTGTCCGGCAGCACCGGCGGCTGGGCCTTGTGGTCGTTGAAGCGGAACGCCGAAGTCATGTCGCCGAAGGTGCGACGGCGCCACTGCGAGATGTTCGGCTCCGCCACGCCCGTCACCTTCTCCAGGAACTGCAGCGTCGACGTGTGGTCGAAGTTCTCGCTGCACACCCAGCCGCCCGCGGTCCAGGGCGAGATGACGATCGCCGGGACGCGGTAGCCCGCGCCGACCGGGAGGCCGTTGCCCGGGGTGCCGCCGGGCGAGGTCTTGGTGACGAACTCGCCCGGCGTGCCCGCGGGCGGCGTCGGCGGGACGACGTGGTCGAACAGGCCGTCGTTCTCGTCGTAGTTGAGGATGAAGACCGTCTTGGCCCAGACTTCCGGGTTCGCCGCGATCGCGTCGATCTTCGACGCGACGAACGCCGCGCCCTCGGCCGGCGTGTACTGCGGGTGCTCCGACGCCGTCGAGGTGCAGATGATCCAGGAGACCGTCGGCAGCTTGTCGTTGCGCGCGTCGTACTCGAACTGGCCTTCGGGGCGGTGCGTGAGGCCGTTGACCGCCAGCGGCGAGCCGGCGGGCGCGTTCTTGAAGTTCGCGAAGTTCTCCAGCATGTTGCAGCCGTAGGTGTCGGTCTGCTCGTACACCTTCCAGCTGACGCCGGCCGCCTGCAGCCGCTCCGCGTACGTCGTCCAGGTGTAGCCGCCGGCCGGCGCCTTGTTGTCGAGGATCGGGCCGCCGTACTCGCCGTCCGGGTCGATCGTGCCGGTCATCCACATCATCCGGTTCGGCCAGGTCGGGCCGAACACCGAGCAGTGGTAGCTGTCGCAGATGGTGAACGCCTCGGCGAGCGCGAACTGGAACGGCAGGTCCGCGCGGGTGTGGTAGCCCATCACGTACGGGCCGTTCTTGCCGTCGGCCTTGCGGTGCGCCGGCAGCCAGCCGTCCATCTTGCCGCCGTTCCAGGCGTCGTGCTGGACCTGCCAGGCGTGCGACGTCGACGGGATCTTCTGCGCGTTGGTCGCGTGCGTGTCGAGGTGGAACGGCAGCGCGTAACCCGCCGGGTTCTCGGCGTCCGGCTGGTAGAACACCGGCTTGCCGTTCGGCAGCCGCGCGGCGTGCGGGTCGCCGAACCCGCGGACACCCGACAGCGTGCCGAAGTAGTGGTCGAACGAGCGGTTCTCCTGCATCAGCAGCACGACGTGCTCGATGTCGCGCAGCGAGCCGTGCTTCGGGGCGCCCTGGGCGAGCGCGCGCTGGACGTTCGGGGGCATCAGGGTGGCCGCGGCCGCGGTGGCGGCGACCCCGGCAGCAGATCCGAGAAGACGACGACGAGTCAGTTCGGTCATGGCTGACACCTTCGTTTCCCGGTTGTCACCCGAAAAGGTGGCAACCGGGAACGCGAGCGGAACACGAAGTGAAAACCGCTGCCGAACCGGTACGAACCAGGTCAGAAAGTAACGTCCGAGCACTGGTAGAACGCGTTGGCCGTGTCGGCGATGTCCCAGACGGCGAGGATCATGTGCCGCCCGCTCTTGCCGGACGGCAGCTTGCCGCTGTGCGACACCGAGCTGCCGGGCCGCTGCCCGTTGAAGGGCACGGTCAGGAACGGCGTGGTGTCCAGCTGCGCCCGGGTGAGCGGCGCCGAGGGGTTCCAGCCGTTCTTGGTGACGAAGTACCGGAACGACGTCGTCGCGTGGGACGCGGTCAGCGTCCACTTGAACGTGTAGGTCGCCCCGCTGGTGAGCTTCGTGGCCGGCCAGGTGCCACCGCGCTGGTCGTCGAGTTCGGCGAAGCGCGAGACGCCGGCGGAGCAGAGCTTCCCGTCGGCGGGGCCGCCGCTGGGGAAGTTCTTCGGGCCTTCGGTGCTCTGCGGTTCGTACTGGATGGCGCCGCAGTTCGTGACGGCGCCGGTGCTGCACTTGTACGCCCGGCTGGGCGGGGTGGTGGTGTAGCCGTGGCCCCAGGCGACACCGGTGAACAGGAGCGGAAGGGCGAGAGCGGCTGCGACGGCGAGGACGAGCTTCTTGACCATGTGACTCCTCTCACAACAGGTACCCCAGAAGTGTGAAGAATTCACGGCAATGGTTCAGACCACTGTCCGGCCGAACTTCGCAGGCGGGGTACTGGTGCCATTGGTCCAGACAATGGACCGAAAGACGCAAGGAGTAGCACCCACCGGAACACCGGAGGGCAGCGACAGGGGAGCCCGAGAGAGCGCGGTAGCCCCGTAAGTCCAAGGAAGGCACCGTGGGGGTCCGGGGGCTCGGCCCCCGGGTGAAACGGCGAGAGGGCTGTATCGGCGCTTTCTGCCGATACAGCCCTCTCGCACTCGAGCGGATGACGGGATTCGAACCCGCGACCCTCACCTTGGCAAGGTGATGCGCTACCAGCTGCGCTACATCCGCGTACAGCATCCTTGCGGCTGCTGTGAGATGAACTCTATACCCTGCCTGAATTGCTCCGATGAGCGGGTCCCCCGGTGCCCTGACCCGGTGCTTCGGTGTCACAGCTGGCGTACAAGGGGTGACGACGGCTGATTCCCTCCGTATGGTGTCCCCATTCGACCGAATGGGGAGACCTTCGGGGAGGAGGTGCCGGGCCGGATGACCGAGCTGGGCACTGTGCCGCCACCAGCGGCCTCGGAATCCGACGAGCAAGCGCTGCTGCATCGACTTCGAAACGGTGAGGACGCCGCGTTCGGGGAGTTGTTCGAGCTGCACGCCGCCGCCGTCCGGAGACTCGCGCAGAGCCTGGCGTCCGACCGGTCCGAGGCCGAGGACATCACCGCGGAGACGTTCTTCCGCGTGCTGCAGGCACTGCGCCGCGGGTCCGGTCCCCGGGACTACGTCCGCGCCTACCTGCTCACCGTCGCCCGCCGGGTGTCGTGGGAGTGGCACGGCGCCCGCCGCGACGTCCCGGTCTCCGACGACGAGCTGAACTTCCGCGCCGGCGCCGGGGCGGACACCCACGCCCGCACCGCCGAGCACACGCTGATCACGACGGCGTTCACCAGCCTGCCCGAGCGCTGGCGAACCGTGCTGTGGCAGACCGAGGTCGAGGGCGAGCAGCCCGCCATGGTCGCCACCCACTTCGGGCTGAGCGCCAACGCCACCGCGGCGCTGGCCCGCCGGGCCCGCCAGGGGCTGCGCGCCGCCTACCTGCAGGCCCACCTTTCGGTGAACCGCGGGCCGGACTCGTGCCGCGCGGTCGTCGAGAAGCTCGGCGGCTTCACCGCGGGCAGCGTCACCGGGGCCGAGGCCGAGCGGATCAAGGCGCACCTGCACGGCTGCCCGTCGTGCCGCGCCACCCAGGACGAGCTGCGCGACGTCTGCTCGTCGCTGCGCGCGCACGCCGGCGTGCTGGTGCTGCTGGTGCCGGCCGCGGGTGCCGCGGTCAGCGGCAGCGGCGTGCTGGCCGGGCTCGGCGCCACCGTCAAGGGCGTCCTGGTCGGCTCGAAGGTCAAGATCGGGCTCGCGCTGGCGTCGACCGCGGCCGTGGGGGCCGTCGGCGTCGCCGCCGGGCCGGTGCTGTTCGGCTCGACGCCGGTGCAGGACGTCGGGCTGACCGGCGGCGCGCCGGAGCTCGTGGTCGCGCCGCCGAGCGAGACGCACCAGCAGCCGCCGCCCCAGCCGCAGCAGGACCCGCGGATCGGCATCGGCGTGCTCAACGGCCGCGGTACCGGGATCACCGTCCCGGGCCGGGCGGCCCGCAGCACCGGGCACCGGCAGCTCGGCGCGAACGAGGTGCCGAGCGTGCCGGGCGGCGGCGACGTCCCGGGCGGTACCACCTCCGGGGACACCGGCAACGGGACCGGCGGGCTCGTCGCCCCGCGCGACGACGAGGAAGCCCCCTCGACGTTCAGCGCGCCCGACCACTCCTCGACGTCGCCGCGGCTCGACACGGAGACGCCGAGCCCGGACCTGACCATCACCGAGTCGAGTGACCCCGACGACCCGGACGAGCCGGAGAGCGCCGACGCGCCCGAGCTGTCGTCGACGGACCGCCCGACGGGTTCGCCGACCGTGACGACCAAGCCGGAGCCCTCCGGCGGCGACTCCGCGACCGCGGAACCCTCGACCTCGGTGACGCCGACGTCGGGGAAGCCGTGCCCGAGCAGCAGCACCGAAGTCACCGATTCGGGCGAATCGTCGGATTCGACCGCGTTCACATCGTCGGGCTCCTGAACAGCGGTGATCAACTCCGCGCGGCGGGATGTCCGATTCCGCTCTCGCGCGGGTGTGGCCGCGCAAGGTACCGTTGTGCTGCTCATCTTGCGGGCGGCCCGGGAGGCTACTGAATGAACCGGCTGGTGCGCGGCGAAGACGGCCGCGACTGGGTGGTCCGTGCCCAGATGGAATGGCGGGCCCCGGCCACGGCCGACGACTTCGAGCACGACGTCGCGGGCAGCTACGGCCCCGGCATCGCGATGATCGTCGTGACCGTGCTGCTGGCCGTGATCCTCGTGGTCTGGACGCCTGACCAGGTCAGCGTGCCGGCGTGGGTGCTGCTCGGACTGCTGCTGATCATGCTGTTCTTCCCCCTGCGGTGGATCCTGCGCCGGCCGTGGACGGTCGTCGCGGAGACCGAGGGCGACATGACCGGCGACCGGCCGTCCGAGCGCTGGGTCGGCACCATCCGCGGCATGTTCACCGTGCAGGGCGAGGTCAAGAAGATCTCCAAGACCATCCAGCGGCACTCGCTGCCGGACTTCGACGGGCCGCTGCACCCGGTCGAGTAGCCGGTACCGGTTTGCGGCCGAAAGGGTGAGACTGGGGGCATGCCCGAGCTACCCGAGGTCGAAGCGCTGGCCCACTTCCTGCGGGAGAACGCGGTCGGCCGGACGATCTTCCGGATCGATGTCGCATCGTTGAGCGTGCTGAAGACGGCGACCCCGCCGTGGACCGACCTGCACGGCCGCGAGATCACGGGCGCGACCCGGCACGGCAAGCACCTCGACGTCGTCGCCGGTGACCTGCACCTGGTCGTCCACCTGGCCCGCGCGGGCTGGCTGCGCTGGTCGGACGGGCTGTCCGCGACCCCGCTCAAGCCGGGCAAGGGCCCGATCTCGCTGCGCGTGCACCTCGAGTCCGCCACCGGGCCGGGGTTCGACCTGACCGAGGCCGGCACCAAGAAGGGCCTCGCGGTGTGGATCGTCAAGGACCCGCAGGAGATCGCGAGCGTCGCCCGCCTCGGCCCGGACGCGCTGGCGCTGGACGCCACGCAGCTGCGGGAGCTGTTCGCCGGGAGGAACACCCGGCTGAAGTGGGCGCTGACCGACCAGTCGCTGCTCGCCGGCATCGGCAACGCCTACTCCGACGAGATCATGCACCGCGCGAAGCTCTCGCCGTACGCCACGATCGGCAAGCTCGACGAAGGCGCGCTGGAGGTCCTCGCCGAGGCGATCCACGAGATCGAGTCCGACGCCGTCGAGCGCTCGGTCGGCCAGAAGGCGGCGCGGCTCAAGGGCGAGAAGCGGTCGGGTCTGCGCGTGCACGCCCGCACCGGGCTGCCGTGCCCGGTCTGCGGCGACACGATCCGCGAGATCTCCTTCGCCGACAAGTCGTTCCAGTACTGCCCGACCTGCCAGACCGGCGGCAAGCCGCTGGCCGACCGCCGGATGTCCCGCCTGCTGAAGTAGCGCCGGCGGCGCGTGACACGTGTGGTCACGGCGTCACGGTCCGGATTCCCCCGTTCGGCCGCACGTGCTGCGCCACCGCGCGTGCGATCTCGGCGGCCCGTCGGCCGGTGCCCGCCGAAAGGGCGTTCTTCCTGGTCATATCCCCGGATGTGGTGGAACAAGACGCCGCGTCCGCGTGTTGCGCACGGTGACCGGGGTGGCCGTTGTCCGACTCTTAGTAGGGTCGTCCCCACCCTCGGTCGTCACGTTTGAACAGAAAGTGGGATCAGGCCTTGCACCCGGTTGGTCGAGCGCAGAGCATGGACGCCGTGTCCGGGTTTCCGCTTGCGCAGATCGTTCCGTGGGGCCTCGCGGTGCTGCTCGGCATCGCGGTGATCGTGCTGCTGTTCAAGCAGCGGAAGCCGGCCAGCGTCGTCGAGGACGCCATGCTGCAGGCGGTCCACCGGATGTCGAAAGCCGCGCCGAACCTCCGCTCGGGCCTGGACGAGGACGCCGCCGACAAGATCACCACCCAGCTGCTGCAGATGCTCGACTGCGTCGCCGTCGGCATCACCGACAGCGAGGGCACGCTGCTGTCGTGGGACGGCGAGGCGAACGAGCACTACGTCGACCTCGTCGACGCGATCAGCGCGGCCATCCGCAAGCACCGCCGGGAGGTCGTCGCGCACGACCGGATGCCCTGCAACCACCGCGGCACCTGCCGGATGAAGACCGCCGTGATCGTGCCGCTGCTGGTGGAGGGCGAGACCGAGGCGGCGCTGATCGTCGTCGGCCGGACCCGCGGGCGGCTGGTGCAGATGGCCGACGCCGTCGCGCAGTTCGTCTGCACGCAGTTCGAGCTGTCCCGGCTCGACGAGTCGAAGCAGCAGCTGCAGCAGGCCGAGATCAAGGCGCTGCGCGCGCAGATCTCGCCGCACTTCGTCTACAACGCGCTGAACACCATCTCCGCGCTGATCCGCACGGACCCGGAAGAGGCGCGAGAGCTGCTTCAGGACTTCGCCGACTTCACGCGCTACTCGTTCCGTTCGTCGGGCATGTTCACCTCGCTCGCCGAGGAGCTGCGCAACATCGACCGCTACCTGACCATCGAGAACGCCCGCTTCGGCGGCCGGCTCGAGGTGCGGATGAAGATCGCGCCCGAGGTGCTCAGCGTCGTCGTGCCGTTCCTGATCATCCAGCCGCTGGTCGAGAACGCGGTCAAGCACGGCCTGGCCAGCAAGCCCAGCGGCGGCTGCGTCACGGTGATCGCGCAGGACTACGGCACCGAGGCGCTGATCAGCGTCGAGGACGACGGCATCGGCATGGACCCGCGGCGGCTGAAGGACGTCAAGAACGCGCACAGCGCCGGCGCCCACGTCGGGCTCGGCAACATCAGCCAGCGGATGCAGCAGGTGTTCGGCAGCGACTACGCGGTGATGGTCGAGACGGCGCCCGGCGCCGGCATGAAGGTGACGCTGCGGGTGCCGAAGTTCGTCCCCGGCGTCCGCCCGAACATGCCGGACTACAGCTCCGACAACGACAGCGCCGACGTCCCGTCGCAGGGCGTTCCGGCGCAGCTCAACGGCGCCGAGGCGAACGGCGTCAACGGCACCCGGTCCGGCATCCTCCCCATGGGCTGAATCCGGCTAGCCTGGCCTTATGAGCGTTACGGACAAGCTGGCTTCGCGGATCCCGGGTCTGGCCGACCGGGTCGAGCGCAAGGACGTCGTGGCCGTGGTGAAGCTGCACGGGGTGATCACGCCGTCGCCGTCACCGCTGGCCAGGGGCGCGATCAACCTCAACGCGGTCGAGTCCGCACTGACCAGGGCGTTCGGCCACGAGCGGCTCAAGGCCGTCGCGCTGCTGATCAACTCGCCGGGTGGCGCGCCGACGCAGTCCGGCCTGGTCGCCGAGCGGATCCGGCAGCTGGCCGACGAGAAGGGCGTGCCGGTCCTGGCGTTCTGCGAGGACGTCGCCGCTTCCGGCGGCTACTGGCTGGCCTGCGCGGCCGACGAGATCTACGCGCACCGGACGTCGATGGTCGGCTCGATCGGCGTGATCAGCGGCGGCTTCGGCTTCACCGGGCTGCTGGAGCGCTTCGGCATCGAGCGCCGGCTGCACACGGCGGGCGCGAACAAGTCGCGCCTCGACCCGTTCTCGCCGGAGAAGCCCGAAGACGTCGAGTGGCTGAAGAAGATGCACACCCAGCTCCACGACCTGTTCGTCAGCTGGGTGAAGGACCGCCGCGGCGACCGCCTGACCGACACCGAGGACCTCTTCACCGGCGACGTCTGGCTCGGCGCGAAGGCCGTCGAGCTGGGCCTGATCGACGGCCTCGGCAGCCTCCGCCAGATCATCACCGAGCGCTACCCGGAGGCCGACATCTCGGTGGCCGAACCGAAGCGCCCCCTGCTGGCCCGCCTCGGCATCGGCGCCCCGGCCGCCGCATCCGCGGTGCTCGACGCCGTGACGCAGAAGGCCGCCTGGTCCCGCTTCGGTCTCTGACCGAGCTTCAGCTCACCGGCCTCGGGCATAGGGCTTGCGAAGACTTCTGAAAAAGTTCAGAATTGAGCCATGGCCACCACCGAGGTGCAGTGGAGTGAGCTGCAGCGTGATCCCAAGAGCGTCGCTGCGCTCGCCGACGAGGGCGACGTGAGGGTTCGTCGTCGCGATGGTGCTGCCCTGCTCCTGACCAGGGAGGACCGGGCGAACTCGGCGTCGGAAGGCTCGGTGGCGGCGGCGCGTGCGCTGCGCAACGTGCTGGCGCACCTGCCGCACGACGTGGCGGCGATGGCTCTTCTCGAAGAGTTTCCGTGGGTGGACGTCCTTCCGGAGGCGGAGCAGGCGCAGTTCGTCCACGACTTCGCGCGCGCCTTTCAGGCTTCCGCGGAGCTCGGGCAGTGGTCGGTCCTCGCCCAGACGATCACGGAGTGGCGCAGCACCGCCGCCATTCACGCCGATCCGGTACTCGCCGGCAAGCTCAGCGGCCCGATCGAGGAGGACTTCGGTCCCGTCCCGGGCCCCACGGACGTCTGAGCGATGCCCGCAAAACGCGGCGATCGCGTTGCTCCGCCGGCGCGACCTGGTGGCTGGGAGGCCCGCTTCGCGACCTCCGAAGCGGCGAAGGGCTGGGAAGTCCTCTGTCAGGCTGCGAAGTCCAATACGTGGGAAGCGTGGATCGTCCTCACCGAACGGCCGACGGCTCCGGAGAATCCGGCGCGCCAGCACAAGCTGAAGGGTGCCTTCGCCACGCGTGAGATCGGTGGCCGGGCACTCGATCAGTGGCAGTACGAAGTAACTGCGGGCGGCCGGATCTGGTACTGCCCCGATCCGAGCAGGCGGACCGTCTGGGTGGTCTTGGCGAGCACCGGGCACCCGAAAGGCACCGAGTAGCCGCGTCGCCGGTGCTCTCGTAGCCGTCGAGGTCTGGTCCCCTAAGTGAATCAGCGCTAGGCTATGTGAATCAGCGCTAGGGGACCGGACCGCAAAGGAGCGGCGGATGCACCTCACGCAGACCCTTCACCAGGCCGTGCAGCAAGGGCCGGACCGGCCGATGACCGAGTTCGGCGAGCGGGTCCGGACCGTCGGCGAGGTCGCCGGGCGGGTCGCCCGTTTCGCCGGGGCGCTCAAGGAGCTCGGTGTCGGCGCCGGTGACCGCGTCGGGATCCTCGCCCTCAACTCCGATCGTTACCACGAGTACCTCTTGGCGACGCCGTGGGCGAACGCCGTGCTCAACCCGATCAACATCCGCTGGAGCCCGGCGGAGATCGCCTACTCGCTCACCGAATCCGACACGCGCGTGCTGCTCGTCGACGACGCCTTCGTCCCGATGGTGCCGAAGCTGCGCGAAGCCGGCGTGACCACGGTCGTCCACATCGGCGAGACGCCGACGCCGGACGGGATGCTGGGCTACGAGGACCTCGTCGCCGGCGCCGATCCGGTGGACGACGCGCGCCGCGGGGGTGACGACCTGCTCGGCGTCTACTACACCGGCGGCACCACGGGCACGCCCAAGGGCGTCATGCTCAGCCACCGCAACCTGCTGACGTCGGCGCTGGGCAGCCTCGCCACCGGCCGGTTCCTCACCGCCCGCGGCAAGCTGCTGCACGCCGCGCCGATGTTCCACCTGGCCGACGGCGCGGCCTGGGCGGCCGGGCAGCTCGTCGGCGCCACGCACGTGATCGTCCCGATGTTCACCCCGGCCGGCGTGCTCGAGGCGATCAGCGGCCGGGGCGTCACGGACACGCTGCTGGTGCCGACGATGATCCAGCTGCTCGTCGACCACCCGGACGTCGCGAAGCACGACCTGACGTCGATGAAGCACGTCGTCTACGGCGCTTCGCCGATCTCCGAAGCCGTGCTCGACCGCGCCCGGAAAGCCTTTCCCGGCGCGGGTTTCGTGCAGGCGTACGGCATGACGGAGCTCTCGCCGGTCGCGACGCTGCTGTCTGCCGAGGACCACGACGACCCGGCGCTGCGCCGGGCCGCCGGCCGGGCCGCGCCGCACGCCGAGGTCCGGATCGTCGACGTCGACGACGTCGAGGTGCCGCGCGGCTCGGTCGGCGAGATCGTCTGCCGTGGCGACCACGTGATGCTCGGCTACTGGAACCGGCCGGAGGAGACGGCGACCGCGTTGCGCGGCGGCTGGATGCACACCGGCGACGGCGGCTACATGGACGAGCGCGGCTACGTCTTCGTCGTCGACCGGATCAAGGACATGATCGTGTCCGGCGGCGAGAACGTGTACTCGGCCGAGGTGGAGAACGCGCTCGCGAAGCACCCGTCCGTCGCCGCGTGCGCGGTGATCGGCGTGCCGGACGAGCGGTGGGGCGAGCGGGTGCACGCCGTCGTCGTGCTGCTCGACGGCCGGGAGGCGACCGGCGACGAGCTGCGCGACTTCTGCCGCGAGGCGATCGCGGGCTACAAGGTGCCGCGCACGTTCGAGTTCACCGGCGCCCTCCCGATGTCCGGCGCGGGCAAGATCCTCAAGCGCGAGCTGCGCAAGCGCCACTGGACCGACGACGACCGCGGGGTCCACTGAGTTGTCCGCACCCGCTCGCGGCACCCGGCCGCGCAACCGCCGCGCGCTGATCGTGGCCGCGGCCGCGGAGCTGTTCGTCCGCCGCGGCTACCCGCACGTCGCGATGGGCGACATCGCCGACGCCGTCGCGATCGGCCCGTCGGCGCTGTACCGGCACTTCCGCGGCAAGCAGGAACTGCTCGCCGCGGTGGTCGAGGACGCGTTGACCGCGCTCGCCGTCACCGACTTCGCCGACCTGGCGGCCGGTGCGCTCGACCGGCGCGACGTCGGGATCCTGTGGCAACGCGAGTCCCGCCACCTCGAACCGGCCGAACG